>JAFRSI010000155.1 GCA_017427645.1 Oscillospiraceae bacterium | reverse complement strand
CTACTCCCTCTGGCGTTTGATGATTGACAAGCGATATCAAAAACGCGGTTACGGTAGAGAAGCGATAAAACTGGCTCTCGACTTTATCAGAACGTGGCCCTGTGGAAAAGCCGAATATTGCTCGCTTTCTTACGAGCCGGAGAACGAGGTTGCAAGAGAGCTCTATCGTTCCCTGGGCTTTGTGGAAAACGGCGAAATGGACGGCGAAGAAATCGTCGCAGTATTGAAGCTGTAATACAGAGCGCGTTGAATTCCTGTTTGTCGGTCAGGTCTGGTGCTGTCCACAGGTATAACGAGCATCGGATTTTGCACCCAAAAATCCGCAACAGGCAGGCAAAACAGGCGTGACCGTGGCGGTCACGCCTGTTTTATATCCTTTTGAGCCGGGTATTGCCCCTCAAGGCAACTTCCTTATGAAGTGTTGCTTGGCCGCTGCTCTCTTTTTTGCATAGTGTGATACCCCGTTGTTCTCACCGTTAGTTGTACCAATCTGCCTGTTAGCCGTGGCTAAAAATAGTTAGTTGTGACTATTGCGCCGCGGACGGGGATGGATTATAATGGGCCCAAGATGAGAACCCGTTCAAAGGAGATGTTCCGATGACCCTGAGAGATCTCGGCGTGGGCAAAAGCGCCCGGATCCGCACCGTAGGCGGCGAGGGCGCCCTGCGCCAGCACTTTCTGGATATGGGCGTGATCCCCGGCACGGAGATCACGCTGGTGAAATACGCCCCCATGGGGGACCCCATGGAGCTGCTGATCCACGGCTACGAGCTGACGCTCCGCCTGGCGGACGCCGCGCAGATCGAGATCGAGGAGCTGCCGGAGCTGCCGAAGCCGACTCACACCAGGTCCGCCCGCCAGCCCAGCGAGCACCCCGGCCTGGGCGAGGGCGGCCGCTTCCACCCCAAGGGCAGCGGCGATCCCCTCCCCGAGGGCACCACGCTGACCTTTGCCCTGGTGGGCAACCAGAACTGCGGAAAGACCACCCTGTTCAATCAGCTCACCGGCGCCAACCAGCACGTGGGCAACTTTCCCGGCGTCACCGTGGACCGGAAGGACGGCCAGATCAAGGGCCACCCCGATACCCTGGTGACGGATCTGCCGGGCATCTACTCCATGTCCCCCTACAGCAGCGAGGAGATCGTGTCCCGCAACTTCGTGCTGGAGGAGAAGCCCCGTGCCATCATCAACATCGTGGACGCCACCAATATCGAGCGGAATCTGTATCTGACCATGCAGCTGCTGGAGATGGACGTGCCCATGGTGGTGGCCCTGAACATGATGGACGAGGTCACCGCCAACGGCGGCGCCGTGGACATCAACGCCATGGAGGCCCAGCTGGGCGTCCCGGTGGTGCCTATCTCCGCCGCCAAAAACTTCGGCGTGGACGAGCTGGTGGACCACGCCGTCCATATCGCCAAGTACCAGGAGCGCCCCCTGCGCCAGGATTTCTGCGACGTGACCGACCACGGCGGCGCCGTCCACCGCTGCCTCCACGGCATCATCCACCTGATCGAGGACCACGCCCGCCGGGCCGGTCTGCCGGTGCGCTTCGCCGCCGGCAAGGTCATCGAGGGCGACAATCTGATTCTGGAGCAGCTGGGCCTGGATCAGAATGAGAAGGAGATGATCGAGCACATCATTCTCCAGATGGAGGCCGAGCGCGGGCTGGACCGCAGCGCCGCCATGGCCGACATGCGCTTTGCCTTTATCCAGAAGGTCTGCCGCCAGACGGTGACCCGCCCCCGGGAGAGCCGGGAGCACCTGCGCAGCCAGCGCCTGGACCGGATCCTCACGGGAAAATATACGGCCATCCCCGCCTTTATCGCCATTATGGGCGCGGTGTTCTGGCTGACCTTCAACGTCATCGGCGCCTTCCTGCAGGACGTGCTGGCCGCCGGTATCGAGGCCCTTACCGCCGCGGCGGACCGCCTGCTTACCGCCGCCCACGTCAACGACGCCCTCCGCAGTCTGATCATCGACGGCGTCTTTGAGGGCGTGGGCAGCGTACTCAGCTTTCTGCCCATCATCGTCACGCTGTTCTTCTTCCTCTCCCTGCTGGAGGACAGCGGCTATATCGCCCGGGTGGCCTTCATCATGGACAAGCTCCTGCGAAAGATCGGCCTCTCCGGCCGCAGCATCGTGCCCCTGCTGATCGGCTTCGGCTGTACGGTGCCGGCGGTCATGGCCACCCGCACCCTGCCCAGCGAGCGGGACCGCAAGATGACCATCCTCCTGACCCCCTTCATGAGCTGCTCGGCCAAGGTCCCCATCTACGGTTTCTTCGTCAGCGCCTTCTTCCCCGGCCGCGGCGCCCTCATCATGATCGGCCTGTATCTGCTGAGCATTCTCATCGGCATCCTGGTGGCCTTCCTGTTCAAGGGCACCCTCTTCCGGGGCGAGGCCGTCCCCTTCGTCATGGAGCTGCCCAACTACCGCCTGCCCGGCCCCAAAAACGTGGCCCGCCTCCTGTGGGAGAAGGCCAAGGACTTCCTGCAGCGGGCCTTCTCCGTGATCTTCTTCGCCACCATCGTGGTCTGGGTGCTCCAGAGCTTTGATCTCCACTTCAACCTGGTGTCCGACTCCCACGACAGCATCCTGGCCCTGCTGGCCGGCGTCATCGCCCCCCTGCTGCGGCCCCTGGGACTGGGAGACTGGCGGATCGTCACCTCCCTCCTCACCGGCTTCATGGCCAAGGAGAGCGTGGTCGCCACCCTGGAGATCCTGTTTGCCGGCGGCATCACCGCCGCCCTCTCCCCTCTGGCCGCCGCCGTGCTGCTGGTGTTCTCCCTGCTCTACACGCCCTGCGTGGCAGCCGTCACCTCCGTGGGCCGGGAGCTGGGCACCAAGTGGGCCCTGGCCATGGTGGCCTGGCAATGCGCCATTGCCTGGGTCGCGGCCTTTGCGGTCCGTCTGATCGGGTCTCTCCTTTGACCACTTTACAAAAGAGCCGCCGCGGAACGGAAGGTCCGCGGCGGCGGGTATTATTTTTTCATTACAGGATCACGTTCTTCTGCTTCCCGTCCAGCCAGG
>JAFRSI010000025.1 GCA_017427645.1 Oscillospiraceae bacterium | reverse complement strand
GACTCCCAACGGAGCTGCGCGGGGCCCTCCCGGGGCAGGGGCAGAACGGCGAGGAAAACCGCCCGGGACAGGAGCGAAACACGGCGGCGGGACACGTGGGTCCCGCCCTGCGGGGGACAACGCTGCTGTCAAGCTCGTAGGGGGCGGTGTCCTCGACGGCCCGGCGGGGGGATACGGATTGCCACGGGCACTTCGTGCCCTCGCAATGACAGGCGGGTTTGGCAGAAGTGTCTGTCATTTCGAGCCAGTGACCGACGTCACCGGCGTGGGACGCGGAAACGTCACCGTCAGCCTTGTAGGGGCACCCCAAGGGTACTTGCCCCGGCAGCCGCTCGTTCCTCGCGGGCCGGTGCTGGCGCGAGACCTCTGTGTCCGCCCGCGAGAGGAGTAAGACGGCTTGCATAATTGTCCGGGAGCGGCAGCGGGTCCAGAACGCAGACGGCATTCGACTTTGCTGCGATGAGCACCCACGATCCGTGATCGCGCGGGACACGGGAGCGACGAGCGAGCCGGGGAGCGCGCAGGGAAGCCTTGAAACCCTGGGGTTTCAAGTGGCCCTTTTGGTGACTTTTGGGGCCATTGCCAAAAGTCACCCGCTCACGCAGGAGCGGAATAAACCCTGTGCCCCTCATCCGTCACGGCTTCGCTGTGCCACCTGCCCCCACGGGGGAAGGCTTGGGGCGGGACACATGGGTCCCGCCCTGCGGGGGACAACGCTGCCGTCAACCTCGTAGGGGGCGGCGTCCTCGACGCCCCGGCGTGGGGATGCGGATTGCCGAGGGCACTTCGTGCCCTCGCAATGACAAGAGAAAAACTTTCCGGATCTGTCATTCCGAGGATTTCACCTCGCTTCATCCGCCACCGGCGGCGCTTCGGTGAAATCCCCCCCAGGGGGAAGGCTTGGGGAGATTACGGATTGCCGCGTCGCTGCGCTCTTCGCAATGACGGGAGTTCCATGATATTGCGCCCGTCACGCCATACCGGCGGCGGTGCGGATACGGCGGACGGCCTCGGCCAGAGTGGCGCGCTGACAGGCGAAGTTCAGGCGCATGAAGCCCTCGCCGCCGGCGCCGAACATGGTGCCGTCGTCCAGCCAGACGCCGGCTTTTTTCAGGAAGAGATCGTGGAGGGCCTCGTCGTCCAGGCCCAGGCCGCGGCAGTCCAGCCAGGCCAGGTAGGTGCCCTCCACCGGCAGGCAGGCGATGGGGGCCCCGGCGGGGAAGGAGCGGTACAGCAGCTCCCGGTTGTCCCGCAGGTAGGCCAGCAGGCCCTCCAGCCAGGCCTCGCCCTGGCCGTAGGCCGCCCGGGCCGCCGCCAGGGAGGCCACGCCCCAGCCGCCCTGGCCGGAGGCCCAGCACATGGCGCTGATGCGGCGGCGCAGATCGGGATCGGGCACGATCAGGTGGGCGCAGGGGAGACCCGCCATATTGAAGGTCTTGGTGGGGGCCATGGCGGTGACGCTGCGGGCCGCCGCCTCCGGCGAGAGGCTGCTCAGAGGCACGTGGCGGTGGGGGGCGTGGACCAGGTCGGCGTGGATCTCGTCGGACAGCAGCGTGACGCCGTGGCGCAGGCACAGCTCCGCCAGCTTTTCCAGCTCCTCCCGGGTCCAGACGCGGGCCACCGGGTTGTGAGGGCTGCACAGGAGAAATACTTTACAGTCCTCCCGGGAGAGCTGCTTTTCTATGTCGTCAAAGTCGAAAACATACCGCACGCCCTCCAGATGCAGGGGGCTGACCCGCAGCGTCCGGCCGCAGCCGGTGATGATGCGGGCAAAGGGGTAGTAGACGGGCTGGCACAGCAGGACCGCTTCGCCGGGGGCGGTGAGGGCCCGGACGGCGGCGGACACGCCGGCCAGGACGCCGGGGATGGGCAGCAGCCAATCGGCCTCCGGGGCCCAGCCCATGCGGCGGCTGTACCAGGCGCGCAGGGTCTCCCAATAGCCGTTATCCACAGCGGTGTAGCCGAAGATCCGCTGGTCGGCGGCGCGGCGCAGCGCCTGGGCCACCGGAGGCGGGGAGGGGAAATCCATATCCGCCACCCACAGGGGGATCACGTCGGCCGGGGCGCCCGCCGGGGGCGTGCCGTATTTGATGGACCCGGTGCCGCGCCGGTCCTGAGGGGCGTCGAAAAAGGTTGAATCAAAGCGTTCCATACTGACCTCCTGGGCGCCGCGGCGCGGCGCGCATCGTTTTTTCCATTATACGGCGGGGGAAGCGACGGCACAAGAGACGGGACAAAAAAAGTTCAAAATTGCCTTTGTTGCATTTGGCGAAAAAATCTGCTATGATACACTTGAAATACCAGTGAGATACCGGAAACCACGGAATTGGAGGGATCACTATGGCGGAGAATAACAGACCCCAGGGCCGGGAGACCAACACCACCGGCAAGGGAAAGGGCCTCTATAAACGAGGCGAGGGCCTGAACACCGGTCCTGTGGGCAAGCAGGACGGGTATCAGGGCAGAAAGGAGCAGTACGCCTCATCCGGCGGCGGCGGAGGCGGCGGTCACCGCGCCACCCGGGCCATCGGAGGCGGCGGCATCCTCATCGTCATCCTGGCGGCGGTGCTGCTGCTGGGCAAGGGCGGTCTGGGCGGCCTGTTCGGCGGCAGTACCACCCCCAGCACACCGACCAACAACACCCAGAACGAGCAGGTGCAGCCTCAGCCCCAGCCGCAGCAGAACACCTCCCACTACGGCACCAGCGGCAGCTCCATCCTGTCCAGCCTGCTGGGCGGCAGCGGCAACAGCGGCCTCAGCGCCAGCGGCTTCGGCGGCAGCGCCACGGCCTCCAACGGCTGGAACGGCGGGTCCAACAACGGCAAGCTGAACACCTCCGTGGCGGCGGGATCCCGGGCCAAGCGCACCCAGATCCGCGGAAACGGGCAGGACGTCGTGACGCTGATGATCTACATGTGCGGCACGGACCTGGAGTCCCGCAGCAAGATGGGCACCATGGACCTGCAGGAGATCCTCAGCGCCACCACCAACAACACCAATCTGAACATCCTGGTCTACACCGGCGGCTGCCGCCAGTGGCAGAACAACGTGGTCAGCAACAGCAAGAACCAGCTCTATCAGATCCGCAACGGGCAGATCCAGCTTCTGGGGGAGGAGAGCGCCCGCTCCATGACCGACCCCAACACGCTGGTGGGCTTCATCCAGACCTGCGCCCAGGCCTTCCCGGCCAACCGCAACATGCTGATCTTCTGGGATCACGGCGGCGGCTCCCTGTCCGGCTACGGCTACGATGAGAAGTACGCATCCTCCGGTTCCATGCCCCTGGCCAACATCGACAAGGCCCTGAAGGCCGCCGGCGTCACCTTCGACTTCATCGGCTTCGACGCCTGCCTGATGGCCACCCTGGAGACGGGCCTGGTGGTGGAGCCCTACGCCGACTATATGATCGCCTCCGAGGAGACGGAGCCCGGCGTGGGCTGGTACTACACCAACTGGGTCACCGCCCTGAACAAGAACACCTCCATCTCCACCCTGGAGCTGGGCAAGATGATCGTGGACGACTTCGTCACCGTCTGCGCCCAGAAGTGCCGGGGCCAGAGCACCACCCTGTCCGTGGTGGACCTGGCGGAGCTGGTGAACACCGTGCCCTCCAAGCTCAAGAGCTTTGCCTCCAGCACCTCCCAGATGCTGCAGGGCCAGCAGTTCCAGGCGGTGTCCAACGCCCGCAGCAGCGCCCGCGAGTTTGCGGCCTCCAACAAGATCGACCAGGTGGATCTGGTGCACCTGGCCTACAACCTGAACACCAGCGAGAGCAAGGCCCTGGCCAGCGCCCTGGTGGGGGCGGTGAAGTACAACCGCACCTCCTCCAACATGACCAACGCCTACGGCCTGTCCGTCTACTTCCCCTATAAGAGCACCTCCAAGGTGAAGAGCGCCACCGCCGCCTTCCAGGCCATCGGCATGGACAGCGACTATCTGCGCTGTATCCAGCAGTTCGCCAGCATGGGGACCGCAGGTCAGACCGTGGCCGGCGGCGCCTCCTCGCCGCTGGGCGCCCTGCTGGGCGGCGGCTCCGTGGGCAGCAGCTCCAACGGCACGCAGAGCATGGACGCCGTGATGAACATCCTGGGCGCTCTCATGGGCGGAGGCCGGTCCACCGAGGGTTACATCGACGACTCCCTGGATCTGAACAGAGCGGCGGCCTTTATCGCCGACAACCAGCTGGACGCCAGCTCCCTGGTGTGGGTCAGCGACGAGAGCGGGACCCCCGTCCTGCGGCTCAGCGAGCAGCAGTGGGGCCTGGTCAACGATCTGCAGCTCAACGTCTTCGTGGACGACGGCGAGGGCTACATCGACCTGGGCCTGGACTGCGTGTACGGCTTCACCGACGACGGCGCCCTGAAGGGCGTGTACGACGGCTCCTGGCTGGCCATCGACGGGCAGGTGGTGGCCTTCTACTACATGGACAGCAGCTTTGACGGCGACAGCTTCGCCATCAACGGCCGGGTGCCCTGCCTGCTGAACGGTCAGCGCGCCGAGCTGCTGGTGACGTTCGACAACGACCACCCGGGCGGCACCGTCACCGGCGCCCGCACCGTGTACGACAAGGGCGAGACGGAGACCGTGGCCAAGAACTTCACCGAGCTCTCCGCCGGCGACAAGATCGACTTCCTCTGCGATTACTACACCTACGACGGCGACTATGAGAACACCTACATGCTGGGCGAGCAGATGACCTGGACCGGCGAGGAGACCGTCAGCAACGTGGACATCAGCGACTATGAGACCACGGCCTGCTACCTGCTCACCGACATCTACTGCCAGGAGTACTGGACGCCCACCATGCCCTGAGAGGGAGACGTGACCATGTTCCGCGAGATCGTCAGAAGCAAGCAGACCCTCTCCCGGGAGGAGTGCCTGGAGGTTCTGGAGCAGGAGACCCGGGGCACCCTGGCCGTGCTGGGGGATGACGGCTATCCCTACGCCGTACCCATCAACCACTGGTACTGCCCCGAGGACGGGCACCTGTATTTCCACAGCGGCCCCACCGGCCATAAGATCGACGCCATCCGCCGCTGCGACAAGGCCTCCTTCTGCGTGTACGACGCCGGCCGGAGGGAGGAGGGGCACTGGGCCCTCCACGTTCGCAGCGTTATCGTCTTCGGACGCATCCGCATGGTGGAGGACCACCGGCGGGCCCTGGAGATCTGCCGGCGGCTGAGCTATAAGTTCACCAACGACGAGGACTATATCCGGCAGGAGATCCACCGCTCCGGCGCCGGGGTGCTGGTCTTTGAGCTGATCCCCGAGCACGTCACCGGCAAGCGGGTGACAGAGTCGTAAAACAGAGCTTGCATACACGATCCCCGGGGCATTGCCCCGGGGATCGTTTCTCTGTTTCACGGGCGGGGAAGGCTGTTGGGGGGGAGAACGGATTGCCATATCGCTTCGCTCCTCGCAATGACGGGAGGGTTTGGGACGGGGGAGAGCGGATTGCCACGGCCCCGTTGAGGCCTTGCAATGACGGGGGGAACCCCCATCCGGCGGATTGTGTCGGAGACCGGACAGCACGGTGTTGCATTTTTCGGGGTATTGTGGTAAACTATACAAAATCGGGATATTCCGCACATCGGGACCCTCATGAACGAGAGGCGGTGCGGCGCCCCAACAACCTTCCAAAGGAGACGAGAAGACATGAAGGCTTCCGTTGAGAATACCCACACCGCTCCCCACCGCAAGCTGTTTCGGCACTGGAAAAGCATAGCGCTCCTGCTGATGTGCTACGACATGGTGGTGGTGAACGCCTCCTATCTGGTGGCCCTGTGGCTGCGCTTTGACGTCCGCTATACCGGCATCCCCGAGTTATATCTGCAGCCGTGGAAGAAATTCACCCTGATCTACACCGTGGTCTGCCTGGTGGTGTTCTGGCTGCTGCGGCTTTACAGGAGCCTGTGGCGCTTCGCCAGCTATACCGAGCTCAAGCGGGTGACCCTGGCCTCCGTCATCACCGCGGTGATCCACACGGTGGGGATCACGGTGCTGTTCAGACGGATGCCGCTGTCCTACTATATCATGGGCGCCCTGTTCCAGTTCGTGCTGGTGTTGGGGATCCGCTTCTCCTACCGCTTCCTTCTGCTGCTGCGCGCCCGGGAAAACGGCGGCACCGGCAAGCGGGTCATGCTGATCGGCGCGGGCAACGCCGGACAGATGCTGCTGCGGGATATCCACAGCGCCGAGAAGATCAGCGACCGGGTGGTCTGTATCATTGACGACAACCCCAACAAGTGGAACCGGGATATCGACGGCGTGCCCATCGTGGGCGGGCGCAACGACATCATGGCCAGCGTGCAGGACTACCGGGTGGACAAGATCTACCTGGCCATCCCCAGCGCCACCGCCGAGCAGCGCCGGGATATCCTGAACATCTGCAAGGAGACCGGCTGCGAGCTGAAGAACCTGCCGGGCATGTATCAGTTTATCCTGGGCCAGATCACCGCCAGCGCCATGAAGGACGTGTCGGTGGAGGACCTGCTGGGCCGGGAGCCCATCAGAGCCGACATGGAGGAGGTTTTCCGCTTCCTCCACGGCAAGGTGGTCCTGGTCACCGGCGGCGGCGGTTCCATCGGCAGCGAGCTGTGCCGCCAGATCGCCGCCCACGAGCCCAAGCAGCTGATCATCTTCGATATCTACGAGAACAACGCCTACGACATCCAGCTGGAGCTGAAAGAGAAGTACCCCCACCTGAATCTGGTGACGCTGATCGGCTCCGTCCGCGACAGCCGCCGGATGTTCGAGGTGTTCAACGACTACCGGCCCCAGATCGTCTACCACGCCGCCGCCCACAAGCACGTGCCTCTGATGGAGGACAGCCCCAACGAGGCCATCAAAAACAACTCCATCGGCACCTACAAGACGGCCTACGCCGCCATGGTCCACGGCTGTGAGCGCTTCGTGCTGATCTCCACCGACAAGGCGGTGAACCCCACCAATATCATGGGCGCCAGCAAGCGCCTGTGCGAGATGATCATCCAGAGCTTTGACGCCAAGATCAAGGCCGGCCAGGCCGATCAGATCCCCCAGCTGTTCACCCACTCCGGCATCGAGAACGCCGACAAGGACGGCACCGGCCGGGTCTGGCAGGGCATCCGGACGGAGTTCGTGGCGGTGCGCTTCGGCAACGTGCTGGGCAGCAACGGCTCCGTGATCCCCATCTTCAAGAAGCAGATCGCCAAGGGCGGCCCGGTGACGGTGACCCACCCGGATATCATCCGCTACTTCATGACCATCCCCGAGGCGGTGAGCCTGGTGCTGCTGGCCGGCACCTACGCCACCGGCGGCGAGATCTACGTGCTGAATATGGGCAGCCCGGTGAAGATCGACACCCTGGCCCGGAACCTGATCCGCCTGTCCGGCTATCGGCCCGACGTGGATATCAAGGTGGAGTACACCGGCCTGCGGCCCGGTGAGAAGCTCTATGAGGAGAAGCTGATGGCCGAGGAGGGCCTGCGCAGCACCGACAACGAGATGATCCACATCGGCTGTCCCATCCCCTTTGACAACGACACCTTCCTGAGCCAGCTGGCGGGTCTGATGAAGGCCGCCTACTCCAACAAGGAGAACATACGCTCCTACGTGGCCAGGATGGTCTCCACCTACCACCCGGCGGATCTGCCGGAGGAGACGAAGGAAAAGGACGAGACATATCAGGAGCTGCTGGAGGACAGCAAGTAAGGCACAAGCGATATGATGAACACGGCGGCCCATCGGGAGACGGGCCGCCGCGTTTTTGCATGGGTGGGGTTTGGGGAATACGGATTGCCGCGTCGCTTCGCTCCTCGCAATGACGGTGGTTGGGAGAGTATCTGTCATTCCGAGACCAGTCCGCAGACTGGTCGTGGGAATCCGTAATGCCCCGCGGGGGAGATTTTTGGGGGGAAAATACGGATTGCCGCGTCGGCCTGTTGTGCCTCCTCGCAATGACGAAGGGCAGCGGACATTTTTTCACCGGGGGTTTAGAAAGGTCTCCTGCCGGACAGAATAGAATAGACCGAGAACGGAAGGGGGAGACAAGATGATCCAGGTGATGGCGGGAATGGTCCTGGGGGGCCTGTGCTGCGCCGTGTGCGCCATGGTGATCTGGTGCCTGCGGCAGGACGGCAGAAGACACAGAGGGGAGGAAGACCGATGATCCGATGGGGATTGGCGGCGGCGGGCCTGGCGGTGGGCCTTTCCGTGTGGGCCTGCTGCGTGGCGGCCGGCCGTGCGGACCGGCGGGAGGAAGAAGACGAGTGGTGGTGCTGAGGCATAGCGGCGGCGGGGCGCGAATATCCTGTGGAGGGTGATGAAGATGAAAAAAACCACGTGGCAATCCTACGTATTCTGGATCGTGATCACGGAGGCGGTGGGGGCCCTGGCGGGGCTGCTGATCCGGGACGACGTGCCCGTCTACGGCGCCGTGATCAACAAGCCGCCGCTGTCGCCGCCGGGGACGGTATTTCCGGTGGTGTGGGCGGTGCTCTACGCCCTGATGGGCTTCGGAGCGGCCCGGATCTTCTCGGCAGCGCCTTCGCCGCAGCGGGACCGGGGGCGGCGGCTCTATCTGCTGCAGCTGGTGTTCAACTTCTTCTGGAGCCTGCTGTTCTTCCACCTCCGGGCCTTCGGCGTGGCCCTGGCCTGGCTGGCCGCCCTGTGGGGGCTGATCCTGTGGATGATCCTGACCTGGCGGAAGGTGGACCGGACGGCGGCGCTGCTCCAGATCCCCTATCTGCTGTGGGTGAGCTTTGCGGGGTATCTGAACGCCGGGGTGTGGGCGCTGAACTGAATACGCGGCATGAGCTGCGCGGGGCGGAGGGCAACCTCCGTCCCGTTCGCTTTGCAGGAGGGGAGACGCGGATCGCCGCGCCGAGGGATACGTAGCTTGCAAAAATCGGGGCCCCCACGGTAAACCAGCGCAGCGTTTGCCGTGGGGAAAAGGAGGCGCAGCGGAGCGAGCGAGGCGTGCCGCTTGCGGCGCGCCGAGGGATACGCAGCTTGCGCCGACGACAGGCGCATAGGGACT
>JAFRSI010000154.1 GCA_017427645.1 Oscillospiraceae bacterium | reverse complement strand
GCCGAGAGGACCTTGAAGCTGGCCCGCGCCTGCGGGCTCTGGGAGGGAGATCTGGTATGAAAAACGCAGTAGGCAGAGAGATCCCGGACTTCCTGCTCAAAGACGGCAGAGAGGTCTATCAGGGCAAAAACTACATGGATGGCAAGTACATCCAGAAGGCTTCCCCCCGCACCCGCCGTTGTGAAAAGCCCCAGGAGAGCAAGATCGTGGAGAGCCTGGCCGAGGCGCTCCGCCAGTGCGGCGCCAAGAGCGGCATGACCTTCTCCTTCCACCACCACCTGCGGGACGGCGACTATGTGGTCAACATGGTCATGAAGGCCGCCATCGAGGAGCTGGGCCTGGAGGATCTGACCATCGCCGCCTCCTCCCTGGGCAACGCCCATGACCCCATCGCCGATTACATCGAGCAGGGCAAGGTCGTCGGCATCCAGACCAGCGGCATCCGCGGCCGCATGGGCGAGGTGGTCTCCGCCGGCAAGCTGAAAACCCCCGCTATCATCCGCAGCCACGGCGGCCGGCCCCGCGCCATTGAGGGCGGCGAGGTCCATATCGATATCGCCTTCGTGGCGGCGCCCACCAGCGACTGCGTGGGCAACTGCCGCGGCGTGGGCGGCAAGAGCGACTGCGGCTCCATGGGCTACGCCATGACCGACGCCAAGTACGCCGACCACGTGGTGGTGGTCACCGACTGCCTGGTGGACTTCCCCAACATGCCCGCCAGCGTGGAGGCCATCGACGTGGACGCCGTGGTGGTGGTGGACTCCATCGGCAATCCCAAGAAGATCGCCTCCGCCGCCGCCCGCATCTCCCAGAATCCCCGGGATCTGATGATGGCCGAGAACGTGGCCAAGGTTATTGCGGCCACCCCGTACTTCAAGGAGGGCTTCTCCTTCCAGACCGGCGTGGGCGGTCCGTCCCTGGCGGCCAACCTGTTCCTGGAGAAGTACATGGACGAGCGGAACATCAAGATGGGCTGGGCCATCGGCGGCATCTGCGGCCCCATGGTGGAGCTGCTGAAGAAGGGCAAGGTGGGCAAGGTCATCGACGTGCAGGACTTCGACCTGGACGCCGTCAACAGCATCCACCGCACCCCCAACCACTTTGAGATGTCCGCGTCCCAGTACGCCAACCCCGCCAACAAGGGCGCCTTCGTCAACAAGCTGGACTTCGTGGTCCTGGCCGCCCTGGAGGTGGACACCGACTTCAACGTCAACGTGCTCACCGGCTCTGACGGCGTGCTCCGCGGCGCCCCCGGCGGCCACCCCGACACGGCGGCCGGCAGCAAGTGCTGCATCATCGTCACCCCGCTGATCCGCGGCCGCATGGCCACCGTCTGCGAGCACGTGGTCACCGTCACCACGCCGGGCGACTGCGTGGACGTGCTGGTCACCGATTACGGCATCGCGGTCAACCCCCTGCGCCCCGACCTGATCGAGTGCCTGGACAACGCCGGCATCAAGCACGTGCCCATTGAGGAGCTGAAGGAGAAGGCCTACTCCCTGGTGGGCCGGCCCGACGATCTGCAGTGGGAGGACAAGGTGGTGGCCGTGCTGGAGGCCCGTGACGGCACCATCCTGGACGTGGTCCGCAAGATCAAGCCCTATACCCTGTAAGAAGCATCCGCAAAACGCACCCGGGATCCCCGGGTGCGTTTTTTTGCTCTTTCGCTTTGCGACGCAATCTGTTATAATGGCAGCAGATCGAGAAAGGCGAGGTGGAGGACGTGGCGGACTGGCTGACGGAAATCGCATCCTGGGACAAGCGCTCCCAGGCAAAGGTGGATCGCCTCCTGGAGCGGGAGGGGATCCGTCGGGACGGAAACCTGGACTATACCTGCGGCATTTTCGACGAGGACGGCGCGCTGGCCGCCACGGGGAGCTGCTTCGGCAACACCATCCGCTGCCTGGCCGTGTCGTCCGACCGGCAGGGCGAGGGACTGCTGAACCAGGTGGTCAGCCACCTGATGGAGGTGCAGAGCAGCCGGGGCAACACCCACGTATTCCTCTACACCAAGTGTCAGAGCGCCCGCTTTTTCGGCGACCTGGGCTTCTACGAGGTCGCCCGGGTGGACGGGCGGCTGGTGTTCATGGAGAACCGGCGCACCGGCTTTGCCGATTACTGCGCCCGCCTGGCCCAGACCCGGCGGGAGGGTGTCTCGGCGGCCGTCGTGATGAACGCCAATCCCTTTACAAAGGGCCACCTGCACCTGGTGGAGCGGGCCGCCGCGGAGAACGATACGGTGCATCTGTTCGTCCTCAGCGAGGAGGCGGGCCCCATCCCCTTCGCGGTGCGGCGGCGGCTGGTCCGGGAGGGCGTGGCCCATCTGCCGGGCGTGATCTGTCACGACTCGGGGCCCTACATCATCAGCGCCGCCACCTTCCCCAGCTACTTCCTGCAGGATGCCGACGCGGTGGTGGAGGCCCACGCCAGACTGGACCTGACGGTGTTCGGAAAGATCGCCGCCGCCCTGGGCGTCACCCGCCGCTACGTGGGGGAGGAGCCGGTCAGCCGCGTCACCGCCAGCTACAACCGGATCATGGCGGAGCATCTGCCGGAGCTGGGCGTGGAGTGCCGCATCATCCCCCGGCTGACGGAGGGGGACCGGATCATCAGTGCCAGCACCGTGCGCAAGGCCATACAAGACGGGGCGTTGGAGGCCGTGCTGGACATGCTGCCCCCGGCCACGGCGGCGTATTTTACCTCGCCGGAGGCGGCGCCGGTGATCGACGCCATCCGGCGGGAGAAAAACGTGATCCACCATTGAGAGGATACCTATGGAACGGGAAGTGACCTTATCGGAGGTCCTGGCGGCCCGGGAGGACCGGGTGGCCCGGCAGGCGGAGCTGCTTGCCGCATACGGCGCGCCGCTGATCTCCTTTACCATGAATATTGCAGGGCCCGTCAAGGACACGGCCTTGATCCGCCGCGCCTTTTTCGCCGGATGCGCCATGCTGGAGACGGAGTTGGAGCGGGCCGAGCTGCCGGTGCGGGAGCGGCGGGAAAAGCTGGCCCACACGGGCTGCGAGGCGTATTACGCCGTGAACGGCGACCCGCTTGCCGTGAAGCGCGTCTGTACGGCGGTGGAGGATTCCTGCCCTCTGGGCCGCCTCTTTGATATGGACGTGATCGGTGTGGACGGGGAGAAGCTGGACCGCGCCGCCGTGGGCGGCGGAGAGCGAAGCTGCCTGGTCTGCGGCGCTCCCGGCCGGGGCTGCGCCTCCCGGCGCGTCCACAGTGTGGCCGAGCTGCAGAATGCCACCACGCGCCTCATCACCGACCACTTTGCCGCGGCGGACGGCGAGGAG
>JAFRSI010000153.1 GCA_017427645.1 Oscillospiraceae bacterium | reverse complement strand
GTACTGCCACTGATAGGTCAGACCCTCGCCCTGGGCCTCCACGGTGAAGCTGGCGGTTTCACCGATGGGCCCGGTGAAATCCTCCGGCTGGGAGGTGATGACCACCGCCGGAGCCGTCATGTGCAGCGTCGCCGGTTCGGAGATCACCGTGGTGCTGCCGCTTGTCACCTTGCAGCGGAACTGCATGCCGTTGCGGGCCGCCGTGACCTTGATGCGCATGGTGGGGGTGTTGTAGCCCGTGGTGTTCGTGTTGTGCCACTTGCCGTCCTTCAGGGACTTGTATTGCCACTGGTAGGTCAGATTCGTGCCTGCGGCTCCCACGGTGAAACTGGCCTCGGCGTTCAGCGGCCCGGTGAAGTCCTGGGGCTGAGAGGTGATGACAGGGCCGAGCACCGCGTGCAGGACGGCCGGATCGGAGATCGCCGTTGCGCCGCCGGCGTCCGTGATCCTGCAGCGGAACTCCATGCCGTTCCGGGCGGCCGTGACCTCGATGCGCATGGTGGGGGTGTTGTAGCCGTCCGTCTTCGTATTGTACCACTTGCCGTCCTTCAGAGATTTATACTGCCACTGATAGGTCAGGCCGTTTCCGACGGCCTCCACGGTGAAGCTGGCGGTTTCGTTCAGCGCGCCGGTGAAGTCCACGGGCTGACCGGTGATCTGCAGAGGCAGAGAATCCGACGCCGTGCGGATCTTTTCCACCTGGCTCATCCAGCCGTAGAAGGTGGTGAGTCTCTCCAGCGAGCTGATATCTACGCGCTGTGTTGATACGATAACGGCATTCTGGCGCTGGTAGGTCGGGATCTCCACAGCCCAGTCCATGATGATATCCAGGCAAATCTTGTACAGGGATCTGCGGTAATCCTGGTCAGTGGAGGCCAGAGCGGCCTTGATGTTGTCGTCCAGATCGGGGTCAGCGATGCAGTACTCATAGTTGGAACCGCCCTGGTTGGGACCGCCCATGGGGTTCTTGCCCTCAGCGGTGGTGGGGCCGTTGGCAACATCGGAGAAGTAGATCTGGGTCATATCAGGATCGACGGTGGAGCCCCAAGCGGCGGCCCACATCTCCACCTGGATGGCCTCCAGCCCATTCCACAGCTCGGAGCTGTTGGTCAGGTCCTTGATGTTCAGCTTCATGCCGATGGCCTCCAGGGCCTGGGCGGCCTGGGACACGATCCCATAGGCGGGGTGATCGCCGCTGCCGTCGCCGGGGATCCAGAAGGTGTACTCCAGCTTGGCGCCCTCGGGAGCGGCGGTCAGCCTTCCGTTCTCAACGGTGTAGCCGGCCTCCTCGAAGAAGCCCAGGGCGGCCTGCAGAGCGGCGTCATAGCGCTGCTGCTCCGTCATGCCGGCAGTATAGATTTCATTGCCGTTCCGGTCCAGGGAAAAGGCCGTCCGGAAACCCTCCTCGCTGGGGCGGGGGGCCGCCCAGGAGCTGTTGGAGATGGGGTACTGGATGACGGTGGCGCGCTCGCCGTAATAGCTCTGGATGGCTGCATCCCGATAGACGGCGAACTCGGTGGCGAATGCCTTGCGCAGTGCCCGGGATGCGGCTGAGGCGGGATCGTTGCCCACGCTGACGTTAATGGCGTTCTGACCGATATAGCCGTAACCCAGGTTGTCCGTGGTATAGGTGGTAATGGTATCGCCGGTCAGTTCCCCGTTTCCGTTGGCCGCCGTTATGGCGTCAATCGTGTAGCCGGAAAAGGAGGGATCGGCGATGTCGACAGTCCCGTTGACCACGGCCTCCACAGAGCTCATGCCTTCCACGAACTCCACGTATCTGGTCAGCGGAGTGCCCAGGTAGTAGTGTTCGTTGGCCTCGTAGCGGATCACACCGTTCTCATAGCTGACGAACCTGTAGGGACCGGCGCCCATGGGCTGGGCGTTCCTGGTGAGGACTGTGCGCAGATCGCCCTTGTCAAAGCCGAATTTGTTGTGGGCATAGTCGTACTTGGCGGCGTCGCCGTAGTAGTGCATCGGGACGATGGACACGCCCAGCTGATAGATCGCCATGGCGTTGATCTCAGTCATAACGACGCGCAGATGACAGTCGTCGATCCTCTGGATGCCGCTGATGCTGTCGGCGGACTCGCCGGTCTGGACGGCGATGCCGGTGTAATCCGTCAGGGTCGGGAAGTATTCCAGGGATGTCTTGGTGGTGCGCTCAACATTCATCATGGTGATGATGTCGTTGCCATAGGCGTCCCACAGTGCGGCGACAAAGCTCTCGATGGTGTTGTCGGCAATATCGAAGCCCCACTTGGCGGCGGCACCTTGAATATCGCCTTCCTCACAGTACCCATTGTTCACCAGATAGTCCACGATGTCCCATGCCAGCGCCAGGGCGGCCTGGTCGGCTGCATCCCAGAAGGCGGTCTGTACGGCCTCGGTCCAATAGGTGAAATCGGTGTTGTCCCGGCCTGCCTGGATCAGCAGGTTTACCAGCGTGTCGAAGCCGGCACGGTAGTCGTTCATGCCCTGGATGGGCAGCGCGAAAAAGGTGCTGGTGCCGCTGTAGGTGGGATCGGCCAGGACGTACATGGAGAAGATCACGTCGTCGACGGTAAGGGGAGTGCCGTCGGAGAATTTCAGATCGCTGCGCAGCGTGAAATCGTAGTACACGGTGAAGTCGGCATTCTCGGTGATGGTCAGATCTGCCGGACCGTAGTAGGTATACGAGTCCGTACCGTAGATATGGGTCTCACCCTCGATCCCCTTGAGCACCATGGCGCCGGTCCGGTCGCAGGTCAGCAGATCGATCTGCGTCATATCGACAGCATCCTGATCGTATGCCGTCTCGGCAAGGAATGGGGAAAACTGGCCGTTGAAAAAGCTGTAGCCCACCCGCAGGGTGTCGCCGGATGCCTCGGGCGGATCGGCATAGGCGCCGGGTATCGCACCAAGACAGAGAACCAGACACAGGAACCATGTAAAAATGCGCTTCATGAAAATCCTCCCTTTCCCCCCGCCGCGGAGGCGGGGGGGTGTAAATACGTTCAGATTATCGGTACGGTGAGACGGTCATCCCACGTACAGGGTTGCCGGATCGGAGATCACCGTGGTGCTGCCGCTTGTCACCTTGCAGCGGAACTGCATGCCGTTGCGGCTGTTGGTGACGTCGATGTGCATGGTGGGGGTATCGTACCCGTCAACCTTTGTGTTGTACCACTTGCCGTCCTTCAGGGACTTGTACTGCCACTGATAG
>JAFRSI010000024.1 GCA_017427645.1 Oscillospiraceae bacterium | reverse complement strand
TATCCCACCTCCGTTATGGTCACCGGCTATGACATCATCTTCTTCTGGGTGGCCCGGATGATCTTCTCCGGCATGGAGCAGATGAAGAAGGAGCCCTTCAAGACCGTCTTTATCCACGGTCTGGTCCGCGACGACAAGGGCCGCAAGATGTCCAAATCTCTGGGCAACGGCATCGACCCGCTGGACATGGCGGAGCAGTACGGCGCCGACGCCCTGCGCTTCAACCTTATCACCGGCAACAGTCCCGGCAACGACATGCGTTTCTTCGTGGAGAAGTGCGAGGCCATGCGCAACTTTGCCAACAAGATCTGGAACGCCTCCCGGTTCGTCATGATGAACCTGACCATCGACAGAGTGGAGCTGCCGGAGAAGCTGGAGCGGGAGGACCGCTGGATACTCAGCAAGCTGAATACCTTGATCGGCGAGGTCACCGACAACATGGACGCCTACGAGCTGGGCGTGGCCTCCGCCAAGATCTACGATTTCATCTGGGATACCTACTGCGACTGGTATATTGAGCTCACCAAGACACGCCTCAACGGGGAGGATCCCCAGGCCCGCCTGGCGGCGGAGAACGTGCTGTGCTACGTGCTGCTGCGGATCCTGGAGCTGCTGCATCCCTTCATGCCGTTTATCACCGAGGAGATCTGGCAGGCTCTGCCCCACGAGGGCGACTTCCTGATCCGCGCCCCCTGGCCCACCTGCCGCGACGAGCTCCGCTTCCCGGAGGACGAGGAGGCCATGGAGGCGGTGAAGGACGCGATCTCCGCGGTCCGCGCCCGCCGCTCCGAGATGAACGTGCCGCCGTCCCGGAAGGCAAAGGTCATCATCACCACCGCACAGCCGGCGCCCTACGAGGAGGGCCGCCACTTCATCACCCGTCTGGCCTACGCCTCCGAGGTGGAGGTGCGGACTCAGGCGCCCGAGGAATTGAAGGGCATGGTGTCCGTTTCCACCCACGACGCCACCGTCTATATGCCGCTGAGCGAGCTGGTGGATCTGGACAAGGAGCGGGAGCGCATCGCCAGGGAGCTGGCAAAGGCAAGGGACAACCTGGCCCGTCTGGAGGGAAAGCTCCGCAACGAGTCCTTCGTGTCCAAGGCGCCGGAGGCCGTGGTCAACGCCGAGCGGGAGAAGGCCGAGAAGGCCCGCGCGCTGATCGCCAAGCTGGAGGAAAGCGCCGCCGGAATGGGGCTGTAAGCTCTCCCGGGAAAATCCGCAGAATCTTTCCGGTGGCTTGACAGCCTTCGACGGAAAGAGAATGCCCATATGTAGTAAAATCACCGCAGATCGATGATCTGCGGTGATTTTTTCACGGAAGCGAAGGAGGGAACAAGATGGAGGTCAGTGCATCGAGCCGGGACAGGAGTCTGACGCTGCAGTTGAGAGGGGAACTGGACCACCACGGGGCAAGAGGGCTGATCCGCCGGGCTGAGCGGGAGATCGAGACGACGCTGCCCAATCGGCTGACGCTGGACTTCGGAGGGGTCAGTTTCATGGACAGCTCCGGCATCGCGGTGGTCATGCGGTGTCGGCAGCGGATGCGGGAGCTGGGCGGCACGGTTACGCTGCGCCGGGTGGCGCCGCAGCCCCGCCGGGTATTTGACGCCTCCGGCGTCACAAAGCTGATCGCAATTGAATAAGGAGGGAGAACGATGAAACGTACGGAGAACTATGTAAAAATCGAATTTCTCAGCCGCAGCAGCAACGAGGGGTTTGCCCGGATCGCAGCGGCGGGCTTTGCCGCCCAGCTGGATCCCACGCTGGACGAGCTGGGAGATGTAAAGACGGCAGTCAGTGAGGCGGTGACCAACGCCATCGTCCACGCCTACCCCGACACCCTGGGCAGGATCCTGCTGAAGCTGCGGATTGCCGAGGGCGGCGTGCTGGAGTTAACAGTTCGTGATTGGGGGAAGGGGATCGAAAATGTGGAACAGGCGCGAAAACCCCTCTTCACTACCGGCGGCGCAGAGCGCAGCGGTATGGGTTTCACCATCATGGAGAGTTTTATGGACCGCCTGTCGGTGAAGTCGGCTCCCGGTAAGGGAACCACGGTGACCATGCGCAAGCGGATCGCCCGGCGCGTCGGCGCAAAGCAGTGAGCCGACTGACGACGCTGTTGGAACAGGCGCGGCAGGGAGATGAGGCGGCGTGCCAGACGGTGCTGGAGGAGAACATGGGCCTCATCTGGGCCGTGGTGCGGCGGTACAGCGGCTGCGGCGTGGAAACAGATGACCTGTTCCAGCTTGGATGTATTGGATTTCTAAAAGCCGTAAAGTGTTTTGACATTACATATGGGACGCAGTTTTCCACCTATGCCGTCCCCAAAATCGCCGGGGAGATCCGCCGCTTTCTCCGGGACGATCAAGCGGTAAAGGTGGGGCGCACCACCAAAGAGAAGGGACAGGCTCTCCGCCGGCTGCGGGAAAGTCTGCGATGCCGGCTGGGACGGGAGGCGCACCTGTCGGAGCTGGCGGAGGTCAGCGGAATGTCGGCAGAGGAAATTGCCGTTATCGACCTGGCTTTGACAGCGCCGGCCTCCTTGCAGCAGGAGACGGCGGAGGGCTTGACGCTGGAATCTATGGTGAGCGCAGAGGGAACGGAGGAGTCCCTGGTGGAAAAGCTCGCGCTCCGGGAGGCCGTAGACAGTCTGCCGGAGCGCGAGAAATGGACGATCCTTCTTCGCTTTTTCAAGGGGTTGACCCAGGCGCAGACGGCCCGGATCCTGGGGGTATCCCAGGTGCAGGTATCCCGCCTGGAGCGCCGGAGCCTGGCGCGCCTGCGGGAACTTCTGGAGGAATAGTCTCATATACGTCGGGGAGGAATTCCGTCATGGTACCCCGGTAGCGCTTGGGCAGGAAGGTATTCTGACAGCGGGGATTGGTCCGTTCCCGGATGGCAATGGTCTCGTGAAAGCACTTCCAAAGCGTCCTGTAGTGGACCTCCTCCTGGCCGGGCAGGTCCAGCTGCAGTTGATCCACCGGCAGGATGCGGGAGCAGCCGTCGGCATAGAGCAGCAGCTCCCGGTGGGTGCGGTCGTAGAGGAAAAAGGATTCGTTGGCGCAGCGATTGCAGAAATGACTGCGCAGCAGGGGGAGGACCCGGTTTTTCGGCGCAATCTCCCCGCCCAGCACGCCGTTATAGTCAGAGAAACGGACAAAACCCCGCAGCTTTTCCAGCTCCCCGTTCAGATGGCGCACTGCCTGGGCCAGCGGATGGTAGACGGGATCGGATTGATCCCGCAGGAAGCTGTCGCCCTGTGCGTAAAGCTTGCGGACGAAAGCGTAGAGATGGGACTCCCGATCCTCCATGCAGGTGAGAAAGGCCCGGCGCAGAAGCCTGACGGCAGGCTCAGAGATGCTTACCAGGCTGCGGAGCACCCGTCTGGCATGCTCCGGGATGGTAATGACGCAGCGCACCGGATAGAGGGAGAAACATTCCTCATCGCCGCAGAAGGCGATGGGGAATTCTTTGTTTATATAACTCTCGTAGACACAGCAGAGAAAGCCGTCAAAGCTGCCGTCATACTCGTAGATCGTATCCAACCACGCCATAACGTCACCCCGCGTTATCGAACAGTGACAGCTGAACCGCCGTATTCTCTGCCGGAAGTTCTCCGCGTTCAATGCGCTCCATCTGGCCCACCAGCGTGGCGGCGGAAAAGCGCAGGCCGCTGCGCATCTGTCCGCAGCAGGTCAGGAAGTATTGGGCCCGTTTGAGTACCACGCCCAGCTTTTTCAAAGAATCGAAATCCAGATGGGAGACCCGGCGGGCTGATACGATCCGCCGGGCGCTGAGAGGGCCGATACCGGGGACGCGAAGCAGCCGCTCGTAATCCGCAGTCATGACCTCCACGGGGAACTCCTCCAGGTGCTGTATGGCCCAGTTGCACTTGGGATCGATCCGCGGATTGAAGTCCGGCTGTGCCTCGGTGAGAAGTTCCTCCGCCTGAAAGCCGTAAAACCGCAGCAGCCAATCCGCCTGATAGAGGCGGTGCTCCCGCAGCAGAGGCGGCTTGGTGTCCAGGGAGGGGAGAAGGGTGTTTTCCACCACCGGTACATAGGCGGAGTAGAAGACCCGTTTGAGCCGGTAGCGCCGGTAGAGAGATTGGGTCAGATACAGGATATTCCGGTCACTGTCACCGGTAGCTCCCACGATCAGCTGCGTGCTCTGTCCCGCCGGGGCGAAGCTGGGGGCGTGTCTGTATTTCACAAGCTCCGCCTTGTTTCGTGTGACCTCGTCCCGGATCTGCCCCATGGGGCGCAGGATGGCGTCGCGGCTTTTGTCCGGCGCCAGCGTCTGCAGTCCTGTTTCGGAGGGCAGCTCAATGTTGACGCTGAGCCGGTCCGCCAGCAGTCCCAACTGGGTCACCAGCTCCGGAGAGGTGCCGGGGATCGCCTTGGCGTGGATATAGCCGTTGAAGCCGTAGTCGTGCCGCAGCAGGCGCAGGCATCGGACCATCTGCTCGGTGGTATAGTCCGGATTGCGCAGTACGCCCGAGGAGAGAAACAGCCCCTCAATATAGTTGCGCCGGTAAAAGCCGATGGTCAGATCTGCCAGCTCCCTGGGGGTAAAGGCTGCCCGCCGGGTGTCGTTGCTGCGGCGATTGACGCAGTACTTGCAATCATAGACGCAGCAGTTGGTCATCAGCACCTTCAGCAGCGTGATGCATCTTCCGTCGGCGGAAAAGCTGTGGCAGCAGCCCGCCAGGGAGGAGGACGTGTTGCCGATTTTCCCGGGCTGGAAGCCGCGCCTCACCCCGCTGGACGTACAGGCTGCGTCGTATTTGGCGGCATCGGAGAGGATGCGCAGCTTTTCCAGCAGCTCCATAGCCGATCCGGTCAGGCGGTGCGGCGCCGGCGAGGCTGGGGTCGATCCAGCCGATCGATCAGGCGCATCAGGTTCACAGCGATAGAGGCGGCGCCCAGAATTACGATGATATAGCCGAGAGTTGTCATACGGATCTCCTCCAATCAAACTTTTGTTCTATGCGCATTGTAACTCGAACAAATGTTTTTGTCAAGAGAAAATCGAACAAAATTTCTAATATTTTTCAGGGACGTGTTGACCGGAAGGGGAATCTGTATTAAAATGAGGTCAGATCGAGAAATAGAGAGGGACGTTATGACCGATTTGGAACACAGATTCATCACAGCCCGTCGCCAGGCCATCGAAGCGGACTTCAAGCATCTGAACGACAGGCAGCGCCAGGGCGTACTGACCACGGAAGGGCCGCTGCTGCTGCTGGCTGGCGCCGGCAGCGGCAAAACCACGGTGCTGATCAACCGGGTGGCCAACCTGCTGCGGTACGGCCGGGGCAGCGATACGGAGGAGATCCCCCTGCCCGTGTCGGAGGACGAGGTGGAGTTCCTGGAGCAATATGCCGCCAGCCCGGAGGAGAGTCAGCGGCCGCTGGCGCAGTATCTGTGCGCAGTGGAGCCGGCCCGCCCCTGGGAGGTACTGGCCATCACCTTCACCAACAAGGCCGCCAATGAGCTGAAGGATCGCCTGGAACGGATGCTGGGGGAAGAGGCCCGGGACGTATGGGCCGCCACCTTTCACTCCGCCTGCGTGCGTATTCTACGGCGGGATATCGACAAGCTGGGGTTTTCCCGGGACTTCACCATATACGATACCGACGACAGCAAACGGGTCATCAAGGAGATCCTCAAGGAGCTGAGCCTGGAGGAGAAGACCTTTCCCATCCGGGAGGTCCTGGCAGTCATCTCCTCGGCCAAGGACGACATGCTGACGCCCGCTGCCTTTACAGAGAAGTGGCAGACAAACGGAGACTGGCGTAAAATAAGAATCGGTAAAGTATATGAGCTTTACATGAAAAAGCTGAGAGACGCCAACGCGCTGGACTTTGACGACATCATTCTTCACACGGTACGCCTGCTGCAGAGCGACCGCGGAACCCGGGAATACTACCAGCGCAAATTCCGGTATGTGCTCATCGACGAGTATCAGGACACCAACCACCTGCAGTATCTGCTGGCCAGTCTGCTGGCGGGGGGATACCGAAATATCTGCGTGGTGGGCGACGACGACCAGAGCATCTACCGCTTCCGCGGAGCCAACATCGAAAACATCCTCAGCTTTGAGTCGGAGTATAAAGGGGCACGGGTGATCCGCCTGGAGCAGAACTACCGCTCCACCCAGCACATCCTGGACGCGGCCAACGCGGTGATCCGCCACAACGTGGGGCGGAAGGGCAAGACCCTGTGGACCGAGAACGGCGCCGGAGACAGGGTGCTGATCAAAACAGCCTTCAACGAGGGCGACGAGGCCAACTTCGTCGTGGGGCAGATCCTCACCTCCTATCACCAGGGCGCAAACTGGCGGGACAGCGCCGTGCTGTATCGCATGAACGCCCAGTCCAACGCCCTGGAGTACGCCTTCAAGCGGAACGGCGTGCCCTATAAGGTGGTGGGCGGCATGAAGTTCTTTGACCGGGCCGAGGTCAAGGATATGCTGTCCTACCTGTGTGTCATCAACAACCCCACCGATGATCTGCGCCTGCGGCGCATCATCAACGTGCCCTCCCGCAAGATCGGCGAGGTCACCGTGGACAAAGCCCAACAGCGGGCGACGGAGCAGGGCCTGCCGCTCTATGAAGTGCTGCGCCATGCCGGCCGTTACCCGGAATTGAAGAATTCAGCCGGCAAGCTGATCTCCTTTACAGATATTGTGGAAGAGATGCGGAGCCGGATGACGTCCATGGGACTGGTGGAATTCTACAGTTACGTCTGTGATCGGACCGGATACGTGCAGGCGCTGATGGACCGGAACGATCCGGAGAGCCGGACCCGGATCGAGAACGTGCAGGAGCTGGCCTCCAGCATCCAGGGTTTTCTGGAAAACGATCCGGAGAATCCCACGCTGGCGGGCTTCCTGGATGAGGTGGCCCTCTATACCGACCTGGATGAGACCTCCGACGCGGATAACTGCGTGACCCTGATGACCATGCACGCGGCCAAGGGTCTGGAGTTCCCCTATGTCTACGTGGTTGGCATGGAGGACGGCCTTTTTCCCGGAAACCGTGCCATGGGGGAAGAGGAGGAGATGGAGGAGGAGCGGCGCCTGTGCTACGTGGCCATGACCCGGGCCAAGGAGAGGCTGACCATGACCAACGCCCGGCAGAGGATGCTCTTCGGCCGCACCACGCCCTGCACGCCGTCCCGCTTCCTGAAAGAGATCCCGGAGAAGAACATGGAGTGGCTGAGCCGCCCCCAGGAGCGACCCATCCGCGAGAGCTGGGGAGAGGACTGGGGGGACGCAGCCTACGGCGGCTACGGCTATTCCCCGGAGCGAACGGCGACCCGCGCCGCCGCCCCGGTATTCCAGAGCCGCCCGCATCCCGCTGCCTCACCGGCAAAGCGCGCGGCTGCTCCGGTCGTCCAGCTGCAGGCGGGAGACGGCGTGGTCCACGACGCCTTCGGCCGCGGCATGGTGCTGAGCGTGCGCCCCATGGGCGGGGATGCCTTGCTCGAGGTGGCTTTCGATAAGGTGGGAACCAAGAAGCTGATGCTCAGGGCGGCCAGCCAGCATCTGACCAAAGAATAGAGAGAGCCGGGGCATCTGCTCCGGCTCTTCAATTGGGGACAGCAGATGAAAAAGCCCTGCTCGAACGAGCAGGGCTTTTGCGATGTCGAAATCAGACGGCTCTGGTCACTTTACCGGAACGCAGACACCGGGTACAAACGTACACATGGCGGGGCGTACCGTTGATGATTGCCTTCACGCGCTTGACGTTGGGCTTCCAGGGACGATTGGAACGTCTGTGGGAGTGGGAAACCTTGATGCCGAAGGTCACGCCCTTATCGCAGAACTCGCATTTTGCCATCCGTTGCACCTCCTTGCTGTGATCAAGTCATTACCATACTGGCAAGCACATGATAGTTTAGCAGATGGATCAGAAAAAAGCAAGTACTATTTTCAAAAAAATGAAAAAAACTCAGAGGCGGAAAGTGTTGCGAAACGGAGGCGTATCTTGTATAATAAATCAAATAGGAAATACCAATGATAATGGGCGGACTGTCGGCCGATTGGCAGCGGCGCCGTCCCAGCGGAGGAGGCCGTCATGAAGGACAAGGTACGCATTACACCGGCAAAGCTGAAGCAGCTGGTGAGAGATATGGAGCTGGAGATCGTCTACGAGGGCAAGGATTTTGACACCCGTGAGATCCGCATCTCCGACGTGAACCGCCCGGCGCTGCAGCTGGTGGGATTCTACGACACGTTTGACGTGCAGCGGCTGCAGATCCTGGGCCGGGCGGAGATGACCTATCTGCAGAAGATGGAGGAGGAACAGCGCAGGCGGGTATTTGACGATCTGTTCCGCTGTGAGATTCCGGCGCTGATCGTGGCCCGCGGCTTTGATATTCTGCCGGAGATCCGGGAGGCGGCGGAGAAGTACGGACGCACTCTGCTGCGGTCGCCTCTGTCCACGGTGGAGATCTCCAGCCGGATGATCGACTATCTGAACCGGGCGCTGGCGCCCCAGATCACTCGTCACGGCGTGCTGATGAACATCTACGGCCAGGGTGTGCTGCTGGTGGGCGACTCCGGCATCGGAAAGAGCGAGACGGCCATCGAGCTGCTCAAGCGGGGCCACCGCCTGGTGGCGGACGACGCGGTGGAGATCCGCCAGGTATCCAACCTGCTCTACGGCGCCGCGCCGGAGATCATCCGCCACTTCATCGAGATCCGCGGCATCGGCCTCATCGACGTGCAGCAGCTCTTCGGCATGGGCGCCGTGCAGTTCGAGACGGAGATCGACCTGGTGATCCAGCTGGAGCAGTGGGTCCAGGGCAAGTTCTACGACCGCCTGGGCCTGGGCGAGGAGAAATACCGCCTGCTGAACGTGTGGCTGCCGGTGGTGACGGTGCCGGTACGGCCTGGTCGAAACCTGGCCGGTATCGTGGAGATCGCCACCATGAAGAACCGCCAGATGAAATACGGGTACAACAGCGCCAGAGATTTTATCGATCAGTTTGATCAGAGAGTAGACGCCATGGCGCAGCAGAACAAAAAAGGATGAAGTATATCGGGATCGACGTGGGAGGCACCAATCTGAAGGCGGGCCTGGTGGACGAATCGGGACTGATACTGGCTTCCCAGAAAATGAAGATCGCGCAGGTGGATGACCGGGATTCCCTGGCCTGGACCCTGGTGGCGCTGACCCAGGATCTGTGCCGGGCAGCCGGCGTAGGCCTGGAGCAGGTGGCCTCGGTGGGCGTTGGCGTACCGGGCACGGTAGACGTGCGCTCCGGCAGCATCCTGTACACCTGCAACCTGCCCCTGCAGAACGTGCCTCTGCGCAAGCTCTTCCACCGCTATCTGTCGATTCCCCTGTATATCGAAAACGACGCCAACTGCGCGGCGCTGGCGGAATACTTCGCCGGAGCGGGACAGGGCAGCAAGCGTTTTGTCACCATTACCCTGGGCACCGGCATCGGCGCCGGCATCATCCACAACGGGAAGATCTACCACGGCTCCAACGGCATGGCCGGCGAGGTGGGACATATGACCATCCTCTACCAGGGCGAGCCCTGCCCCTGCGGACGGCGGGGCTGCTGGGAGCGATACGCCTCCGCCAGCGCGCTGAAGCGGCAGACCGCCCGGGCGCTGGAGGAGAACCCGGACAGCATCCTGGCGGCGGTGGTGGCGGAGAACGGCGGCAGGGTTTCCGGCCAGTCCGCCTTTATCGCCATGCGCCGGGGCGACAGGGTGGGCGAGCAGGTGTGCCGGCAGTACATCGACTATCTGGCCGCCGGGATCGTGAATCTGGTAAATATCTTCCAGCCGGATACGCTGGCCATCGGCGGCGGCGTCAGCAACGAGGACGACCGCTATCTGCTCCAGCCTCTGCGGAAGCTGGTGGAGCAGGAGAGCCTGCCCTGCGGGCGGGATAAAATGAC
The DNA here is from genome assembly GCA_017427645.1 of Oscillospiraceae bacterium. Taxonomy (GTDB): domain Bacteria; phylum Bacillota; class Clostridia; order Oscillospirales; family Oscillospiraceae; genus Vescimonas. The sequence goes on along the minus strand of JAFRSI010000024.1, from coordinate 12,803 downwards.
AAAGATCGTAAAGGCGGAGCTGGGAGCCCGTGCCGGGATCATCGGAGCTGCCTTTTTGGGAAAGAACAAGCGTGTGTAGGAGGAAATATGCGCTGGTACGAGCTTTTTGACAAAGAGATTGCCGAGCTGCTGCCCCATGCGGCGATATCGGCAGAGGAGCCGCTGTGGCGGCACACGTCCTTCCGGATCGGAGGCCCCGCCCGCCGTATGGCGTTCCCCGCTGCGGCCGGTGAACTGACCGCGCTGGAGGAGATCGGCCGCCGCTGCGGCGGTGAGCCGCTGGTGCTGGGCAACGGCACCAACGTGCTGTTTCCCGACGAGGGGCTGGACCGCCTGGTCATCAATACCCGGGATCTGTGCGCCCTGGAGCGGACGGGGGAGACGGAACTGACGGCGGAGGCCGGCGCCACTCTGGCCCGGCTGGCGGTATTTGCCCAGCAGAGTGATCTGACGGGGCTGGAGTTTGCCCACGGGATCCCCGGCAGCGTGGGGGGCGCGGTGTGCATGAACGCCGGCGCCTACGGCGGCGAGATGAAGGACGTACTGACGGGAGCTACGCTGTGGTTCCCGGAGGAGGGCGTCCGCTTCCTGCCCGTGGAGGAACTGGACCTGGGCTATCGCCACAGTCTGCTCAGCGACCGGCCCGACGCGGTGGTGCTTTCGGCGAGCTTCCGCCTGACGGCGGGGGACGGCGCCGCCGTCAAGGCGAAGATGGAGGAGCTGATGGGGCGTCGCAAGGCGTCTCAGCCTCTGGAATACCCCAGCGCGGGCAGCACCTTCAAGCGGCCCGTCGGCTACTTTGCCGGCGCGCTGATCGAGCAGGCCGGGCTGAAGGGACTGACCGTGGGCGGCGCCCAGGTGTCCCGGAAACACGCCGGCTTTGTCATCAACACCGGCGGCGCCACCTGCGCCGACGTGCTGGAGCTGATCGCGCAGGTCCAGCAGGCGGTATGGGAGAAGAACGGCGTGCATCTGGAGCCGGAGGTCCGGATCATCAAGTGAGGAGGTCCCTATGGAAATACTGGTCATAACCGGTCTCAGCGGCAGCGGCAAGAGCCAGGCCGCCTCCTACCTGGAGGACATGGGCTACTATACCGTGGACAATCTGCCGGCGGAGATGATGGTGAAATTTGCCGAGTTCTGCGTGTCGGCCGGCGGCCGTTACGACCGCGTGGCCCTGGTATACGATATCCGCGCCGGAGAACCCTTTGCGGGACTGACGGAGGTGATGACGCGGATCCGTGCCATGGGCGTTACCTGCCACATGCTGTTCCTGGAGGCGTCCTCCGCCACCATTATCAACCGGTATAAGGAGACCCGCCGGACCCATCCGCTTTCTGTCGGCGGCAAGAGCATTGAGGACTCCGTCCGCGCCGAGCGGGAGCTGCTGCAGCCGATCCGGGACCACGCGGATTTCATTCTGGATACCACATCGCTCTCCACTGCGAAGCTCCGCAGCGAGATCGGCAACCTCTTCGGCGGGCAGAGCGACCGGATGGGGCTGAACGTGAACGTGCTCTCCTTTGGCTTCAAGCACGGCATCCCCATTGAGGCGGATCTGGTCTTTGACGTGCGCTTCATGCCCAACCCCTTTTACGTGGCGGAGCTGAAGAAGAAGACGGGGCTGGACCGGGAGGTCCAGGACTTCGTGTTTTCCTTCCGTCAGACCCATGAGTTCATGAATCAGCTGGAAAAAATGGTTACCTTCCTGCTGCCCCTGTATGGGGAGGAGGGCAAGTCGGTGCTGGTCATCGCCATAGGCTGCACCGGCGGCCACCACCGCAGTGTGGCGGTGGCCCACGCCCTGTCGGAGTATATCGCCAGGGCCGGCTATCAAGTGACGGAGAATCACCGGGACATCTCCCGATAAGAATACTGCGTAAGGTGGATCGTCATGAATGATCATCTTTACCAACTGCCCCCGGAACGGGGACCCCGCGTCGTCGCCATCGGCGGCGGCACGGGCCTGTCCACGCTGCTGCGGGGATTGAAGCAATATACGCGCCATATCACCGCCATCGTCACGGTGGCGGATGACGGGGGCGGCTCCGGCGTGCTGCGGCACGACCTGGGCATGCTACCGCCGGGCGATATCCGCAGCTGTCTGGAGGCCCTGGCCAACTGCGAGCCCATGATGTCCCAGCTGCTGCACTACCGGTTCCCCGACGGCGCCCTGGCCGGACAGAGCTTCGGCAACCTGTTCCTGGCGGCTCTGTACGGCATCATGCCCAGCTTTGACGTGGCGGTGGAGAGCCTCAGCGAGCTGCTGGCCATCACAGGCCGCGTGCTGCCGGTGACCAACGCGGACGTACGCCTGCGGGCCGTTTTTGCCAACGGCGCCACCGTGGAGGGCGAGTCCAGCATCGGCCGGATGAAGCGGCAGCAGGGCTGCCGCATCTCCCGGGTGAAGCTGCTGCCGGAAAACCCGCCGGCCCTGCCGGCGGCGCTGAATGCCATAGACCAGGCGGATATGATCGTCCTGGCCCCCGGCAGCCTCTATACCAGCATCATTCCCAATCTGCTGGTGGGCGGCATGGTGGATGCCATGCAGCGATCCCGGGCTCTGAAGGTCTATGTGTGCAACGTGATGACCCAGCCGGGGGAGACGGAGGGATATACCGTTTCCGACCATATCTGCGCCCTGTTTCAGCACAGCTGCCAGGGCCTGTTCGACCTGTGTCTGGTCAATTCCCAGTGCATACCTCCGGGCGTGGCACGGCGCTACGCTGCGGAGGGGTCGGAGGTGATCCTGTGCGATCAGGCCGCCTGTGAGGCGCTGGGGGTGGAGATCGTCAGCCGTCCCGTATCCACCATTGAAAACGGCTGGGTGCGCCACAGCCCCGGCCACCTGGGCCGGGAGCTGATGGAGCTCTATGTCCGCCGCGGCATCCGCGTGGTGGGCGACTCGGTGCGCCAGAGCACCGTCAACCGCGAGGAAGAATGATTCATGGAAAAGGGGGGAGGGCACGTGCGGTCCTTTGCCGGAAAAGTGAGGTCGGAGCTGTGCCGTTCGCCGGTACAGCGGCTCTGCTGCGCCAGGGCGGAGACGTACGGGGTGCTGCTCTTTGCCAATACCTTCTCCGCCCGCGAGGTGCGGATCATCACCGAGAACCCCGAGTTTGCCGCCCGGCTGCCCCGGCTGTTCCAGAAGGCCTTTGGCCTGAGCTTTGACCAGGTTCCGGGGGAGGCGTCGCCCGGAGGCAAGCTGATCTTCCGGATCACCGACGCGAAAAAGCTGGACCGGATCATCAACCAGTTCGGCTACGATCCCCGGCAGGCCTTTGCCCAGCACGTGAACTTCGGCATGCTGGAGGACGACTGCTGCCGCGCAGCCTTTCTGCGCGGTGCCTTCCTGTCCGGCGGCAGCGTGACCGATCCGGCCAAGCGCTATCACCTGGAGCTGGCCACGTCCCATCTCCAGGCCAGCCGGGAGGTGTCCGCTCTGCTGACGGAGATGGGCTTTGCGCCTCACACCGTCATGCGCGGCGCCAACAGCGTGATCTATTTCAAGCAGTCCGAGCACATTGAAGATCTGCTGACCTCCATCGGCGCGCCGGTGGCGGCCATGGACATCATGACGGCCAAGGTGGACAAGGAGATCCGCAACGGCGCCAACCGGGCCACCAACTGCGACATGGCCAACATGGAAAAGACCCTGGACGCCGCCCGGGAGCAGTGCGCGGCCATCGCCGCCCTGGAAAAGAGGGGGGCGCTGGAGAATCTGCCGGAGAAGCTGCGGCAGACGGCCCGGCTGCGGATGGAGTATCCGGAGCTCTCCCTGCAGGAGCTGGCGGGGCGCTGTGATCCGCCGGTGAGCAAGTCCTGCATCAACCACCGGATCCGCAAGCTGATGGATCTGGCGAAAGGAGCGGAAGAAGATGACGCTGGATGAACGCTGCGCCAGGGCACTGACCTGGCACGGCGCCGCCATGAACTGCGCCCAGAGCGTTCTGGGCGCCTTTTCAGACGTGGTGGGCCTGAGCGACCAACAGATATCCGGTATCGCCGGCGGCTTCGGCGGCGGGATCAAGTACGGCGGCCTCTGCGGCGCCGTCAGCGCCGCCGTGATGGTACTGGGGATGAAATACCCCCACACCCTGGAAAACGGCCTGGCGGGCAAGGAGCGTATCTCCGCGCTGACCAGGGAATTCCAGCGCCGCTTTCAGGAGCGATGCGGCTGCCTGAACTGCGCCGATCTGTTGACCTGGGCGGGCGTGGCGGACGGCTCGCCGGAGAAGACCGCTTTTTGCGATACCCTGATAGTGTCAGCGGTAAAGCTGCTGGACGAGATGCTGAAGGAACTGGAAAAGGAGTAAGCCATGGCATTTGCACACCTGCATGTGCATACGGAATACAGCCTGCTGGACGGCGCCTGCCGTATCCGCGACCTACCCAGGCTGGTCAAGGAGATGGGGCAGACGGCGATCGCCATCACCGATCACGGCGCCATGTACGGCGTGATCGACTTTTATCGCGCCTGCAAGGCCGAGGGGATCCATCCGGTCATCGGCTGCGAGGTCTATGTGGCCCGGCGTACCCGCTTCGACAAGATCCATGAGTTTGACAGCGAATCCCGCCACCTGGTGCTGCTGTGCCGGAACGAGACCGGCTACCGCAACCTCTCCTACATGGTCTCCCAGGCCTACGTGGAGGGCTTTTATATCAAGCCCCGCATCGATCTGGACTTGCTGCGGGAACACGCCGAAGGACTGATCGGCCTCTCCGCCTGCCTGGCCGGCGAGATCCCCAGGCGCATTCTCAACGGCGACTACGAGGGGGCAAAGGACTACGCCCTGGAGATGCAGGAGATCCTGGGGGAGGGCAACTTCTACCTGGAGCTCCAGGATCACGGCATCGCGGATCAGACCACGGTAAACCGCGGCCTGCTGCGCCTGCATCAGGAGACGGGCATCCCCCTGGCATGCACCAACGACGCCCACTATCTGCGCCGTGAGGATGCCGGAAGCCACGACGTGCTTCTGTGCATCCAGACGGGCAAGACGGTGGACGACGAGAACCGCATGCGCTACGAGCCCCGGAACTTCTACCTCCGCTCCACCGAGGAGATGGAGGAGCTGTTTGCCGCCTATCCCGACGCGGTGGAGAACACCCAGCGGATCGCGGACCGGTGCCAGGTGGAGTTCACCTTCGGCAAGTATCACCTGCCGGAATTCAAGCTGCCCCCGGGCTACGATTCGCCCACCTATCTGCGCAAGCTCTGCGACGAGGGCTTTGCCGAGCGGTACGGGGAGGAGAACTCCGCCTACCGCAAGCAGCTGGCCTACGAGCTGGATATGATCGAGAAGATGGGCTTCACCGACTATTTCCTCATCGTGTCCGACTTTGTGCGCTACGCCAGAAACGAGGGCATCCCCGTGGGCCCGGGCCGCGGCAGCGCCGCCGGCTCCATGGTGTCCTACTGCCTGCATATCACAGATATCGACCCCATGCGCTACAACCTGTACTTCGAGCGATTTCTCAACCCGGAGCGGGTCTCCATGCCGGATATCGACATGGACTTCGGCGATACCCGCCGGGGCGAGGTGGTGGACTACGTGCGCCGGAAGTACGGCGACGACCACGTGGCACAGATCGTCACCTTCGGTACTATGGCCGCCCGCGGCGCCATCCGGGACGTGGGCCGTGCGCTGAACATGACCTATGCCGAGGTGGACGTGGTGGCCAAGCTGGTGCCCGCCACGCTGCACATCACACTGGACGACGCCCTGCGCCTGAGTAAGCAGCTCAGCGACCTCTATGAGGGCGACGAGCGGATCCACCGCCTGATCGACACCGCCAAGGCTCTGGAGGGCATGCCCCGCCACGCCTCCACCCACGCCGCCGGCGTGGTGATCACCCGGCGCCCGGTGTACGAGTACGTGCCCCTGGCCCGGAACGACGAGGCCATCGTCTGCCAGTACAACATGATCACCCTGGAGGAACTGGGCCTTCTGAAGATGGACTTCCTGGGCCTGCGGAACCTGACGGTGCTGGACGACGCGGTGAAGATGGTGCGCCGCCGTCAGCCGGACTTCTCCCTGGACAAGATCCCCATGGACGACCCGGCGGTGTTCAAGATGCTGACGGAGGGGAAGACCTCCGGCGTGTTCCAGATGGAGTCCTCCGGCATGACCGGCGTGTGCATGGGGCTGAAGCCGGAGAATATCGAGGACATCACCGCCATCATCGCCCTGTACCGCCCCGGTCCTATGGAGTCCATCCCCCGGTTCATCGCCTGCAAGCACGACCCCCGGCTGATTTCCTACAAGCACCCGTCCCTCAAGCCCATTCTGGACGTCACGTACGGCTGTATTGTCTACCAGGAGCAGGTCATTCAGATCTTCCAGCAGCTGGCGGGCTATTCCCTGGGCCAGGCGGACATGGTGCGCCGGGCCATGAGCAAGAAGAAGGTCAAGGATATCGAGAAGGAGAGGGGAGCCTTCCTCCACGGCGACCCGTCCCGAAACATCAGGGGCTGCGCCGCGGGCGGCATCCCCGCGGACGTGGCCGAATCCATCTACGACGAGATCTACGACTTTGCCAACTACGCCTTCAACAAGGCCCACGCCGTGTCCTACGCCGTGGTGGCCTATCAGACCGCCTGGTTCAAGTGCCACTACGTGAAGGAGTATATGGCGGCCCTGCTGACCAGCGTGCTGGACAGCACCGACAAGGTGGCCGAGTATATCGCCGAGTGCCGCAACTGCGGCATCCGTCTGCTGCCGCCGGACGTGAATCGCTCCTATGACCGTTTTACTGTGGAGGACGACGGTATCCGCTTCGGCCTGGTCGCCATCAAGAATATCGGGCGGGGCTTCATTCAGTCCGTGGTGCGCCAGCGGGAGAGCGGCGGCCTCTTCACCTCCTTCCAGGATTTCTGCCAGCGGATGTTCGACTGTAACGACATGAACAAGCGGGCTGTGGAAAACCTCATCAAGGCCGGGTCCTTCGACTCCCTGGGCGTCCACCGCTCCCAGCTGATATCCGTATACGAAAAGGTGCTGGACAGCATTGCCGACAGCCGCCGCCACAACGTGGAGGGGCAGTTGGATTTCTTCGGCATGACGTCCGCCCAGACCGCCTCGGACCACGGGCAGATCGAGCTGCCGGATATCCCGGAATACACCGCCACAGAGCTGATGTTCATGGAGAAGGAGACCACCGGGCTCTACCTCAGCGGTCACCCCATGGCGGACTACCGCAACGCAGCCAGAAGCGCCGGCGCCGCCTCCATCCACGACGTGATGGACGATTTCGCCCGGGAGGACGGGCCCATCCGCTTTTTCGACGGGCAGAACATCACCGTGGCCGGCATCGTCACCTCCAGCAAGACCCGCACCACCAAGAACAACTCCCTGATGGCCTACGTGACCGTGGAGGACGAGCTGGCCTCTATCGAGCTGCTCTGCTTCAACCGTGTCATAGAGACCTGCGGCAGCTATATGCAGGTGAACACCCCCGTGGTGGTCAAGGGCCGCCTGTCTGTCCGGGACGAGAAGCCGCCCCAGATCATGTGCGACAGTGTCTATCCGCTGCAGCAGATCACGGGGAGCGCGCCGCAGCCGAAGCCGGCCCCGACCGGAGAGACTGCCGCCATCTTTCTGCGGGTCCCCAGCGTGGACAGCGTGGCCTTCCGCCATATCAACCTGGTCATGACCATGTTCGAGGGAGAGACCCCCGTGAAGATCCGGGTGGCCGACACCGGCAAGCTCCTGGGCGGCAAGTGTCTCAACCATCCGGCCCTGCTGGAGGAATGTCGGGAGTGGCTGGGGCCGGAGAACGTGGTGGTCCGGGAAAAATAGGGAGAAATACAGATGGGTGTATTAAACTGTTGATTCCGTATTCCTTTTATGATCTGAAAGGAGAAAACGAATTGGAATACAGGATAACTGCCTATAAAGACTGTTCGCCAGATGATATCTTGCCCCTATATGCCGCGGTGGGCTGGACGAATTATACCAGCCGCCCCGAGATGCTGATGAAGTCTTTTGAACACTCCCTCTGCACGTTGGCTGCCTGGAAAGACCGGCATCTGGTGGGCGTGATCCGCGCGGTAGGCGATGGTTATTCCACTGTGCTTATTCAAGATCTGCTGGTCCATCCGGATTTCCAGCGTCAGGGAATCGGCACAGCGCTGCTGACCGCTCTGGTGGAGCGGTTTCCAAACGTCTACCAGATGGCACTGCTGACGGATGACGTGCCGCGCTCCCGTGGCTTTTATGAGGCCAACGGCTTTGCCGAGGTGTCAAGCCTGGGCTGTCTGGCGTATGTAAGAATGAATTGAACAGGGAAGAGGCCCCGGCTTGACGAAGCCGGGGCCTCTTTTCACACTCGCCGCCTCCCGGCATACACTGGATTGAAGGGTCCCACCTTCATACTTAAAACGGGAGGTCATACCATGCCTGAAAACGTGATGCCGGGCCCGGTGAACGATCTGGAAAACGTCCGGGAATCCGTCTGTATCCATACGAGAAAGATCTTCGACAGCTGCAGGGACAAGGACTGCGTGGAGGATCTGCGCTTCTATCCCACTGCCGAGTCACGTGCGATCCTGAACACGTCACAGATGGTGAAGGGCGGCACGGCGGAGCTGCTGTACGTCTACACCGACGTGGAGCCGGTCACCTTCAACCGGGGCTTTTACTCCATCGACATGCGCTTTTTCTACCGGGTGAACCTGCAGGTCTATACCGGGGCGCCCCGCTACACCGCCGCCGAGGGGCTGTGCGTCTTTGACAAGCGCTGCATCCTCTTCGGCAGCGAGGGCAACGCCAAGATCTTTACCTCCGACACGGTGGTGGAGGAGCTGGACGTCCCCGGCGCCATGCGCAGCAATCTGCCGGTGGCGGTGGTGGAGGCCGTGGATCCCATTGTGCTGGACACCCGAGTGGCGGATCACAGCGTAGGCACCGACGTGCCTCTGACGGAGATCCCCGGCTTTATCGCCGACAGCTTCTCCGGCCAATTGATGCTGGACAACGGTGACGAGCGCCGCTACTACGTGACGCTGGGCCAGTTTTCCCTGGTGCGGCTGGAGCGGGACACCCAGCTGCTGATCCCGGTCTACGATTACTGCATCCCGCGGACCGAGTGTCCCAGCAACGATCAGGAGGACCCCTGCGGCCTGTTCCGCAGCGTGGCCTTCCCGGTCAACGAGTTCTTCCCGCCCAACACCGTGGAGACGCCCACCGACTACACAAGCGCCCGCAACTACTGCGCCTGCCGCTGAAAGAAACTCCCCGGCCGGAGCACACGCCGCAGGGAAGGCGCTTTGAGGCAGATGATTACCGGCTGAACAGGATATGAAACAGGCGTGACCATTGCGGTCACGCCTGTTTTGTCGCTCTGATTCGGATTTTGGAGTGCAAAATCCGATGCTCGTCACTGATAGATCTTCATGATCGTTCCTTCGTTCCAAAGACCCTCCATGATCTCTGCAATATGAGCATAATGCGGGTAACTCTTGAAAAACGCGAACATCTCACGGGCCTGACGATCGATCTCTGCGCGCTTTGGGCCGTCCGCCTCCTCGCGCCGCATCCAGAGGGCGCAGATCAGCTTATCGATGCAGAGATCTTCGGTTTTTCTGGCATTTTCGATGCGTTCCCCGCCTCGCTTGATCGCCGCAGCGATTTCGTAGTACAGGAAATGCAGACCGGGGATCTTGGCCAGGTAGAATTCGGCCATGGCCTGTTCCCCCATGGCATGGTATGTCTCCGCCAGAATGCGCAGCACGTTGATTCTCAGTTCGTCGTCCTTTGAGCAGGACAGAATGCGCTCGCCGATCTCGATGATTTCCGCGCTGCGGGACCTGTCGGCATTCTGCTCCTGCATATCCTCCAAAATGCAAGTCAGCAGCAGGTCGTTGTTGGGATATTTCTCCAGTGCCTTACGCAAAAAGGCCTCGGAGGCAGCGGGGTCCTTTCCCCCTCGGCCGCTCTCCGCTACCAGCGCTTCCACCGCCGCGTCTACCTGGCTCTGATTAAAATCCAGCAGGTTGTCCAGCGAGGTGCCGAAAAAGATGGCCAGCTTAGGCAGAAAATCGATGTCGGGGCAGGACGAACCCGTTTCCCATTTGCTGATCGCCTGTGGAGAAATATGCAGATACTCTGCCAGTTCCTCTTGCGTCACGCGCTTCTCTTTTCGCAGAAATCTGATTTTAGCTCCGATATTCATAAGAATTCTCCTTGTACTTATTCTGAGAACCGGTTCGACTGTATTATACAAGTCCGGTGCGAAACAGTCCATATGAAACTGTTAGGAAATAAAACAACCAATGGTTGAGAAACGTTGCGCAAAAAAGGCCGAGGGAGGCAGCTTTCTCACAAAATGCCTCCCTCGGGGAAGTTTTTATTTCCACGTTACGCCTGTTCTGCCAGCTCCAGGATCAGCCGCTCCGTCTTCTCCCACCCCAGGCAGGGGTCGGTGATGGACTGCCCGTAGCAGCCGCCGCCGATGGGCTGGGCGCCGTCCTCCAGATAGCTCTCCACCATCAGGCCCTTGACCAGCCGGCGGATCTCGCCGCTCCAGCGGCGGTTGAGCATGACCTCCCGGGCGATGCGGATCTGCTGGAGATACTGCTTGCCGGAGTTGGCGTGGTTGGTGTCCACGATGACGGCGGGATTCTGCAGCTCCCGCCGGGTGTAGGCCTCGGACAGCTGCATCAGGTTTTCATAGTGGTAGTTGGGCACGGACCGGCCGTGCTTGTCCACGTAGCCCCGGAGGATGGCGTGGGCGTAGGGATTTCCCAGGGAATGGGCCTGCCAGCCCCGATAGATGAAGCTGTGGGGGTGCTGGGCGGAGGTGATCGCGTTGAGCAGCACGTCGATGCTGCCGCCGGTGGGGTTCTTCATGCCCACCGGGATCCCCACGCCGCTGGCGGTGAGCCGGTGCTGCTGATCCTCCACGGACCGGGCACCCACGGTCACGTAGGCCAGCAGGTCGTCCAGATACTTGAAATTCTCCGGATAGAGCATCTCGTCGGCGCAGGAGAAGCCGGTCTCCCGCAGAACGCGCATGTGCAGCTCCCGGATGGCGGCGATGCCCTTGAACAGATCCGGCTTTTCGTCCGGGTCCGGCTGGTGGAGCATCCCCATATAGCCGTCGCCGGAGGTACGGGGCTTGTTGGTGTAGATCCGTGGAATGATGAAGATGCGGTCCTCCACCTGCTCCTGCACTCTCCGCAGCCGGCCGATGTAATCCAGGATGCTGTCCTCCCGGTCCGCCGAACAGGGGCCGATGATGAGCAGCAGCTTGTCCGAGCGCCCGTCCAGGATGCGGCGCAGCTCTCCGGCGCGCCGTGCCACCACCTCCGCCAGAGCGGGGGAGAGGGGATACATCTCTTTTGTCTCCATGGGGATGGGCAGCTTGCGGTCAAAAATCATGTCCATACGGGCACCTCCTTACGGGCGTTCTGCTGATTCGAGGCATGAGACGCCCAGCTTTCGCAGCGCGTCGAAAAAGTCGGGGCAGCTCTTGCTTACGGCCTCCGCGCCGCGGATCACGCCGCCGGTCAGCGTGGCCAGAACGGCCAGCGCCATGACGATCCGGTGGTCTCCGTGGCCGGAGAAAGGGGCGCAGGGCGCCGCCAGCGCGCCGCCGGGAATGAATACGCTGTCGTCATCCGCCTGTGCCGCGACGCCGCATTTGGCCAGCTCCTCCGTCATGGAGGCGATACGGTCGCTCTCCTTGTAGCGCAGGCGCCTGACACCGGTGAAAACGGCCCCGTGGAGGGCGGCGGCCAGCGCCATGCAAACGGGTCCCAGATCGGGACAGTCGGACAGGTCCAGGGTGGGGGTCCCCCGGCGGAGGGCGTCGATACAGGCAGGGGCGGCGCGATCCCCCTGGAGACTGTCTGCGGAGAGGCCTGTAACAGTCACGTCTCCCCCCAGGGCGTTCAGCGCCAGGAAAAAGGCGGCGTTGGACCAGTCGCCCTCCACGGTCAGATCCGTGGGGCGATACTGCTGGCCGCCGGCAAGGGAGAGACAGCCGTCTTCCCACCACGCCGCCACGCCGAAGCGGTCCAGCATATCCAGTGTCATGTCCAGATAGGGCTTGCTGCCCAGGGGCGGCAGGACCCGGACGACGCTGTTTCCCGTCAGCAGGGGCAGAGCAAAGGCCAGACCGCTGATAAACTGGCTGCTGACGTCGCCCGGTACCTGAAAAGCTCCCGGCGCCAGCGGCCCCCGCACCGTCAGACGCTGTCCGGATAGGAAAAAGCGAAGGCCGCGCTGGCGGCAGATCTCCTCATATACTGACAGGGGACGGCTGAAAAGCTGGCGGGAACCTGTAAAGTTGATATCCTTGTCAGATATGAGAGATAAAGGGATCAGGAAGCGCAACGTGGTGCCGGAGCTGCGGCAGGGGAGCACAGCGCCCGCCGGAAAGCGCTCCGGTGAGACGCCGGTGATTTCCATATGGTTGCCTTGCTGCTCGATGTGCGCGCCCAGGGCACGCAGACAGTCAATGGCGGCCAGGATATCATCGGAGAAGGCCAGGCCGCGAATACGGCTGTGTCCGTCCCGGCAAAGAGCGGCACAGAGCAGCGCCCGCTGGGACCCGCTCTTGGAGGGCGGTGCGGATACGGTCCCCCCGGCGCGGGATGGGCGGATAGTCACCGTCATGGCGTGACCTCGCGGGAGAGCAGCAGGTCCATGGCCTCCAGATACCCCTGTACGCCGTGTCCGATAATAGCGGCCACGCAGGCGGGACGGACGTAGCTGACCCGGCGGAAGGACTCCCGCTGATCCATGTCGGAGATATGGACCTCCACCGTGGGGATCTGCACCGCCCGCAGAGCGTCC
>JAFRSI010000023.1 GCA_017427645.1 Oscillospiraceae bacterium | reverse complement strand
GGTTCTTATCAAAAAACAGCAAGGTATCAGTATCCACTATGTTTTCACCTCTTCAAATCCCGGTTTGTTGAGATGATTATACTTTATTCGCCCCCGCAATACAACAAGAAAACCTCTCTTGCCCTGGTAGACAAAAGAGGTTTCTTTTTTTGGTGCGCGAGGCGGGACTTGAACCCGCACGTGCGTAATGCACACTAGAACCTGAATCTAGCGAGTCTGCCAATTCCACCACTCGCGCGTCAGCAGATGCTATTATAGCCACCCTGCTGCGCCTTGTCAAGTGTCAATTTTGCTTTTTTTCATCCCTTTTTCCGCCGTTCTGCCGATGCAGCCAGTCCCGGCCGTCCGCGAAGCGGCTGACGATGAAGGAGACCACGTAATCCCCGGCGGCGTTGACCATGGTGGCCGGCGGATCCACCAGATTGCCCAGGGCAACGGCGATGGGGTACGCCACCGCCAGCTGACCCGGGAAGAAGATGGAGCAGATCACCAGTTCCCCGGTGCCGCCGCCTCCGGGGATGCCGGACATGGCCACCGAGGAGAATACCGCCACCACGATAGCCAGCAGGGCCTTCCCCGTCCCGAAGCTCTGGCCGAAGATGCCGAACAGGAACGCCACCTTGATGATGGCCGACATGGCCGAGCCGTCCATGTGCATGGTGGCCCCCAGGGGCAGCACGATATCCGCCACCTCCGAGCTGACGCCGGATTCGGCGCAGACCTCGGCGTTGGTGGGCAGGGTTGCCACGGAGGAGCAGCTGCCGAAGGCCATGGCCGCCGGGCGCAGCAGCTTGCTCCACATGAGCCGGGCGGCTCCCTTCCCGCCGCCGAACCGGGCGTACAGCGGGAAGAACACCAGCATATAGGCAAAGCTCAGCACGTAGTAGACCAGCACCGTCCGGCTGTAGTCGCCGATGAGCCGGGGCCCGTAGGAGGCCACCAGGGCGGCAAAGAAGCCGAAGAAGCCCACCGGCGCGTACCAGGTGATGATCCGCACCGTCTTCATGATGCACGTCGTCATATCCCGCATCCAACGGGCCGTGGCCGTGGCGGCTCCGCCGGCCATCTGGACGCCGAAGCCAAACAGCACCGCCGCCACGATCAGCGGCAGGATGGCGCGGCGGCTCAGCAGCTCGGCAAAGTCCGGCTTGGTGAAAAAGCCCACCACCAGATCCGCCGCGCTCAGAGGCTGGTCCACCGCCCCCTCCATGGCCTCGTAGTGTCCCGCCGTCAGCGAGAAGACGCGGCACACCCCGTAGGTCAGCGCCCCGGCAATGGCCGCTGTCGCCAGGAAGGTCAGCACCGTCACGCCCATCAGCTTCCCGGCCCGCCGGGGACTGCCCATGCCGGCGATGGCCGAGGCGATGGAGAAGAACACCAGCGGCACCACCACGCAGAACATCATGTTGATAAACAGGGTCCCCAGGAATTCCAGCCGGGTGGCTCCCCGCAGCACCACCTGGTCGCCGCTGCGGATCTCCGGCCAGATCACCCCCGCCAGGCACCCGGCCAGGATCCCCAGCAGCAGCCACAGGATCAATTGATTCTCCCTCAGGAATCGTCTCATACGCCCTCTCCTTTCCCGCCGGCTCTCCGTCCGGCTCCATACGGGCTTATTTCTATGCGCCCGGGCTTGTATGAGATACCTCCTTGTGCCCATTGGAAAAAGTGACAGGACGATTCTTTTACCATTCCGAAAAGTTTGTAATTATTTTGTAATTTTTATGTAGCTTTTTTGAGAATTCTGTGGTATACTTCCTGGCAGATTGAAAAACCATACCCTCGAAAGGAACCTGTAACCTTATGTCACGTAGACTCACCGCCCTGCTTCTGGCCCTCTGCCTGGTGCTCTCCACCGTGGTGGTGGCCTTTGCCGACCCCAACGACGACAGCGGCTATGCCGCCGCCCGGGAGACCCTGTCCGCCTCCGGCCTCAGCTCCGGCGCCTCCGTGGCCATGGATGCCGGCGCCATCCGCCTCCCCGGCAGCTGGGAGCTGCTGGACGAGGAGGAGACCCCCGCCCTGCCCCTGTCCCTGCTGCAGCTCACCGTCCGCATCCTCCAGTGCATGCGCGAGGAGGAACAGCAGCAGACGCAGCAGCAGAACGAATCCGTTTTGAAGGCCGCTGCCGACGCAGCCGTTCTGGTGCAGTACGACGGCGTGATCGTCACCGCTGACGAGGCCGCCCTTCTGCGCGCCGATGCCGCCGAGGATGCGGAGATCGAGGAAACCGAAGAGAACGCTGCGCTCACCGAAGAGCCCGAGGTGATCCGCACCTTGGCCGGCGGCAAGGTCGCCCGCCTGCTGGACCTGGCCGACGGCTTCTACCGCGTGGAATTTGACGGCCAGGAGGGCCTGCTCCCCGTGGCGGACTGCGAGCCCGTCCACTACGAGGATTACGAGGGCACCGCCGCCACCAGCATGATCCTGGAGGATCTGGTGGCCTACGCCTGCACCTACATCGGCACCCGCTACGTCTACGGCGGCTCCAGCTACCGTGGCATCGACTGCTCCGGCTTCACCATGCGGGTCTTCGGCCACTTCGGCTACAACCTGCCCCACGCCGTCACCGGCCAGTACGCCATGTGCCGCCGCGTCAGCGACAGCGAGCGCCGTCCCGGCGACCTGGTGTTCTTCAACACCACCGGCGGCCTGAGCCACGTGGGCATCTACCTGGGCGGCGGACGCTTCATCCATGCCGGCTCCATCACCGGCGTGGCCATCCGCTCCCTGTCCGAGCCCTACTTCGCCCGCTGCTATCTGTTCTGCGGCCGGCTGATCGGCTGATTCGTCCCATAAGGAAAAGGATCGTCCCCCCGGGACGATCCTTTTTTTGTTATCGTATTCCTCACTCCGTGGGCAGGTCCACCACCGTGGGTGGATGGCCCACGGCCTCCACATACCGCAGCAGGTCCGTCCGGGCCATACGCAGCGTGGAGGTGGAAAAGCCCGGATGGCCGCAGAAATCCTCCTGGTCCAGCAGATCCTGATCCACCACCAGGCGCACCTTCCCCTCCCTGTCGAAGAGAAGCTCCAGGGCGGAGACGGAGCCCGGCGTGGTGTGCAGATACTTTGCCATGTGGTCGGCGTCGGCAAACGAGAGGCGGGCGCAGCCCAGCCGGGCCGACAGGTGCTTGGTCTTGAAGGGCTTGTCCCCCGGCATCAGCAGCAGATAGAAGTCCGTCTGCTGCCGGTTGCAGAGAAACAGGTTCTTGCAGATCTTCCCGCCCAGAGTGGCCTCGATCTGCCGGCAGTCCTCCATGGTGTCGGCGTGGTCGTGATCCACCCGGTCAAAGGGGATGTGCAGCTCCGCCAGCTTGTCGTAGATGGCCTCCTCCGGCTCGCTGCGCCGCTCTGCGGGGCGTCCGCTGTATCGCACGGGATCGATGTTCATTGCCGTTCCTCCTGTCGCCATGATATGTCATTATACCCCTCCCGTCCCCCGCTGGCAACCATTTTTCCCTTGCCATCCGCCGCCGCCCCATGTAAAATGGAAGCATCCCCGAAAAGGAGGCCCGCCCATGGCCCGGATCATCGAGATCACCGACTTCACCGCCCCGGAGCTGGACGCCTACGCCCGGCTGACGGAGCGCCAGCTCCAGGGGCGCGACCAGCACGCCACACCCCTGTTCATCGCCGAGAGCCCCAACGTCATCCTTCGGGCTCTGGACGCGGGTTACCAGCCCGTCTCCCTGCTGATGGAGCGCAAGCACATCGACGGCGCCGCCCGCGAGGTGGTACGCCGCTGTCAGGATATCCCCCTTTACACCGCAGAGCTGCCGATCCTCACGCAGCTCACCGGCTATCCGCTGACCCGGGGCGTCCTGTGCGCCATGCGCCGCCGTCCCCTGCCCCCGGCGGAGTCGGTCTGCGCCGGGGCCCGGCGCATCGCCGTGCTGGAAAACGTGATGAACCCCACCAACGTGGGGGCCATTTTCCGCAGCGCCGCCGCCCTGAACATGGACGCCGTGATCCTGACGCCCTCCTGCTGTGATCCTCTGTACCGCCGCTCGGTGCGGGTCAGCATGGGCACCGTGTTCCAGATCCCCTGGACCTTCCTGGGCGAGGACTGTCACGACTGGCCCCACCCGGGCCTGGAGCGTCTGCGGGAGATGGGCTTCGCCGCCGCGGCCATGGCCCTGCGGGAGGACTCCCTCTCCGTGGACGATCCCCGGCTGCGGGCCCAAGAGAAGCTGGCCATCGTCCTGGGCAGCGAGGGCGACGGCCTCGCCGACGGCACCATTGCCGACTGCGACTACACCGTCCGCATCCCCATGTCCCACGGGGTGGACTCCCTGAACGTGGCCGCCGCCAGCGCCGTGGCCTTCTGGGAGCTGGGCCGGCGGTAGGACGATACGCTCCTGCTCCGCCACAAGCCGAAAAATGCCGCCCCGACGGGGCGGCATTTTCAATAATATCATAAAGCAGTATACCTTTACAGATCGTAGTACATAATGAACTCCGCCGGGTGCGGCAGGCGGGCGATCTTTTCCTCTGCGGCCCGGGCCCGCTCCACCAGCAGCTCGATGAGCCGCTCCGGGAACACGCCGCCCTCGGTGAGATAATCGTGGTCCCGCTCCAGGGCGTCGGCGGCCTCTCCCAGGGTGCCGGGCAGACCGCCCAGCTTGGCCTTCTCCTCCTCCGGCAGGTCGTACAGGTTGCAGTCGAAGGGGCCCCAGCCGTTGGCGTGGGGATCGATGCCCTTCCTGATGCCGTCCAGACCGGCCATCAGGATGGCGGCAAAGGCGTAATAGGGGTTGCAGGTGGCGTCGGGGTTGCGCAGCTCAAAGCGCTTGTGCATGGGGGACTTGGCGTAGGCGGGGATGCGCACCACCGCCGAGCGGTTGGCCATGGCGTAGCCGATGGTCACCGGGGCCTCAAAGCCGGGCACCAGGCGCTTGTAGGAGTTGGTGGCGGGATTGGTGATGGCGCACAGGGAGGCGGCGTGAGCCAGCAGGCCGCCGATAAAGTGCATGGCCGTTTCGCTGAGCTGGGCGTAACCGTTCTCGTCATAGAACAGGGGCTTGCCGTCCTTCAGCAGCAGCATATGGACGTGCATGCCGCTGCCGGCCTCCCCTCCCACCGGCTTGGGCAGGAAGGTGGCGGTCTTGCCGAAGGCCATGGCGTCGTTCTTGATGACGTATTTGGCAGCCATGGTGGCGTCGGCCATGGCGGTCATCTCTCCCAGCTCCACCTCCACCTCCAGCTGTCCGCTGCCGCCCACCTCGTGGTGGTGGTACTTGACCTTCACGCCCCAGTCCTCCAGATCCAGGGTGATCTGGCTGCGCAGGTCGTTGGTCACGTCCAGCGGCAGGCTGATGTGGTAGCCGCCCTTGTGGCTCACCTGATAGCCGCTGTTGTTCCCCGACCGGCCGGCGCTCCACTCCGCCTCCCGGCACTCGATCTGGTAGCCGGCGCTGAGGGCGGTGTTCTCATAGCGGACGCCGTCGAATACGTAGAACTCGTATTCCGGGCCCACCACCATGGTGTCGGCGATGCCCTGCTCCCGCATGTACTCCGCGGCCCGCTTGGCCACGTTCCGGGGGTACTGGTCAAAGGGCCGGTTGGCGGGCCGGTCGATGACCATCACGTCGCCGATCATGCTCAGGGTGGGGATGGCGGCAAACTTGTCCACCGTGGCGCTGTCCAGATCCGGCACGAACACCATGTCGCTGTTCTCCACCGGCGCGTAGCCGTAGTTGGAGCCGTCGAAGCCCACGCCGTACGTCATGGTGTCCTCGTTCAGCCGCTCCGCAGGGATGCTCAGGTGGCGCCAGCGCCCGTCGATGTCCGTCATCTTGAAGTCCACGATGCGGATCTCTTTCTCTTCACAAAGCTTCAGGATCTCCTGCAGGCTCTTTTTCATGCTCTCTCCTCCTTGTGGCCCGCCGCGCGGGCCGTACTGACCCCATCATAAGCAGGCGGCGGTCTTCTGTCAAGTATCGTCGGAAAAATGTGCGCTCTGTCGAAAAAACGCCCGTCCGCTCCGGGCGGACGGGCGTTTTGCAGCTGCTTATTGTTTCTTCGTCTGCAGCTCCCGCAGGGCCAGAACGATGCTGATGCCCCCGGCAATGGCCAGGGCGTACAGCAGCGTGGTGGAGCCGTACTGCCGGGCAGCCTCCATCTCGCCCCGTACCACGCAGCTCATGGCCCGGTACAGGGAACCGCCCGGCACCAGAGGCACGATGCCGCCCATGACGAACTGGGTAGCAGGCGTCTTGCGCAGCCGGGCCTGCATCTCGGCATAGAATACGGCGACGCAAGCGGCCACCAGGCAGGCCAGAAACTCGATCTCCGTCAGCTTCATCATGCCCAGATAGATGCCCCAGGCCAGTACGCCGCCCAGGGCGGAGGGCAGCAGATGACGCGGATGCATGCCGAACAGCAGGCCGAAGCCCACGCCGCCGATCAGCGCCATGATCAGCTGGACCACAGATTCCTTCATTCCGTTCCCCTCCTCTCAGCGCAGCGCGTTCAGGATCACCAGCGCCACCATGATGCCGCCGGCCAGAGCAGCCGCCCAGATCACCGTCTCCAGCAGCCGCACCACGCCGGAGATGGTGTCCCCCACCAGCATGTTGCGCACGGCGTTGGTGATGGCGATACCGGGGATCAGCAGCATGATGTCGCCCATAAGGATCATGTCCATATGGAGTCCGGGGATCACCGCCGTGGTCAGGCCGACGCCCAGGCCGATCAGAAGCGACACCAGCAGGTTGAAGGCCACGGTGTTCAGCTTGGTGCGGCCCAGTCTGCTCTGCAGCAGGCACACCAGCGCGCCGAACACTCCTGCCGTCAGCCCGTCCCAGACCGTCCCGCCGAAGAACACGGAGAAGGCGCCGCCCACCAGAATACTGCCCCACAGGACGAAGGGGAAGGGCTTGTGTCCGGCGGCGATGCGGTCGATTCTCTCCTGTAGCTCCGGCAGGGGCAGGGGCTGGGCGCAGCATTGGCGGCTCAGGGCGTTGAGCTTTTCCATCTTGTAAAAATCCGTACTGCCGCTGGAGTGGATGCGCCGCGTCTCGGTGATGGGCTCTCCGTCGGGGAAGGCCAGTGTCATGCTGATGATGGAGGTGATGACGAACACCTCCACCCGCCGGGCGCCGTAGGCCATGCCCATGCGCTCCAGCGTGTCCTCCACCCGGCTGATCTCGCCGCCGGACTCCAGCAGCAGGTCGCCCATCTCCAGCATGCTGTCCAGCAGCCGGCTCTGTTCCTCTCTCATCAACATGGCTGTTCTCTCCGCCTCCGGCAACGCCGCGGCGATCCTTTCCGTGAAATCCTTTTCCAGCGCCTTCTGCAAAGCAAATCAGCTTTACACATTTATCACGCGCTCCGCCCCTTGCGCGGACACGCCCGCCGTGTTATACTTGGCTCAGCACCTGGCCGATGGGTCCGTCGATCACCAGATCGGCCCCCAGGCCCAGGCCCACCTCACCCTTGTTGATGACCACCAGCTTGTGGCCCCGGTAGTAGTGTACCAGCCCAGCCGCCGGATAGACGGCCAGGGAGGTGCCGCCGATGATGAGCATGTCCGCCTGGCGGATGTAGCGCAGCGCCCGGGCCATCACGTCCTCGTCCAGCCCCTCCTCATAGAGCACCACGTCCGGCTTGATGTCGCCTCCGCAGGAGCATTTGGGCACGCCGTCGCTCTCCACCACGGCCTCCACGCCGTAGAACTTCCCGCAGCGCTCGCAGTAGTTGCGCAGGACGCTGCCGTGGAGCTCCAGCACCTCCCGGCTGCCCGCCTTCTGGTGGAGCCCGTCGATGTTCTGGGTGATGACGGCCTTCAGCTTGCCGGCGCGCTCCCACTCCGCCAGCTTCAAATGGGCGGCGTTGGGCATGGCGTCCAGGGCCAGCATCTTGGCCCGGTAGAAGTCGAAAAACTCCTTCTTGTGGCGCACGTAGAAGCTGTGGCTCAGCATGGTCTCCGGCGGATAGGCGAATTTCTGGTGGTACAGGCCGTCCACGCTGCGGAAATCGGGGATCCCGCTCTCGGTGGACACCCCGGCCCCGCCGAAAAACACGATGTTGTCGGAGC
>JAFRSI010000022.1 GCA_017427645.1 Oscillospiraceae bacterium | reverse complement strand
TGTTGCTGCTGGCCTTCTCGCGGCGGATGTGCTGCTCACGGGCCTGCAGGGACAGGACGTAGGCGCGGTTGCCGCTGTGGTCCACCGTCTCGCCGACGATGCGGCCGGGCAGCTTGCGCATGTGCTTGGTGGTGGTGGCCATGTAGCCCAGGTACGGGCCGCCGAAGCTGATGGGCATGCCCAGGGGCTGGCCCTCGCCCACGGCCACGTCGGCGCCGCAGTCCAAGGGGGTCTTCATGATGCCCAGGGCGATGGGGTTGCAGCCCATCACGTACATGGCGCCGGCGGCGTGGACCAGAGCGCCGATGGCGTCGGCGTCCTCCAGCTGGCCGAAGAAGTTGGGCTGCTGGAGGTAGAAGGAGGCCACGTCGGGGGTGAGCATCTCGCGCAGGGCGTCCATGTCGGTCCTGCCGTCCTTCATGGGGACCACGCGCATCTCGTCACCGGTGCCGTAGCAGTAGGTGCGGATGGTGTTGATGGCGTCCGGATGGGCGGCGCCGCTGACCAGAGTCACCCGGCGTTTGCGGTCGCGGCACATGGCGGCGGCCTCGGCGGCGGCGGTGGCGCCGTCGTAGACGGAGGCGTTGGACACGTCCATGCCGGTGAGCTCACAGATCATGGTCTGGTACTCGAAGATGGACTGGAGCACGCCCTGGCTCATCTCCGCCTGATAGGGGGTATAGGCGGTGAGGAATTCCTCTTTATTGGGAACGGTTTTGACGATGCTGGGGATATAGTGGTCATAGGCGCCGGCGCCCCGGAGCACCGTGGGGAACACGGTGTTCCGGGCGGCCATGGCGGACATGGCACGGTTGACCTCCAGCTCGCTCATCCCCTCGGGGATGTCCAGCGGGCGGTCCAGGTACATCTCCGCAGGCACGTCGCGGTACAGGTCACGATAGTCCTGCATCCCGATGGCCCGCAGCATCTCCTGGCGCTGCTCGCCGGTGGAAGGTACGTAACTCATGGTTTTCCTCCGTTAGCCCTCGGTGGCGCAGAAGGCCTCGTAAGCGGCGGCGTCCAGCAGCTCCTCGGTGTCGGTGACGTTCTCCACCTTGATGATCCAGGCGCCGTAGGGATCCTGATTCAGCAGCTCGGGGGCGTCCAGCAGGTCCTCGTTGATGGCGCAGACGGTGCCGGTCACGGGGCTCACCAGATCGCTGACAGCCTTGACGGACTCCACGTCGCCGAAGGCCTCGCCGGCGGTGCAGTCGTCGCCCTCCTGGGGCAGGTTGATGAACACCACGTCGCCCAGGGCGTCCTGGGCAAAGTCGGAAATGCCGATGAGGGTGATGCCGTCCTCCTCGCGGACCCACTCATGGGACTGGGAATACTTCAGTTCAGCAGGACAATTCATGATAATACCTCCAATTTATATGATTTGTTTTGGGTTTGTGGGATCAGAAGCCAACCTTGGCGGCAAAGCCGGCCAAAGCAGTTTCAAACTCGTCGTCGGAGAAGCAGTATTTCATCTCCGTATAGTTGCTGCGCAGGCGGATGACGTCTTCCTTGACGTCCTTGCCGCGCAGGATGCAGTCGGCCATGATGGCGGCCAGCTGCTCGAATTCCTTCTTGCCGAAGCCGAAGCGGGTCATCTCGCTCATGCCCATGCGCAGGGCGCCGGAGGCGGTGAAGCCCTCCTCGTCCGGGGTGGCCTGGTAGTTGACGATGATGTTGTTGCGCTCCAGCCGCTCGGCGATCTCGGCGCCCTGGGCGTAGCCCACGGAGACGATGACCTGATGGGTCTCGGTGTAGTCGATGGCGGGATCGCCGCACACATTCAGGCCCTGGGCCTTCAGGCACCTGGCGAAGTACTTGGCGTTCTCGATGATGTTCTTCTGATACTCGTCCTTGAAATAGTTCATCTCATAGGCGGCCATCAGCAGACCCAGCTGGGTGCCCAGGTGGTGGTTGGACACGCTGCCGGGGAAGGCGCGGCGCTCGATGGTCTCCCACAGACCGTACTTCAGATCGTCTTCCTTGTAGTTCACAGCGACGACGCCGCGCTGGGGACCGAAGAAGGTCTTGTGGGTGGAGCCGGTGACGATCTCGGCGCCCTCGGCAAAGGGCTGCTGGAAGTAGGGACCCACCAGGCCCAGCACGTGGGCCATATCGTACATGATGGTGGTGGGGATCTTCTGCTCGTCCACGAACTGGCGGATGGCGGCCACGGGCTCCTTGTGCAGCACCATGCTCTTGCCGAAGATGATGAACTCGGGGCGGTACTGCTCGATGACCTTCTTGGTCTCCTCCACGTCGATCTTGAAGATGTTGTCCTTGCAGACGGGGAAGTTCACCACGGCGCTGCGCTCGGTGACGGGATCCACGGCGATGTAATCGTGGAGCGCGCCCATGGGCTGAGCGGACAGGTGGCCGCCCTTGATGATGTGGTTGTTCAGCACGTAGCCCAGGCGCTTGGCCTCATGCTTGCGGTCCAGGCGGTTCTTCCAGTCCATGAGGGCGGAGAACACGGCCATGTTGGACATCTGGCCGCTGATGACGCGGGTCTCCACCTCGGTGCAGCCGAAGTACTTGCGCAGCTCTTCCACAGCCAGCTGCTCCACCTCATCGATGAACTTGGTGCCCTGATAATAGAAGATGTCCTTGTCATAGAAGGGGACCACCTTCTTGTGCTCGGCATAGCGGCAGGAGGGATCGGAGGAGCACAGCAGCTGCACGGCGCGGCTGGGGGTGTTCTCAGAGGGGATCAGGTTGATGCACTGCTTCTGGCGCCAGACGTGGTTCTGCTCGGCCTTTTTCAGCAGCTCCAGGGCCCGCACGGGGCGCTCGTCGGTGCTGATCTCGCGCTGGGCCAGCTCCACGCCGTAGATCAGGGGGCGGGCGTAGGGAGGAGCGGTGACGCTCATGTGGCGAGCGGGGATGGCGGCCTTCAGGCGCTTGCCGCGGATGTCTACCTCCACCACGTCGTCCACCAGCACGTCGCTGGCGATGTAGCAGGTGCCGATGGCGCGCTTGGCCACCTCGTCGGTGATGACGGTCTCCAGGCCCTCGCCCTCGGACTTGTAGTAGGGGACCATGGTGCCGCTGGTGACCCAGCCGATCTGCTCATCGCCGCGATAGACGGGCATGCCGGCGCGCATGACGCCGCGGTCCAGCAGCACGATGGGCTTGATGACCTTGGGCAGGTCGGTCAGATCGGAGAAGTCCCGGTTCTGGATGCGCTTGAAGGCCTCGCTCTGCTTTTCCAGAGCGGCGCGGCCCACAAAGTCGCCCTTGCGCTCAGAGAAGCTGACGGCGAACTTGGCCAGAGGAACGGCGAAGATCGGCATGGGCACGCCGTCGGGATCGACGCCCATCTCATGGCCGTACAGAGGCATGCCGGCCTCCAGGCGAAGGGTGTCGCGGGCGCCCAGACCGGCGGGCCTGGCGCCCAGCTCGATCAGGCGGTTCCACAGCCAGGCGGCCTCCTCGGAGCGGATGAACACCTCGTAGCCCAGGGGCTCGCCGGTGTAGCCGGTCTTGGCCACGCGGACCTGATGGCCCTCCAGCTCCAGGGTGTTCAGCGCATTCTTCATGGGCTCGGTGACGGCCTCTCCGCCGGAGAGGATCGTCAGCAGCTCCTTGCTCTTGGGGCCCTGCACGGCGATGGAGGCCCACTGAGAGGTGATGTTGGTGATGGTGCAGTCATAGTCCTTGACAATGGCCTGCAGGTGCTCCAGATCCTTGTCGGTATTGGCGGCATTGACCACCAGGAGATAGCGCTCCTCCTCGTAGCGATAGAGGT
Source organism: Oscillospiraceae bacterium (assembly GCA_017427645.1). Classification (GTDB taxonomy): domain Bacteria; phylum Bacillota; class Clostridia; order Oscillospirales; family Oscillospiraceae; genus Vescimonas. Next base: position 6,962 of record JAFRSI010000022.1, on the reverse strand, counting down.
AGGCGTCGTCCACGGCGCTGCCGTCGGCGGCGGGGATGATGCAGTACTGGGCGGTGTTCAGATCCAGGGCGTCCACGTTGCTGGAGAGGACGTGCTGCAGGAATGCCACGCGGTCCGGTCCGTCGATCAGCAGACGGCCCATGTGGGAGACGTCAAAGAGGGAGCAGAAGTGCCGGGTGTACAGGTGCTCCGCGACGATGCCGGTGGGGTACTGGACGGGCATGTCCCATCCGCCGAAATCCACCATGGTGGCGCCGGCGGCCACGTGCACCTCGTAGAGCTGCGTGCGTTTGAGTTCGCTCATGTTTTTCCTTCCTTTCGCGTTCTGTTATTGTCAAGCCAGTGATTGCTGTGATCACATAATAAAAAGAGGCAAAAAGACCCCTGAGTCTTTTTGCCTCCGTCTTTGCCTGAGAGATTCCCTTCCGGCGCCGCTTCCAGCGCTCTCCGGTTGCCCCTTTGGCGTGCGCCGCAAGGCGCACTCTCCGAAGTCTCGTCCTGATCCGATCCCCTTTGCCTGAGAGTTTTTGCATTCCCCTTCGGCGCCGTACGCAGTACGGTCTCTCTCGGACCAATCAACCGATCCCGATTCAATTATCGTCTGTCGATCTGTGGCGGAAACTATAACCGGGCAGACGGCCGTTCATACAGCCGTTCACCGCTTTTTTGTACGTCCAGTTTATCATTCGGGCGGTGGGCTGTCAATCCCTTTGGGGACGGGCACCGCCCTTTTTTTGCGGTTTTGCCCCGCCCTCAATCCCCCACAGAAGAGGAGATGACCTTTCCGATATTCCACAGATGGGCGGCGTCCCGGGCGGCCTGTAGCCGGGCCTCCGGCGTCCGGTAGGCGATAGGGGCCGTCTGGGAGCCGCAGTCCATGCAGGTGACGTACCAGCACCAGCCGCCCTCCTCCTCCAACAGGCCCGCGCCCCGGCAATAGGGACAATCCTGCAGCTCGATCTCGTCGTAAATATCCATTTTTCTATCCTCCCGTGGTATGATCGCCCGAAGCTGGGCTAACATTATTATTTTACTACAGATCCATGAGCCTGGCAAGGGATTTACCGCTTGAGCCGGCGAAAAGTGGGAGGGGCGGCGGAAAAGGCAGATAAACGGCAAGCCGACGGGCAATGTCCGTCGGCTTGCTTGATATACCGTACAGCTCCTCCGTCCAAGCTGCCCGCTGTTCAGTCCTCCTGCATGCGGAAGATCGCGTCCTTGCGGCTGCGCAGGGCGTAGTACAGCAGGAGGCCCAGGACGCCGCAGGAGATGACCTCGCCAATGCCCACGGTGAGCATCATCATGGGGATGGGCAGTGTGATCTGGTAGGCGTAGCGGAGCACGAAGGGGATGATCAGGGCGTTGGACAGGATCGGGGGCACCGGAGCCAGGAAGGGGTGGGCCTTGCGCAGCTTCCAGGTGAAGAACGCGCCGATCAGCGTGGCCAGACTGCCGAAAATGATGTCGGGGAGAACGGCGCCGCCCAGGATGTTGCCCAGGAGACAACCCACGAACAGGCCGGGAATGGCGGCGGGGGTAAATACCGGGAGAATGGTCAGGGCCTCGGAAATGCGGACCTGGATCTCCCGGAAGGAAAATGGGGCAAAGGCGTAGGTCAAGGCCACGTAGATGGCGGCGATAATGGCCGCCTGGGCGATAAAGAGCGTCTTTTTGCGTTGCATATGAAGTTTTCTCCTTAGTTTTGTTTTACGTGAGGATGGTTTCGAACTCACGGATTTGCGCCGGCCGCGGCGGAGCGGCGGCGCTCCCTAATATAACACGGTTTCCCATACAAATCAAGCGGAATCTGCACTTTGTGCGGGATTCCGCAGCAAACCGTGGAAAACGGATGAGAAGTGTGGTATTATAACAAAAAAGAGAGGTCCGGGAGGGCGAGCCGGAGAATCTGCAGAGGGGGGAACGCACATGCCATGCGAGATCCTGCGGAACGATATCACCAGGATGAAGGTGGACGCCATCGTCAACACGGCCAATCCCCGGCCGGTGATCGGCGACGGGACGGATCGTGCCATCCACCGGGCGGCGGGACCGGAGCTGCTGGAGGCTCGCAGGCGGATCGGTGATATCGCCGTGGGCAGCGCCGCCGCCACGCCGGCCTTCCGGCTCCACGCGCGGTACGTGCTGCATACGGTGGGCCCCGTCTGGCAGGGGGGAAACTGCCGCGAGAGGGAGCTTCTGCGCAAGGCGTACGATGCGGCGCTGAATCTGGCCCTGGAGCTGCGGTGCCGGTCTGTGGCATTCCCGCTGATGGGGGCCGGATCCTACGATTTCCCCCACGACAGCGCGCTGCTGGCGGCGATCCAGGCCATCTCGGAGTTTTCCCTCCGCCACAGGATGCGGATCTATCTGGTGCTCTTTGACAGCGAGGCGTTTTCCGCCGCCAGTGATCTGTTTGCGGATCTGAAGAGCTATATCGACGACAACTACGCCGCAGAACAGGAGCGGAAGGAACGGCCCGACGGGGCCCGCCGCCGGAGAGAAGATGCGGCGCTGACATGTCAGGCGGCGGAATGCGCCCAAGAGGATGCAGGGACCGCGCTGTCCGTACACGCAGTCGGCTTCAAACGAAGAACCTCCGCAAAGGCTGACAGCAACGCCGCCATGGGCGCGGGCATCGCCCCTATCAGCGGGGATCTGGCCGAGTATCTCAAGCAGAAGGAGAGCACCTTCACGGAGCACCTGCTGCACCTGCTGCAGGAGGGCGGTGAGAAGGATTCGGTGGTCTATCGCCGGGCGGAGATCAGCCGCCAGCTGTTCCACAAGATCATCAGCAACCGGGATTATCAGCCCACCAAGGACACCGCCGTGCAGTTGGCCATCGGGCTGAAGCTGGACCTGGCGCAGACCCAGCTCCTGCTGGGGAAGGCGGGTTACGCCCTGACCCGCAGCAGCAAAATGGACATCGTGATCCAGTACTACATCGAGCGGCAGACCTACAACGTCAAGTTTATCAACGAGGCCCTGTACGACTGCGGACTGCCGCTGCTGAAGACAAATCTGAAAAAATAGAAAAATGTCAACTGACAGGGGACCTGCGGTTTCTCCGTTTCTGGTATGGTAATACCGGAAACAGGGAAACCGCTTATCTTTTGAAGGAGGAATCATCATGAACAGGAATTTGACCGAGATCGTATTCATTCTGGACCGCAGCGGCTCCATGGCGGGGCTGGAGGCGGACACCATCGGCGGCTTCAACGCCATGGTGGAGAAGCAGAAGAGGGAGGAGGGCGAGGCCCTGCTCTCCGCCGTCCTCTTCGCCAATGAGAGCCAGGTGGTCTACGACCGGGTGGACGTGCGCCGGGTGGAACCCATGACGGACCGGCAGTACCGGGTGGGCGGCTGCACCGCCCTGCTGGACGCCATCGGCGGCGCCGTTCGCCACATCGCCAACGTCCACAAGTACGCCCGGGAGGAGGATCGGCCCGGCAAGACCGTGTTCGTCATTACCACCGACGGCATGGAGAATGCCAGCCGCCGCTATACCTATGCCCAGGTGCAGCAGATGGTGAAGCAGCAGCAGGAGAAGTACGGCTGGGAGTTTCTCTTCCTGGGGGCCAACATGGACGCCATCGAGGCGGCCCGCACCTTCGGGATCCGGGAGGACCGGGCTGTGCGCTACGAGTGCGACGGGGCCGGCACCAGCCTGAACTTCGCCGTGGTGAGCCAGACGATCGGCAAGCTCCGTAAAGGAAAAACAATTGACGGCAATTGGAGCGCCGAGATCGCCAAGGATTACGCGCAGCGAGGAAAGAAATAAGAAAAGGCCCCTGCAGATCATTTGATCTGCAGGGGCCTTTTTGCGGTCATCGCTGTGTGGGGCGAGCTGCTTACGCCAGGTCAAACCCGGCGGCGTCTATGGGGCGCACGTCCAGGTAGTCGGGGGCCAGAAAACAGTTCTCTCGATGGGCATACCGGTCGTTCCATTCAGACCGGGCCAGCAGCTTGTTCTCCTCCCGATCCAGTACGATGCCGATATCGGCGCACACCAGCCGCCCGATCCACGGGCGGGCCTCCGGGGCGACAAGGCCGTTTTTCACGTAGCCGATGGTCACCGTGAGGTCGGAGCGCACCGCAATGGCGGCCAGACCGGTGTCGCCGTTCATGCCGCTGTTGATGTCCACGCTGACCACGCAGGCGCCGCTGCCGTTGATCTCCCGGATGGCGTCCGCATAGCTCTGGCGGACGGCGCCCTGGAAGCCGGTGCCCAGCAGGCAGTCGACGATAATATCGCTGCCTGTAAAACAGCCGGGTGTATAGGGAGATACCTTAACGCCCAGCGCCAGAGCCTTTTCGGCAAAAAACGCCCCGTCGTCCGAGCGCTTGTCGCTGAGGGTGACCACGCGGCTGTCAATGCCGCGGCGCTTGAGAATGTATGCCAGGGCGTAGCCGTCGCCGCCGTTGTTGCCGGAGCCGACGGCAATGGTGATCCGCCCCTGCCATCGTTCCACCGCCAGGAAAACGCCCATGGCGGCGCGGTACATCAGCGTCCGGCTGGGCACGTATTTTTCAATGGTCTGCGCGTCGCTCTGGCGCATGTTGCTGACGGAAATGCAATCCAACAAGACCAAGACCTCCCGAAAACTCTCTGTCAATGCACCTCTGCCGCCTGCAGAGATACCTTGACCGTATGGCTGCGGACGAACTGCTGGCCCACCTCCCGGAAACCGCTCTTTTCGTGGTAGGCGAGGCTTGCCGCGTTGTAGGGGATCGTGTCGATCTCCGCCGTCACGTAGGGGACGCCGGTCTCTTTTGCCCGCCGGAACACGGCCTCGTACAGAGCTCTTCCGACGCCCATCCGGCGGTACGGCTCGTCGATCACCACGCGGTCGATGTAGAGGAAGCGCTGGTAGTTCCTGGAAAACCAGAGGTAGTTCTCACTATCGTAGAACCCCACACCCTCCCGCAGCGCGATCAGAAACGCGGCGGGCTGTCCGTCCACTTCGGCCAGCAGCACCAGCTCGGCGTGCTCGGCCAGCTTGCTCAGCCGGTCCTCGTCCATGGGGGAGAGGACCTCCACGTTTTCCCGGTTCACCCGCAGAATGAACGGGTAGTCCGACTTTTCTGCCTTTCGTATGACAAGACGATGTTCCATGGCGTTTCCTCCTTGTGATGCGGCGGCGCGGCTTTTCTGCCGTGTTGCCGTTTTTCCGCGCCCTGCCGGCGCCGCTGCCTCTATGCTATGATCCATTCTACCACAACAAGGGGATGAAATCCAGTGGCAGCACGGCTTTTTGCAAAGGCCGCGCCCTGCCAGCTGGCAGGGCGCGGCCTTGCTGTCCGTTGGGAACGGGTCAGATGGTGAGGGTCACGGAGCAGGAGGGGGCGTCGGTCAGGGGGACCGTATTGCCCGTCACGGGACGGCCGTCCACGACCAGTCCCTTCTGCGCCCCCCGACGCACGATGATGTCATACCGGGTGCCGCGGAACACGCGGCTGACCCGGAAGCCGTCCATATGGTCGGGCAGGCAGGGATCCACGACCAGACCGTCGTAGTCGGGCCGGATGCCCAGGATACCCTGGCTGACGGCCACAAAGGACCAGGCGGCGGTGCCGGTGAGCCAGGAATTCTTGGCTTCCCCGTAAGTCCGGGCAGCGCGGCCGGCTATGGTCTGGCTGTAGCAGTACGGCTCCGTGCGGTGGATCTCGCTCTTGTCCTCGATATAGGCCGGCGCCTGCCGGGTGTAGAGGTCAAAGGCGCCGTTCCCGTCTCCGACGGCACAGAACGCCAGGATCACCCAGGGGTTGTTGTGGCAGAAGACGGAGCCGTTTTCCTTATAGCCCGGGGGATAGGAGGAGATCTCACCCAGATAGTCGTGGTATTCAGAGTAGCAGGGGTGAAGGACCTCAAGACCAAACTCGTTGCCCAGCAGAGAGACGGCGGAGCGCAGGGCACGCCGCCCGTAGTCTGCGCCGCCGATGCCGGCCATAACGCAGAACCCCTGGGGCTCGATGTAGATCCGTCCCTCGTCGTTCAGCTGACTGCCGATGGGGCGCTCGAAAGCGTCGTAAGCCCGGCGGAACCACTCTCCGTCCCAGCCGTGGGAGAGGACGGCGTTCTCGATCTCCTGGACCGACCGGCGGACGTCCGCGGCCTCGTCGGCCAGACCGATCCGGTCGCACAGGGCGGCGTATTCGGCACCGTATTTCACGAACATGCCGGCGATAAATACACTTTCCGCTTTGCCGCTCTCAAAATTGGAACAGGTCTGGAAGCTCTCACCGGGGGTGAGGCTGAAGCAGTTCAGATTCAGGCAGTCGTTCCAGTCGGCGCGTCCGATCAGGGGGAGCCCGTGGGGGCCGCGGTGGGTCACGGTGTAGTTCAGGCTGCGCCGCAGATGCTCCAGCAGAGGGACCTCCGTGCCCGGCTCGTTGTTGAAGGGCGTGGGCTCGTCCAGGATGGAGAAATCTCCCGTCTCGCGGATGTAGGCGCAGGTGCAGGCGATGAGCCACAGAGGATCGTCATTGAATCCGGAACCGATGTCGGCGTTGCCGCGGCGGGTCAGCGGCTGGTACTGATGATAGGTGCTGCCGTCGGCAAACTGGATGGACGCAATGTCGATGATGCGCTCCCTGGCGCGCTGGGGGATCAGGTGCACGAAGCCCAACAGATCCTGACAGCTGTCCCGGAACCCCATACCGCGGCCGGTGCCGCTCTCATAGTAGGAGGCGCTGCGGCTCATGTTGAAGGTGACCATGCACTGATACTGGTTCCAGATGTTTACCATCCGGACCAGCTTTTCCTGGCCGCTCTGTACCGTGAAGCGGGACAGGAGCGCTGCCCAGTACGCCCGCAGAGCGTCGAAGGCCGTGTCAAACTGCGCCTCGGAGGAGAGGTCCTGCATCATCCGGTGAGCGAGATCCTTGTTGATGACGTTCAGAGCGTCGAACTTCCGATCCGCGGGGTTTTCCACATACCCCAACCGGAACAGAAGCGTTTTCGT
>JAFRSI010000152.1 GCA_017427645.1 Oscillospiraceae bacterium | reverse complement strand
GGCGCCGTGACCGTGGGCACTCTGGACGGCGCCAACGTGGAGATGCACCAGGTCCTGGGCGACGAGAACATGTTCCTCTTCGGCCTGCGGGCGGAGGAGGTGGCCCGCCTGAAGGAGACCTACGATCCCCAGCTGCTCTACAACCGGGATCCCATGCTGCGCCGGGTGGTGGATCAGCTGCGGACCGGCTTCTCCGACGGCAAGACCTACGAGGACCTGTGGCGCCGCCTGCTCTATATCACCGACAGTCCCGCCGACCAGTATATGCTGCTGGCGGATCTGCCCAGCTACTGCGAGGCCCAGCAGCGGGTGAGCCTGGCCTACGGCGACCGGGACCGTTGGAACACCATGAGCCTCCACAATATCGCCCGCAGCGGCATCTTCGCCGCCGACCGGGCCGTGGCCCAGTATGCCGATATGATCTGGCACGTGCCTCATAAGTAAGAGGAGTTATCTATCTGCATTTTTGCCCATGCCAAAAGGCCGGCGGAGCTTTCCGCCGGCCTTTTCAGCTTGTCAAAAAGCCTCGCAGATTTCGCGCCCGCAGGCGCGAAGGAGTCAGATCGTATTTTGCCGCGGCGTGTACGTGGCAAAATACACCGCTCAGACTACGAAGTGTGCGAATTGTGCGCCATGGGCGCACAATAAGTGCGCGCAGTAGGCTGTAAGCCATTTGTCAAAAAACGGCATAGCCGTTTTTTGACAGTCATAAAAGACCGGCGGAGTTTTCCGCCGGCCTTTTCCCGTATTGACAGCCGTGATATAATGTAACCCGTTATATTATGAAGAAAAACGAGGAACACGCTATGGAAGTCACCCAGGGCGCGCGCTTTGAGGAGTTTGGCCTGTCGGAGGCCACCCTGCGCGCCATTCAGAACAAGCATTATGAGATCAGCACCCCGGTCCAGGCCGGGTGCATCCTGCCCATGATGGCGGGAAGGGACGTGATCGCCAAGGCCCCCACCGGCACCGGCAAGACCATGGCCTTCGGCATCCCCATCATCGAGCGGATCGACCCGGAGAGCGAGGCGATCCAGGCGGTGATCCTGGCCCCCACCCGGGAGCTGGCCCTCCAGATCACCGACGAGCTGCGGGACGTGGCGGTATATCACGAGGGCGTGCGGCTGGTGTGCCTGTACGGCGGCCAGCCCATCGGCAAGCAAATCAACGCCCTCAAGCGCAGGCCCCAGATCGTGGTGGCCACACCGGGCCGCCTCAGCGACCATATGAAGCGCCGCACCGTCACTCTGGGCGCGGTGAAGACCGTGATCCTGGACGAGGCGGACCGGATGCTGGATATGGGCTTTATCCACGACGTGACCCGGATCCTGGACAAGATCCCCAACCGGGAGAATCTGGGCATGTTTTCCGCCACCATCTCCCGTGAGGTCATGGACATCTCCTGGGTCTATCAGCGCGATCCGGAGGAGATCACCGTCCAGGCCACCAAGGAGAACAAGCCGGACATCCTGCAGTACCGCATCGACGTGCCCTTTGACGGCAAGGTGGACGCCATCGCCCGGATCCTGGCCGCCGAGAATTACGACCGGGTGATCTGCTTCTGCAACACCAAGGGCAGCACCGAGCGGCTGGCCAAGTTCCTGCAGATGCGGGGCCTGGACGCCCAGTGCATCCACGGCGACATCCCCCAGAAGAAGCGGGAGGAGATCATGCAGCGGTTCCGGGACGGCAAGCTGCGTATCTTCGTGGCCACCGACGTGGCCTCCCGGGGCATCGACGTGGACGACGTGGACGCGGTGTTCAACTTTGAGGTGCCCGAGGAGAACGAGTATTATATCCACCGCATCGGCCGCACCGGCCGGGCCAAGAAGCACGGCGTGGCCTACACGCTGCTGGGCGATTTCCCCAGCCGCATGCGGCTGGATTCCCTGGTACGGGCCACCCGCAGCCACGTGATCCCGGCCAGGCTGGAACAGGACGGCCGCGTGACGCCGCTGGAGGAAAACGCATGAAGGAGATCGACTTGACGCTGCCTGCAGGAGAGGGGCTTCTGAACGTCCGCGTCGGCGCCATCATCCTGCGTGACGGCAAGGTGCTGATGGCCGCCAACGAGGGTATGAGCTGCCTCTATTCCGTGGGCGGCCGCGTCCACTTCGGGGAGACCATGGAGGAGGCCGTGGTGCGGGAGGTCCGGGAGGAGACGGGAGTCGCTCTGGAGGTGGACCGCCTGGGCTTTGTCCACGAGGTGTTTTTCATTGGGGAGGGCCCGTATCAGGGCAGCCGCATCCATGAGATCTCCCTTTTTTACTACATGAAGGTGCCCGCGGATTTTGAGCCCCGGTGCCGGAGCCGGGCCGCCAACGGGACGCGGGAGTGGCTGGAATGGATCGACCCGGCTGCCGAGACCAGGACGATTTACCCGGAGTTCTTCCGGGAGGAGCTGCGCCGCCCCTGCCGGACGGTGAAGTGCATCCCCCAGCGGGAGTGGCCGGAATAAGGAGACGCCCATGAAGCGACGGACGAGGATCATAGCTCTGTTTTTGCTGGCCGGTCTGCTGACCGGCCTGGTCGGCTGCGGCCGGCAGCAGGAGGGCTTCGCCTTTTCCGCAGCTGTGGTGGGGCATCCCGCCAGCTTCGACCCGGCGCTGGCCGCCTCCGAGGGGGAGGAGCTCGCCGCAGTCCATCTCTATGAGAATCTGCTGCGGCTCCAGACCGGGGAGAACGGCCCGGAGATCGTGGGCGGCATGGCCCGCGACTGGGAGCGCAGGGAGAACGCCGACGGAACGGAGACCTATACCTTCCATCTGCGCACCGGCGTCAAATGGTCCGACGGACGCGCCGTTCAGGCGGGAGATTTCGTATACGCCTGGCAGCACCTGGCTGCGGAGAGCACCGGCGCCCTCCACGGCAATCTGCTGGACATGGTAGCGGGCTACGAGGGGGCCAGAGCGGGCGATCCCGACGCGCTGCAGGTATTTGCCAGGGACAAGACCACCCTGGAGGTGGTGCTGCAGCGCCGCTGTCCCTATTTCCTGCGTGTCGTTTGTACGGCGGCGGCCACCATGCCCCGCCGGGCGGACCTGCCCGGCAGCAGCGCCCTGGTGGGCAACGGCCCCTATGCCTGGGGCGGCTACACCGGCGGCGTACTGACGCTGACAGCGTCAGAGAACTATTACGACCGACGGCGCCTGGGGTCGGATACCATCACGATCCGCTATTGCGACACGGCGGAGCAGGCCGCCGCTCTGCTGGAAAACGGAGAGGTGGACTTCGCCTGCAATCTGGATCGGGAGCGGGATGGCTGGCGCCTGGTGCCCAGCCCGGAGGTCACGCTGCTGATCGTCAACGAGATGGCGCAGCAACTGGAGAGCCGCCCGCTGCGGCAGGCCCTGTCCCTGGCCATCGACCGGGCGGGACTGGCCGAATTGGCGAAGCCGGCGATCCGTACGCCGGCAGCAGGTCTGGTGCCGGACGGCGTCATCACCTCCGGCGGCGGCGCGTTTCGCCGGGAGGAGAGCATTTGTATCGACAACAGCGATTATGAAAAGAGCTGTGAGCAGGCCCGGGAGCTGCTGGAAAAGGAAGGGATCACAGGCGGTGTAAAGGACTTGACCGTGCTGTGCGCAGACACGGAAAGCGACGTGGCGGCGGCAGAGGCCATCTGCGCCGCCTGGCGGGAGCAGCTGGGACTGACGGCCTCCGTGGTGCCGGCGAGCCCGGCGGAGCTGGCGGAGAGCCTGTCCCGGGGCACCTTCCGGACGGCACTGATCCATTTTTCTGGAGACAGAAATGATGCGGAGGCATTTTTGGACATTTGGCAGTCGGGGCGGGCGGAAAATAAAGCGCTGTTCCACGACAACGCCTACGATATCCTGCTGCGGATGGCGGCGTCCACCTCCAGCGTGGAGGCAAGGGACGCCTATCTCACTGACGCCGAGCGGCTGCTGCTGGAGCAGGGGAATGTAATGCCATTATACTTTACAGGCCACGCCTGGCAGATGCGCAGCGGATTGACGGGACTCTTTTCCGACGGGTTGGGAGGGTTCTCCTTCCGCGGAGTCCGGCCCGCGGCTGACTGACGGCGTGACGCAAAAAAGCACCTCCGGAGGACGCTCCTCCGGAGGTGCTTTTCGTGTCCATTTTTGTCCAATTCCTGTCCATTTACAGGCGCACGGCGCTGTCCACAACCACGGATCTGGCCCGCAGAAGACGGGTCTCGTGGATCAGACGCAGGACCGGAAGCAGCTGCTTGACCTGCTGCACGGGGACGCCGTGACGCCGGGAGAGACGCTCATACTCCGGTTCCACATCCTGCTCGGTGACGGTGATGTTCTCCAGCCGGGCGATCTCCATCATGGCCAGCTCGTAGCGGGCGCCGGTCTCGGCCTGGCTCCGGGCCTGGTCCCGCAGGTCCTCCTCGGTGAGGCCGCCCAGCTCAAGGTACTGCTCCAGCTTCATGCCCTGGGCCTGGAGGCGGGCGGTCAGCTGGGCGATGAGCCCGGTGATCTGGTCCTCCACCATGGCCGGAGGCAGATCCACTTCCATGCCGTCGATGACCTGCTGGACCAGGGCGTCGGCAAAGGCGCCGCGGGCGTCCTCCTCCTTCCGGGCCAGGGCCTGGGTCATGACGGAGCGGCGCAGCTCGGCGGCGTCGGCAAAGCCCTGGGAGAGGGCGAAGGCGTCGTCCGGCGCGGGTACGGACCGGCGGGTGACGGCATGGGCCTTGACGCGGAACGTGGCGTCCTTGCCGGCCAGCTCCGGCGCGTAGGCCCGGGGGAAGGTGACGCGGATCTCACGCTCCTCCTCCGGACGGATGCCCAGGAGCTGCTCTTCAAAGCCGGGGATGAAGGTCCCGCTGCCCAGCACCAGGGGGTAGTTCTCCGCCTTGCCGCCCTCAAAGGCGACGCCGTCCACAAAGCCCTCAAAATCCAGGGTGACCTCGTCGCCCCGGTCGGCCTGCAGCATGGGGATGGAGATGGCGTGGGCCCGGCAGTATTCCGCCAGAGCGGCGGTGACGTCCTCATCCGACAGCTCCACACGGGGATAGACCGCCTTCAGCCCCTTGTACTGCCCCAGCTTCACCTGGGGGTAGAGCTGGATCAGGGCGGTGAAGGTATAGCCATCCGGCCCGATAGCGGTGATTTCGAGATCGGGAGCGCCTACCACGGTGAGCCCCTCGGCCTTGACGGCCTCTGTCAGCGCCCCGGGGAAGGTGGCGTTGACCGCCTCCTGGTACAGGGCGTCCGCGCCGTGGGCGGCCTCCAGCCGGGCCCGGTCGGCGCAGTCGGGGAAGAGGTCCCTGACGCGGACGAAGGCCTCGTCCAGCGCCTGCTGCCACGTATCCCTGTCTATCCGGAGCGTCAGCAGCACCTGCCGCCCCTCGCGATCCTCCCGATGGAGTACAGTCATATGGATCCCTCCGTTTTCTCTATGGACAATTTCCTACAGTATACGGGAAAAAACGCGTTTTGGCAATGACGCGGGGCGAAAAAAGCATAGACGAATTGTGAATTCTTTTCTCTGGCCGGTTGCATTTTTCACCGGTTGTGATAAAATTACGACCGTTGAGCATTTTTTCTGGAGGAGACCATGAGGACCGTTATTGAATACGTCAGGACCCACCGCCACGTGTGGTGGAGCCTGTTTGTGCCGTGCTATCTGGCGGCCTTTTTCACCATCGAACACTTTATCACCGACAACTACTGGGCCACTCAGCTGCCCATTGACGACTATATCCCCTTCTGCAAGTACTTCATCGTGATCTACGACGCCTGGGCGCCGCTGCTGGTGACGATCGGCCTGTATCTGATCGTCAAGGACCCGGAGGGCTTCCGGCGGTACATCTGGTCCCTGATCTTTACCTTCGGCTTTTCCACGGTCTTCTGCATTCTGCTCCCCAACGGGCAGGATCTGCGCCCGGCGGCGGTGGAGGGGAGCGACTTTTTTGCCTGGCTGGTCCGCGCCACCTACGCCGCCGACACCAACACCAACGTCTTTCCCAGCGTCCACGTGGTGGGCGTGATGTCGGCCCTGTTCGCCGTATACCATACGCCGGGCCTGCGGCGGTGGACCTGGCGGGCGGGGACCACGGCCCTGGGCGCGGTCATCATCGCCGCCACGCTGCTGGTGAAGCAGCACGCCGTGATCGATATCGCGGCAGGACTGGCGCTGTCGGCCCTGGATTACGTGCTGATCTACGTGATCGTGGCCCGCCGCCGCGATAAATTGGCAAATCCGGGAATTGACGGAGACGGAAGAGTATGATATTATATTAACAATGACAGAGGACCTGTCACAATTTGTTGTGCCCGCAAACATTTTTCGTCGGGGGACGAAGTAATTGGGAAAGAAAGAGGGATCCGGAGAATGTATCGAATCGTAAGAAAAGAGGCCCTGAAACCCACGGTGATCCTGTATGAGATCGAAGCGCCCATGATCGCCAGGAAAGCAGAGCCGGGTCAGTTCATCATCCTGCGGGTGGATGAAATGGGCGAGCGCATCCCCATCACCATCCACGACTACGACCGGGAGAAGGGTACGGTCACCATCATCGTCCAGACGGTGGGCTCCACCACCGAAAAGCTGAGCCACAAGGAGCAGGGCGACTTCCTGCAGGACTTCGTGGGTCCCCTGGGCAAGCCCACCGAGACCGAAGGCAAGAAGAAGGTCTGCGTGGTGGGCGGCGGCGTCGGCTGCGCCATCGCCTATCCCGTGCTGAAGAAGTTCCACGACTGCGGCGCCGAGGTGCACGCGGTGGTCGGCTTCAAGAGCAAGGACGTGGTCATTCTGGAGGACAAGTTCCGGGCTGCCACCAGCGTGCTGAAGGTCTGCACCGACGACGGCTCCTACGGCCAGAAGGGCCTGGTCACGGACGCTCTGAAGGAGCTGCTGGACGAGGGCAACGTGTATGACGAGATCTTTGCCATCGGCCCCATGATCATGATGAAATTCGTCTGCAAGACCACGGCGCCCTACGGCGTTCCCACCACCGTCTCCATGAGCCCCATCATGATCGACGGTACCGGCATGTGCGGCGGCTGCCGTCTGACCGTGGGCGGCGAGACCAAGTTTGCCTGCGTGGACGGTCCCGACTTCGACGGCCACCAGGTCGACTGGGATCTGGCCGTCAAGCGCAACCAGATGTACCGCGACTTCGAGCTGCGCAAGCACGAGGAGACCTGCAACCTGTTCAAGAAGGAGGCCGAGTAACATGCCGAATATGAGTCTGAAAAAGAATGAGATGCCCTCCCAGGACCCCAACGTACGCAACAAGAACTTCCTGGAGGTGGCTCTGGGCTATACCGAGGAGCAGGCCCTGGACGAGGCTGCCCGCTGCCTCAACTGCAAGAATCACCCCTGCGTGGCCGGCTGCCCGGTGAACGTGCGCATCCCCGAGTTCATCAAGAAGATCACCGAGCACGACTATGAGGGCGCCTATCAGGTGATCCACGACACCAGCTCCCTGCCCGCCGTGTGCGGCCGCGTCTGCCCCCAGGAGAGCCAGTGCGAGAAGTACTGCATCCGCGGCATCAAGGGCGAGCCCGTGGGCATCGGCCGCCTGGAGCGCTTCGTGGCCGACTGGCACAACGAGCACAGCACCGAGCAGCCCCAGCGTCCCGCCTCCAACGGCCACAAGGTGGCCATCATCGGCTCCGGCCCTGCGGGCCTGACCTGCGCCGGCGACCTGGCCAAGAAGGGCTATGAGGTCACCGTGTTCGAGGCCCTGCATCTGGCCGGCGGCGTGCTGGTGTACGGCATCCCCGAGTTCCGTCTGCCCAAGAGCATCGTGCAGAAGGAAGTGGACGGTCTGAAGGCCATGGGCGTCAAGGTGGAGACCAATATGGTCATCGGCCGGGTCTGCTCCATCGACGAGCTGATGGAGGAGTACGGCTTTGAGGCCGTGTTCATCGGCTCCGGCGCCGGCCTGCCCATGTTCATGCATATCCCCGGCGAGAACCTGAAGGGCAAGAAGGTGGCCGTGGTGGGCGGCGGCAACGTGGCTATGGACGCCGCCCGCTGCTCCAAGCGCCTGGGCGCCGACGTGTACGTGGTGTATCGCCGCGGCATGGAGGAGCTGCCCGCCCGTAAGGAAGAGGTGGAGCACGCCATCGAGGAGGGCATCATCTTCAAGACCCTGAACAACCCCGTGCAGATCAACGGCGACAGCGAGGATCGCGTGGCCTCCATGACCTGCATCGAGATGGAGCTGGGCGAGCCCGACGCCTCCGGCCGCCGTCGTCCGGTGGAGAAGCCGGGCAGCGAGTTCGAGCTGCAGGTGGACGCCGTCATCATGTCCCTGGGCACCAGCCCCAATCCGCTGATCAAGAGCACCACCAAGGGCCTTGAGGTCAACAGGAAGGGCGGCATCATCGTCAACGAGGAAGGCCTTACCAGCCGCCAGGGCGTGTATGCCGGCGGCGACGCCGTCACCGGCGCTGCCACCGTTATCCTGGCCATGGGCGCCGGCAAGCTGGGCGCCAAGTCCATCGACAAGTATCTGAGCAAATAATAAGCGTCATCATTCCAAACAGGGGCGGACATGCTGTCCGCCCCTGTTTGAGACTGTCAAAAAACGGCTTTGCCGTTTTTTGACAAAGGGCTGCAGCCTGCTGCGCGCACTCATTGCCCGCCTCTGGCGGACAATTCGCACACTTCGCAGTCTGAGCGGTGTCATTTCTGACGCACATGTCGTCAGAAATGACGATCTCATATCTTCGCGCCGTGCGCGGCGCGAACTCTGCGAGGCCTTTGACAAGCTGAAGCAGGGGCGGACATGGTGTCCGCCCCTGTTTTTTGCCGAGGGAATGTCTTGTATTTTATAGGAGCTTATGATATAATCTTTTATTACTGATTATAACCGTTATAAGTGAGGATTTCCCGATGAATCAGAACAAAAAGCGCTCCCGGTCTTTGCTGGGGACCTTTCTGTCATACTTCAAGCGACACAAGGGGCTGTTCGCCCTGGATATGAGCTGCGCCCTGCTGATCGCCGTTATCGACCTGGCCTTCCCGCTGGTCTCCCGCACCGCCATGTATCAGTGGCTGCCGGAGCGGAAGTTCACGGTGTTCTTCGTGGTCATGGCCATCGTGGTGGCGGCCTTTGTGCTGCGGGCGGGGCTGTACTTCGTGGTGGGCTACTGGGGCCACACCTTCGGCATCCGGGTGGAGGCCGATATCCGCCGGGACCTGTTTGAGCACATGCAGGAGCTGGGCTTCGATTTCTACGACCGCAACCGGACGGGCCAGCTGATGAGCCGCCTGACCACCGACCTTTTCGAGCTGACGGAGCTGTCCCACCACGGGCCGGAGGACCTGTTCATCTCTCTGGTCACCATCGTGGGCGCCCTGGTGGTGATGTTCACCATCCGGTGGGAGCTGGCCCTGGTGGTCATGTGCATCATCCCCCTGCTGCTGATCGTGGTCATGTACCGCCGCCGCCAGATGAGCGCGGCCGCCCGGGAGGCCAAGCAGAAGACGGGCACCATCAACGCCGAGATCGAGTCCAGCCTCAGCGGCGTGCGGACCACCAAGGCCTTTGCCAACGAGGAGGAGCAGCAGCGGCGCTTCGACGGGGCCAACAACGTGTTCAAGACGGCCAAGCGGGGCTTCCACCGGGAGATGGGCCTGTTCATGGCCAGTATGGAATTCTTCGTGAATATCCTGTCCGTGGCGGTCATCGCCGTGGGCGGCTGGCTCATCATGAAGGACCGGATGAACTACATCGACCTCATCACCTTCAGCCTGTATATCTCCACCTTCGTCAGCCCGGTGCGGAAGCTGGCCAACTTCGCCGAGATGTTTTCCAGCGGCTTCGCCGGCCTGAAGCGATTCGCCGAGCTGATGGACACCCAGCCCTCCATCCAGGACGCGCCCGACGCGGTGGAGCTGAAAAACGTGGAGGGCCGGGTGACCGTGGACCACGTGTCCTTCACCTACGACGAGGAGACAGAGGTGCTCCACGACGTGTCCCTGGACGTGGCCCCCGGCGAGACCATCGCCGTGGTGGGGCCCAGCGGCGGCGGCAAGAGCACCCTGTGCCAGCTGATCCCCCGGTTTTACGAGGTCTCCGCCGGCTCCATCTCCGTGGACGGGACGGACGTGCGCCGTCTGACCCAGGCGTCCCTGCGCCGCAGCATCGGGATCGTGCAGCAGGACGTGTTCCTCTTTGCCGATACGGTCCGGGAGAACATCCGCTTCGGCCGGCCCGACGCCACCGACGAGGAGGTGGCCCAGGCGGCGAGGAAGGCGGAGATCTACGACGACATCATGGCCATGCCCCACGGCTTCGACACCTACGTGGGCGAGCGGGGCACCCTGCTCTCCGGCGGACAGAAGCAGCGGGTGGCCATCGCCCGCATCTTCCTGAAAAACCCGCCCATCCTGATCCTGGACGAGGCCACCTCCGCCCTGGACAGCGTCACCGAGAGCAGGATCCAGCACGCCTTTGACGAGCTGGCCGCCGGGCGCACCACGCTGATCATCGCCCACCGGCTCAGCACCATCCGCAAGGCCCACCGGATCCTGGTGATCCAGGACGGCGTCATCGCCGAGCAGGGCACCCACGAGGAGCTGCTGGCGAAGAACGGGGCCTACGCCAGGCTCTACCACACCCAGAATCTGGGGGAGCTGCACTGATGGAAAAGAGAGAACTGCTGGACCGCGCGGCCGCAGACGCCCAGGAGCGGCTGCTGCTGGGACGGGTCTGGGACAAATACGACCAGTGCCGGCGGCGGAATATCCCCGTCTGCACGGAATTCCTGTCGCCTCAGGAGCAGGCGGCGGCCGAGAGACTGCTGCATATGCTGGGAGCGGAGGAGAGTTACCTCCTCTGGGGCGGCTACGACGGCGCCGAGCGGCGCCAGATCCACTTCCTGCCGGACTGGCAGAGCGAGCCGGACGCCCAGGCGATCCGCTGCCTGCGCTGCACCTTTTACGAGGCGGGCAAGCTGACCCACCGGGATTTTTTGGGTAGTCTGATGGGGTTGGGATTGACCCGGGAAAAGATCGGCGATATACTGGTGTCCGAACAGTCGGCTGACGTCCTGGTGTCCGCCTCCGTGGCCGACCATCTGCTGCGGGAGTGGGACGCCGCCGGACGCACGGCCCTCCGGGTGGCGGAGATCGATCCGTCGGAGCTGAGCGTGCCGGTGCAGCAGACGAAGATCCTGCGGGACACCGTGTCCTCCCTGCGGCTGGACAGCGTGCTGTCGGTGGGCTTTTCCACCAGCCGGGGCAAGGCGGCGGAGGCCGTGGAGACGGGGCGGGTCCAGGTGAACTGGGCCGACTGCCAGAAGCCGGACCGCCTGCTGCGCCAGGGGGACGTGATCAGCGTCCGGGGCGCCGGAAAGTGCCGGTTGACCGAGGTGGGCGGCACGACCAAAAAGGGCCGCGTGTTTATCACCGTGGAACGCTATCTGTGAGGGATAGAGGAGAGCATATGGACCGGAAAAAGATCGATCGCATCAATGAGCTGGCCCGCAAGGCCAAAACGGCGGAGGGGCTGACAGCCGAGGAGATCCGGGAGCGGGACGCCCTGCGCCGGGAATACGCGGACGCCGTGGTGGGCGATCTGCGCAGTCAGCTGGAGCACACCTATATCGTGGACGAACAAGGCAACAAGCGCAAGCTGAAGGGGAAGGGAGGTCCGAGATCCTGATGGCATACTATTACGGGGACGGGAACTACCAGAACAACCAGAATAACCAGAACAGGAAGCCGGATAACGACTGGTTCTCCTGGGGACTGATCGCCATACTGTTTATCACGGGTCTCTGGCCCATCGGCTTGATCCTGCTGATCTCCAAGCTGTCCGACGGCAGCGGCAGGAAGAAGACCACCTCTTCCTCCACATACGCCCGGCAGGAGGCTGCCCGGAAGGCCGCCGAGGCCAAGCAGGCGGCTCAGGCTGCGCGGGAGGCCGCCGCCCAGGCACAGAAGCAGGCGGCACAGGCCCAAAAGAGCGCCCAGGAGATGCCCAAGTCCAAGGCCGGCAACGTCATGGCCAGCGTGACCCGGACGCCCCAGTACGGGGAGAAGGGCAGCAAGGCCATGCAGATCGTGGGCGCCGTGCTGGGCATCATCGGCGCCATCGCGCTGATCGACGGGATCGGCGACGCCATCAGCTTCGGCACCTTTTCCTGGGTGCTGCGGGATATCTTCTTCTCCACGGGCCTGCTGGCAGGCGGTATCGGCCTGCTTCTGGGCGGCTGGGGCATGAAGCGCCGGGCACGGCGCTTTGCCAAGTATCTGAAGGCCGCCGGGAAGAAGGAGGCCGTGGATATCAACCGCCTGGCGGAGGCGGCGGAGGTCTCCGAGCCCAAGGCGGAGAAGGACGTGGAGATCATGGTGGAGAAGGGGCTCTGGGGCCCCGAGGCCTACGTGGACAACACCAACGATATGCTCTTCCGCACCCAGGCGGCGGCAGCGGAGTATTTCCAGAAGAAGGCGGCGCCCAAGGCGCCCTTTGCCGCCGCGCCGCCCCAGGCGGAGGAGGGCTTCTCCGGGATGCTGCGGAATATCCGGCGGGCCAACGACCGGATCTCCGATCCGGAGCTCTCGGCCAAGATCGCCCGGCTGGAGGAGATCACGGCGCGGATCTTCAAGACCATCGAGGAGCACCCCAGCCGCAGGGAGAAGGCCAATACCTTCCTGAACTACTATCTGCCCACCACCCAGAAGCTGCTGGACAGCTACGCCGACTTCGAGGAGGCGGGCGTCAGCGGCACCAACCTGAGCCAGGCAAAGGCCCGGATCGAGAAGACCATGGACAACATCGTGGCCGGGTTCGAGCACCAGCTGGACGAGCTGTATCAGGCGGAGGCCATGGACGTGGACAGCGATATCCGCGTGATGGAGAGCATGCTCCGCCGGGACACCGGCACCGTGGAGGACGATTTCGGCCTCAGCGGCGGCACCGCCGTACAGGAGTGGGACGGAGAATAATCGCAGAAAGCGGCAGCGCTTTTTATCAGTCGTTATAAGGCCGTGTCGGGTCATTCCGACACGGCCTTTACACATATTAAAAAAGAAGGGCTTGCAAAACCCGGGGAAATGGGATAAAATGCAGAACATATCAAAGAATGGGAGGGTGACGCCATGGCGGAGAGGATCACCAGCCGCAGCAATCCGCTGGTCAAGCATATCCGTGCGCTGGCGTCGTCTGGCAGCTATCGCCGGGAGGCGGGACGGTTCCTCTGCGACAGTCCCAAGCTGCTGGAGGAGGCGCTGCGCTGGGGCGCCCCGATCCGCACGGTGGTCTGCACCGAGCCGGAGGCGCTGCCGCCCCTGCCTGCCGGAGTGGAATGCGTCGCGGTCAGCGACGCCGTGATGGAGGCGGTCTCTCCCATGAAGACGCCCCAGGGAGTGCTGTTCCTCTGTGAGCTGCCCGCCGCCCGGCTGCCCGACGAACTGGACGGACGGCATTACGCGGTGCTGGACGGGGTGCAGGATCCCGGCAACGTGGGCACCGTACTGCGGACGGCGGACGCCTTCGGCGCGGACGGACTGTTTCTGCTGCCGGGCTGCGCCGACCCCTACAGCCCCAAGACCGTCCGGGCCTCCATGGGGGCAATATTCCGCTGCCCGGTGTGGCAGTGCGGCGCGAAAGAGCTGAAGGAGCTGCTGCAGCGCAGCGGCCTGCCACTCTACGGGGCGGCCCTGCGGGACGATACGCTGGACGCCCGACAGGCGGACTACCGCCGCGCGGCGGTGGCCATCGGCTCGGAGGGCAGGGGCCTGTCGCCGGAGGTGCTGGCCCTGTGCGACGCCACGGTGCGCATCCCCATGGAGCCGACGTGCGAATCGCTGAACGCGGCCATAGCGGCGGCCGTGCTGCTGTGGGAGATGTACCGATAAGCTTTTGCGGAGAGGAGAGAGCGTATGGCGGCATTGAAATACTGGGTTTGGCTTGCTTCACTGCCGGGACTGACCAACCGGAGCCGGCTGCAGCTCCTCTCCCATTTTTCCTCGCCGGAGGACGTGTACTATGCCGATCCGGAGGAGGCCATGACGGCGGGGCTCAGCCGCGAGCAGGCGGAGAAGATCAAGGACCGCTCCCTGGAGCGGACCAACCGGATCCTGTCCGACTGCAGCAGGGAGGAGCTGTTCGTGCTGACCATGGCCGACGCAGCCTATCCCGCCCGGCTGCGGAACATCTTCGACCCGCCGATCCTGCTCTACGGCAGAGGGGCGCTGCCTCTCTTTGACGAGGAGGCGGCCGTGGCCGTGGTGGGCACCCGCTCGGCCACGCCCTACGGGATCCACAACGCCGAGGAGTTGAGCTACCAGATGGCCAAAAACGGGGCGCTGGTGATCTCCGGCCTGGCCAAGGGCATCGACGCGGCGGCCCACCGGGGCGCGCTGCGGGCCGGGGGCCTGACGGCAGCCGTGCTGGGCTGCGGTGTGGACGTGGTGTATCCGGAGGCCAACCGCCGCCTGTACGGCGACGTGGCGGCGGCCGGCGTGCTGCTGTCGGAGTACCCGCCGGGGGCGGAACCGGAGGCCTGGCACTTTCCCGCCCGCAACCGGATCATCAGCGGTCTCAGCGTGGCCGCGCTGGTGGTGGAGGCGCCAAAGCGCAGCGGTGCGCTGATCACAGCCAACACCGCGCTGGACCAGGGAAGGGACGTGTTTGCCGTGCCCGGTCCCATCGACGCCCCGGAGAGCTGGGGCTGCAATCAGCTGATCCGCAGCGGCGCCGGACTGGTGACCTGCGCCGAGGACATTTTGTGCGAGTATGAGAGCCGCTTCCCTCTGAAGCTGCGCTGCCGCCGGGAGGAGCTGCCGGAGATGCCGGCGGGCCAGGCGGCGGAGGTGGTGCCGGAGACGTCGGCGCCGGAGGCTCTGCCGGTGCTGACCGAGGCGCAGCGCCGGAGCATGGCGGAGGATCAGCTCTGCATTTTGAAGGCATTGCCCGCAGACCGTCCCATGCTGACGGACGATCTGGCGGAGACGACGGGGCTGCCCGTACGGCGGGTGCTGGCGTCACTGACAGTTTTGGAAATTGACGGCTTCGTCCGGCCCAGCGGCGCCCGCTGCTTCGTCCGGACCGTGGAGTTGCCGCAGGAGGAATAGACGTATGGCAAAGCAGACGGAAAAGAATCTGGTGATCGTGGAGTCCCCGGCCAAGGCGAAGACCATCGGGAAGTATCTGGGACCGGACTATCAGGTGAAGGCCTGTATGGGCCACCTGCGTGATCTGCCCAAGAGCACCATCGGTGTGGACGTGGAGAACGATTTTGAGCCCAACTACCGCCCCATCAAGGGAAAGGAGGATATCATCCGCGACCTGAAAAAGGCGGCCCAGAGCAGCGACACCGTGTATCTGGCCACCGACCCGGACCGGGAGGGAGAGGCCATCTCCTGGCACCTGCAGCACCTGCTGGAGCTGGACGCGGCCAAGACCAGGAGGGTGACCTTCAACGAGATCACCCGGAAGGTGGTGGCCGAGAGCATCGCCAGGCCCCGGGCCATCGACCAGGATCTGGTGGACGCCCAGCAGGCCCGCCGCGTGCTGGACCGCATCGTGGGCTATCAGATCTCCCCGCTGATGTGGAAGAAGATCCGCCGCGGCCTCAGCGCCGGGCGCGTGCAGAGCGTGGCGGCCCGGATGGTGGACGACAGGGACAGCGAGATCGAGGCCTTTGAGGCCAAGGAATACTGGACGCTGGACGCCCTGCTGGAGAATGAGGCCGGCGTGGCCTTTACCGTCCACTACTACGGGAAAAACGGCCGGAAATACGAGCCCTCCTCCCGGAAGGAGGTGGAGGCGCTGGAGCAGGAGCTGCGCCAGCTGCCCTACTCCGTGGCGTCCGTCAAGCGCAGCGACAAGCAGCGCTCGCCCACGCCGCCGTTTACCACCTCCACCATGCAGCAGGAGGCGTCCCGCAAGCTGAACATGACGCCCAAGCGCACCATGGCCATTGCCCAGCAGCTCTACGAGGGCGTGGAGATCACCGGCGAGGGCGCCGTGGGTCTCATCACCTATATGCGTACCGACTCCCTGCGGGTCTCCGCAGAGGCCCAGCGGGAGGCCAGGAGCTTTATCGACAAGCGCTACGGCGCGGCTTACCGCCCCGGCTCTTACCGGCAGTTCAAGGCCAAGGCCAGCGCCCAGGATGCCCACGAGGCCATCCGCCCCAGCGACATCAACCTGACGCCGGAGCAGGTCAAGGGGGACCTGACCGGCGAGCAGTACCGCCTCTATCGCCTGATCTGGAGCCGCTTCCTGGCCAGCCAGATGGCCAACGCCGTGTACGACAGCGTCAACGTGGAGGTGAGCGCCGGGCGCCACGCCCTGCGGGCCAGCGCCAGCACGCTGAAGTTTGCCGGCTACACCGCCGTGTACGAGGAGAGCCGGGACGAGGAGAAGGAGGAGAAGGAGCTGCCGCTGCCGGAGCTGCAGCCCGGTGAGAGCGTCCGCCTGCTGGAGTTCCAGTCCGGGCAGCACTTCACCCAGCCCCCCGCCCACTACACCGAGGCCACCCTGATCCGCGCCATGGAGGAGCAGGGCATCGGACGCCCGTCCACCTACGCTCCCACGGTGTCCACCATTCTGGACAGGGGCTACGTGCGCAAGGACGGCAAGTATCTGTGCATCACCAACCTGGGCCATGCGGTGACGGCGTGGATGGAGCAGTATTTCAGCGACATCGCCGACACCAAGTTCACCGCCCATATGGAGCAGCAGCTGGATAACGTGGAGGAGGGCAAGACGCCCTGGAAGGAGATCCTGCGGGGCTTCTACGGCGACTTCGTGGGCCATCTGGACCAGGCGACCCTCAGCGAATACGTGAAGATCCCGGATACGGTCAGCGAGGAGATCTGCCCGGTGTGCGGACGCAACCTGGTGGAGAAGGAGGGACGATTCGGCCCCTTCCTGGCCTGCCCCGGCTTCCCCGAGTGCAGCTTTACCATGCCCCTGGTGGTGCAGATGCCGGGCCGCTGCCCCAAGTGCGGCGGACGGCTGATGAAGCGCACCGGCGTCAGCAAAAAGAGCGGCAAGCAGTACAGCTATTACTGCTGTGAATTCACCAACAACCGCGGCGGCGGCGCCACCTGCGACTTCATGACCTGGGACGTGCCGGTGAAGGACGATTGCCCCGTCTGCGGCCAGACCATGTTCAAGCGGGCGGGCCGGGGCTTCAAGCGCCCCTTCTGCATCAACGAGAGCTGCAGCAATTTCACCCCGGAGGAAAAGAGGGGCTATTACAAGAAGGCGGACGAGGCGGCGGAGAAGGCCGGGGAGAAGAAGACCCGGAAGACCGCAGCCAAGAAGACCGCAGCGAAGAAGACCGCCAAAACCACCGCGAAGAAAACCACCAGGAAGGCGGGGAAGTAGATGGAACGGCACGTCACCGTGATCGGCGCCGGCCTGGCCGGCAGCGAATGCGCCTGGCAATTGGCGCAGCGGGGCATCCCGGTCACCCTGCGGGAGATGAAGCCCCAAAAAACCACCCCCGCCCATACGACGCCGTATTTTGCTGAGCTGTGCTGCTCCAACTCTCTGCGCTCCGATCAATTGGAGAACGCGGTGGGGTTGCTGAAGGAGGAGCTGCGGCGGCTGGACAGCCTGATCATCCGCTGCGCCGACGCCACCCGGGTTCCCGCAGGCGGCGCTCTGGCGGTGGACCGCCACGGCTTTGCCCGCCTGGTGACGGAGACCCTCCGGGCCCATCCCCTGGTCACCGTGGTGGAGGGCGAGGTGACGGAGATCCCCGAGGGCGAGGTGGTGGTGGCCTCCGGTCCCCTGACCAGCGACGCGCTGGCGGACAGGCTGGCGGCCCTGTTCGGCAATGCCAGCACCATGCATTTCTACGACGCGGCCGCTCCGCTGGTGGCCTTTGACAGCGTGGACATGTCCAGCGCCTATTTCGCCTCCCGCTACGACAGGGGCACTCCCGACTATATCAACTGCCCCATGACGGAGGAGGAGTACAAGGCCTTCTGGAACGAGCTGATCCACGCCCAGGAGGCGGAGGTCCACGGCTTTGACGACAGCGGCGTGTTCGAGGGCTGCATGCCCGTGGAGGTCATGGCCCGCCGGGGCGAGGACACCCTGCGCTTCGGCCCGCTGAAGCCCAAGGGGCTGCCGGATCCCAAGACGGGACGGGACCCCTACGCGGTGGTGCAGCTGCGCAAGGACAACGCCGACGGCACCATCTACAATCTGGTGGGCTTTCAGACCCACCTGAAGTGGGGCGAGCAGAAGAGAGTCTTCTCCATGATCCCCGCGCTGCACCAGGCCAACTACCTGCGCTACGGCGTGATGCACCGCAACACCTACCTGGATTCCCCCCGGCTGCTGGACCGCTACTACCGGCTGAAGACGGAGCCCCGGATCTCCTTTGCCGGGCAGATGACCGGCGTGGAGGGCTACGTGGAGTCCTGCGCCAGCGGGTTCCTGGTGGGCGTGGAGACGGCCCGCCGTCTGCAGGGCAAGCCGCCGGTGGATTTCCCCCAGGAGACGGCCATCGGCGCCCTGGCGCTCTACGTCAGCAACGCCAGCATCGGGGATTTCCAGCCCATGAATATCAACTTCGGCATCATCCCGCCGCTGGGCTACCGGGTCAAGGGCAAGCGCAACAAGAACGCGGAGCTGTCCCGGCGGTCACTGGCCGTCATTGAAAACCTGAAGGAAGAGGTCATGAACCCATGAAGATCATTATCGACGCCATGGGCGGCGACAACGCCCCCCTGGAGATCGTGAAGGGCGCCCTGGCGGGGCAGAAGCGCTGGGGCGTGGACATCGCCCTCACCGGCGACACAGTGGCCATCCTGAAGGCCCTGGAGAGCTGCGGCCAGACCGACCTGCCCAAGGGCATGGAGATCGTCCACACCACGGAGACGGTGGAGATGTGCGACGATCCGGCCACGGTGTTCCGCCGCAAGAAGGACACGTCCATGGGCGTGGCGCTGCAGATGCTGCGGGACGGCAGAGGGGACGCGGTGGTGTCCGCCGGGTCCACCGGCGCGCTGCTCACCGGCGCCACGCTGATCGTCAAGCGGGTGCGGGGCATCCGCCGGGCGGCCATGGCGCCGCTGATCCCCACGAGCACCGGCAAGGCGGTGCTGATCGACTGCGGCGCCAACGCCGAGTGTACGCCGGAGTATCTGGTCCAGTTCGCCTATCTGGGCAGCTTCTACGCCCGCCGGGCCCTGGGCCTGGAGAGCCCCCGGGTGGGCCTGCTGAACATCGGCGCCGAGGACAGCAAGGGCACCGACCTGCAGAAGGAGACCCTGCGGTGGCTGCGCGCCGCCGGCCAGGCGGGACACCTGAACTTCATCGGCAACATCGAGGCCAAGGAGGCCATCAAGGGCGGCTGCGACGTGATCGTGGCGGACGGCTTCTCCGGCAATATCCTGCTCAAGAGCATGGAGGGCACGGGATCTCTGGCCGGGAGCGCCATCAAGTCCATCTTCAGGAAGAACCTGCTGACCAAGCTGGCGGCCCTGGCGGTGATGCCCGGACTCAACGAATTCAAGGCCATGCTGGACCCCAACAAGGTGGGCGGCACCGCCTTTATCGGCATCTCCGCCCCGGTGATCAAGGCCCACGGCTCCTCCAACGCCGAGACTCTGGAGAACGCCATCGGCCAGGCTAAGGCCGTGGCCGAGAGCGGACTGATTTCCGACATCGAATCCCACATCGAGCTGATGAAGGTGGAAAAAGAGGAAAACGGAAAATAGCTATTGACACGGCCTGCCAATTGCCGTATTATTTTCCAAGACAAACGGCGAAAGGAGGGTTGACACCCATGACAATGGAAGAGATCTTCAAGAAAATGCAGAGCCTCATTGCCGAGCAGTTTGCCATGGATGAGGAGGAGATCACCATGGACAGCTCCTTTGTGGACGATCTGAACGCTGACAGCGTGGATCTGGTGGAGCTGGTCATGGCCATGGAAGAAGAATTTGACGTGGGCGAAATCGAAGAGGATGAGCTGACCGGCTTGAAGACGGTGAAGGACTGCGTCCGCTTCCTCAGCAGCAAGCTGGGCGACTGAGTCACGGTCAACATTTGAAAAAAGTGACCCCGCTGAAAGGCGGGGTTTCCTTTTTCAGGTGTTGGAGAAAGGAAGGACAGATGAAAACACTGGAAGAGCGGCTGGGCTATACGTTCCGCAATATCGAACTGCTCCGGGCCGCCATGATCCACAGCTCCTATGCCAACGAGCACCGGGGCGCCGGGATCCAGAGCAACGAGCGCCTGGAATTCCTGGGCGACGCCGTGCTGGGCCTGGTGACGGGCGAGTACCTGTTCCGGAAGCATCCGGATGCGCCGGAGGGCGAGCTGACCCGCGCCCGGGCGGCTTTGGTGTGCGAGGAGAGCCTCCACGAGGTGGCCTGCGCCCTGGGCCTGGGCCGATATCTGCAGTTGGGCAAGGGCGAGGAAAACGGCGGGGGACGCTGCCGCCCCTCCATCCTGGCGGACGCCACAGAGTCGGTCTTCGCCGCCGTGTATCTGGACGGCGGCATGGAGGCCGCCCGCAGTCTGATCCACCGGGTCCTGCTGGAGCGGGGCAGGGAGGAGGACGTGGAGCGCCGCCGGCGGGACTACAAGACCGTCCTGCAGGAGATCGTGCAGCGCCGGGCCAATCAGGTGCTGCAGTACGAGATCGTGGACGCCTCCGGTCCCGATCACGCCAAGGTGTTCACCTGCGCGGTGACGCTCAACGGCGCCGAGATCGGCCGGGGCGGCGGCCACAGCAAGAAGGAGGCCGAGCAGGAGGCCGCCCGGGCGGCGCTGGCCCGGGTCACGGAGGAAGAATAACGCACGGAGCGCCCGTTTCCCATGGGGAACGGGCGCGGAATTTTATGTTTACCTGAAATAAGTATGGCATTTTTCGGAAAGCCATGGTATAATTATATGATACTATAGGGAATGCCGTGCAGCGGAAAAAGCGCTGCCGGAGCATACTGACAGGATGGGAGAAGAAGCTATGTCTGTACTTACATCGATTTTGTTGGGGCTGATCCAGGGGATCGCGGAGTTCCTGCCGATCTCCAGCTCGGGCCATCTGGCCATCGCCCAGCACTTCCTGGGCATGGAGACCGAGGTGCCGGAGTTCTTTGACGTGCTGCTGCACCTGGGCACCCTGCTGGCGGTCTTCGTGGCCTACTGGCAGGATATCAAGGACATGGTGGCGGAGTTCTTCCGGGGGATCGGCGATATCGCCCACCGGACTACGCCCACGCCCGTGCCGCCGGCCCGCCGGCTGATCCTGCTGATCATCATCGGTACGCTGCCCCTGTTCCTGCTGCTGCCCATCCATAAGAAGGTGCAGGCCCTGTCCGGCAACATGGTGTTCATCGGCATCGCCCTGATCGTCACGGGCTTCCTGCTGTTTGCCTGCGACCTGGTGCGCAAGGGCCGCAAGGACGAGCGCAGCGCCACCTGGCTGGACGCCATCGTGGTAGGCATCGGCCAGGCGGTGGCCACCATGCCCGGCATCTCCCGCTCCGGCATGACCATCACCGCCGGATGCTTCAGCGGCTTTGAGCGCCGCTTTGCCGTGCGGTTTGCCTTTCTGCTGTCCATCCCCGCCGTGCTGGGCGCCAATATCCTCAGTCTGAAGGACGCGCTGGAGGCGGGGATCAACTGGGGCGAGGTCCCGGTGTATCTGGTGGGCGTCGTGATCGCGGCTGTGGTGGGCTATCTGTGCATCCGGCTGCTGAAGATGATCGCCGACAAGGGCCGCTTCGGCTCCTTCGCCTACTAC
Organism: Oscillospiraceae bacterium; assembly: GCA_017427645.1. GTDB lineage: Bacteria > Bacillota > Clostridia > Oscillospirales > Oscillospiraceae > Vescimonas. The sequence goes on along the minus strand of JAFRSI010000152.1, from coordinate 57,311 downwards.
TGCTGGGCGGTGGGCCTTCTGACGCTGGTGCTGAATATCATCGTGAAGTGAGGAAAAACATGGCGACGAAACAAAAGAAAACCGACAAGAAGGGGAAGAGTGCGCCGCGCAAACGCAGCGCACCGGCCAAGCCCGCCTGCAACCCCACGGCCAGACTGGTGGGCGCCCTGGTGTGCCTGCTGCTGGCGCTGTGCGTGGTGGTCAGCTACTTCCGGGTGGACGCCCTGTTCCTGTCCTTCTTTTCCAAGCTGCTCAAGGGCCTGTTCGGCTACGGGTACTATCTGGCTGCCGTCGTGCTGGCGGCCGCCGGCTGGCTGCTGCTGAACCACGGCGGGCGCCCGGTGAAGCTGCGGACCCTCTGTACGCTGCTGCTGGTGCCGCTGGCCGGCTGTCTGCTGCACCTGCTGATGAGCCACGCCCGGTACGAGGGCTCCACGGCCCTGGTCAAGGATCTGTGGAGCGACGGTCAGGCCCTGCTGGGCGGCGGCGTGATCTCCGGCGGCCTGGCGGTGGGGCTGAGCGCCGTGTTCGGCAAGATCATCTCCGTGATCCTGCTGCTGGTGCTGATCCTGTGCGCGCTGATGCTGGCGCTGCGCATCACCACCGCCGACGTGACGGAGGCGGTGCGGGAGCGCCGGGAGGCCGCTGCGGCGGAACCGGAACCGGAGCAGGTGGAGATCCCCCGGCCCAGGCGCCCGGTGGAGCAGACCGATCCCCGGCGGCGGGGCCGGCAGATCATCGACTTCCCCCTGGACGACGAGCCGCTCCGCCCCGAGAGCAAAGCGCCGGAAAAGCCGGTGGAGATCGCCCCGGCGGAGCGCAAGAGCTTCTTTACCCGGAAGGGAAAGGAGGTCCGCACCCCGGACGAGGTGCTGGAGGAGCCCCAGGAGAAGAACGAGGAGAGACCGGCGGAGGAGAAAAAGCCCCGCGCCCGCAAGGAGAAGGAGCTCTCCCGGGCCGAGGTGGCCCAGGCCACGGAGCAGGTCTCCCAGGAGATCGAGAAGGAGCTCTCCGAGCCCGAGGAGATCTACCAGTATCCGCCCATCACCCTGCTGGACGAGAACCGGGAGGACAATTACGCCGAGGTGGGCGCCGAGCTGCGCAACAACTCCCGCCGTCTGGCCGATACCCTGCGCTCCTTCGGCGTGGACGCCAGCGCCGGCGAGGTGGTCCACGGGCCCAGCGTCACCCGCTACGAGTTCACGCTGGACCAGGGCGTCAAGCTCAGCAAGCTGACCAACCTGGCGGACGATATCGCCCTGGCCCTGGGCGTCAGCGGCGTGCGCATCGCCCCCATCCCCAACAAGATCTCCGTGGTGGGCATCGAGGTGCCCAACAGGGCCCGTGCCACCGTGAAGATCCGGGATATCATCGAGTCCCACGCCTTTACCGACCACCGATCCCAGGTGGCCTTCGTGGTGGGCAAGGACATCGGCGGCAACCAGATCGTGGGCGATATCTCCCGGCTGCCCCATGTGCTGATCGCCGGCACCACGGGCTCCGGCAAGTCCGTGTGCACCAACTCCATGATCATCAGCCTGCTCTACCGCTGTACCCCCGAGGAGGTCCGGTTCATCATGATCGACCCCAAGATGGTGGAGCTGGCCCCCTATAACGGCATCCCCCATCTGCTGATCCCGGTGGTCACCGATCCCAAGAAGGCCGCCGGCGCCCTGCAGTGGGCGGTGTTCGAGATGATGAAGCGCTACAAGATCTTCTCCGAAAAGGGCGTCAAGGATCTGAAGGGCTACAATGCCCTGGCCGCCCAGGACCCGGAGCTGAAGACCATGCCCACGGTGGTGGTGGTCATCGATGAGCTGGCCGACCTGATGATCGCCGCCGCCAAGGAGGTGGAGGAATCCATCTGCCGGGTGGCACAGATGGGCCGCGCCGCCGGCGTCCACCTGGTGATCGCCACCCAGAGTCCCCGTGCCGACGTGATCACTGGCCTGATGAAGGCCAACATCCCCAGCCGCATCGCCCTGACCGTGGCCTCCTCGCTGGAGAGCCGCATCATCCTGGACACCGTGGGCGCCGAGAAGCTGGTGGGCTACGGCGACATGCTGTACTTCCCCCTGGGAATGCAGAAGCCCCTGCGGGTGCAGGGCTGCTTCGTCTCCCCAGAGGAGATCGAGCGGGTGGTGGAATTCGTCAAGCAGAGCGGCGAAGCCAACTACGACCAGGGCGTCATCGACCAGATCGAGGCCGCCGTGAAGAAGGACGAGAAGGGCAAGGGCAGCTCCGGCGCCGACGAAAGCGCAGAGGCGGACGACGGCGATGAGCTGCTGGACGCCGCCGTGGACGTGGTGCTGGAGGTGGGACAGGCCTCCGTCTCCATGCTGCAGCGCCGGCTGAAGCTGGGCTACTCCCGGGCCGCCCGCCTGGTGGACCAGATGGAGGAGCGGGGCTACGTGGGTCCCTTCGAGGGCTCCAAACCCCGCCAGCTGCTGATCGACAAGGCCAAATGGCAGGAGCTGAAGATGAAGCGCAGCGGCGGCGAGCCGGAGCCGGAGCGGGAGTTCGACCGTTTCGGCACCATGTCCGATCTGTTCGACAGCCACGACGCCTTGGATTAAGTCTACATAAAACAACCGCCGCACGGAGGTGCGGCGGTTGTTTTTGTCAGGGATCCTGTCAGGACATTCAGCCCCAGGCGCGCAGCTCGCCGTCCTCACCGGTGAGGACGATGTGCCCGTCCCGGACGGAGACGTCATAGAGGTGTTTTGCTCCTTCACCGCCAAGCGGAGAGGGATAGACGTCCTCCGTAAAGCATACCTGCAGGCCGCTCTCTCCCAGGACGAAGGAGATCTGGCCATGGTCGGGAACATAGACGTCGCCGTTTTCATTCCGGCTCCAATGGCCGGGCATAAAGACGCCATGGTATTTCATTGCTCCGTCCTTCCAGGCGGCTACGGTAAAGGTGAAGACGCCGGAGGTGGGGCCGGTGCCCAGGGAGCAGGCCTCCGTGACGCCGTCGCCGTCGACGTCATAGCTGACGACGCCGTAGTGATCGTTGAAAATGCGGACGTCGTCAGTGCTCTTCACGCCCTCCTCGCCAGGACGGCAGGCGGCGTCCCACAGGTGCAGAACACCGTTGTCCTGGATGAGTGTCACCGGCAGGGTATTGTTGAGGACGGTAAACCGATAGGCGAACTGCTGCTCCCCGCGGACCTCGGCGGGGCCGCCATAGACGTCGATATCCAGCGCACCGCCGCCGCTCTCTCCGCCGGAGAGAGTGAGATGAAAGGAGCTGCGGAGGGAGCTCTGTCCCTCATCCAGGACGGGCGGCTTCCACGTGATAGAGCCGGTGCCCAGGGCGGTGGCTTTGCCGGATTGGCGTGTGGAGGAGCCGTCGGGATTCAGATTGGTGAGGGGCGGCGTGCCCCGGTCCAGAAGTCCGCTGCCGTAGGAGATATCCACGGTGTCGCAGGCAAAGTGCAGCGCCAGCGGCAGGAACGGGGAATCCTCTATGGAGCCGCCGGAAGGGGGAGGAGCGAAACAGGTAACGGCGGATCCGGGCAGGACGGTGCGGAGGAAGTCCGCCAGCTCCCGGTGGTGGAGCAGGGAGAGTTGATCCCCATACTGGAGCTCCACCAGGTCATCCTGGGCGCCGGCGGGCGTCGACAGGTAGACGCCATGCCTGGGGAAGAAAAGGCTGTCGCCCTGGGGAGGCAGCATCCGATGGCCGCCCTCTTCCACGCGGGAGGCATCCACCTTCCGCAGCAGGCTTGCCAGGGCCTTGCGCCGGTCATAGGTGAAGCCGGTATAGTTGTAATAGGGACACTGGCCGGAGCCGTCATAGTTGAGGCAGATCTCCGCGCCCTCCAGGCGGGAGGCTGTGGCGGACCGGAGCCATTGGCGGCCGGTTTTTGCAGGAGGATCGGTGAGGAAGCATACGGCGGTGACGATCAGCGCCAGGGCCGCCAGCAGCACCAGCCAGAAGGCGGGGCGCCGGTAGTTCAGCACGGTTTTGATCCGCCCGCTGACGCCGGCCTCGCCGAAAGCCACCGGGCAGGGGGCCGGGGCACGCCGGGGCGCGGCGCACCGCAGCAGGGCGGCGGAATACCGCTGCCTGCCCGGCTCGTCCAGACTGCGGATCACCCGCTGGTCGCAGGCGTATTCCAGATCCCGGCAGAACAGGAAGTAGGAGACCCACAGCAGGGGATGAAACCAGTAGAGGGCCAGCAGCAGGAAGGCCAGCACCTTCCACACGTGGTCGCCCCGGGCGACGTGGGCCCGCTCGTGGGCCTCCACCGCCGCCAGATCATCGGCGGAAAGACGGAAGGGCAGATAGATCCGGGGGCGGAACAGACCCAGCACGAAGGGGGAGTCCACCCACTCGCTCTGCCACAGGTCGTCCCGCAGGCGCACGGCCGTCCGCAGCCGGAAGCGCAGATGGAGCCAGGTGCCCAGACAGTACAGCATCAGCACCGCGCCGCCGGCGATCCACAGCACCGCCAGCAGATCGGCGGCGTGGGCTGCCGTGCCCGCGGGGACGGTGACGCCCTCGTAATAGACGGACTGGAGCTGGTTTTCAATGGTGGAATTGACAGCCGGGATGCCCGTCTCGATCACCGGGCGGGCGGCGTAGATGGACTCGGGCACCACGGTCTGGGCGCTGGGCACCAGACTCAGGGGGCTGGGAATGGAGAAGGGCAGGACCAGGCGCACCGCCACAAGGGCCCACAGGGCGCAGGTGAGGCGTTTGGGCGCCCGGCGCAGCAGCAGCCGCAGGACCAGCACCGCCAGCACCAGCCAGCCCGCGGCGACGGCCCGATTCAGGAAGGAAAGAAAGACGGTATTCATTTCTTCGCCTCCCCGTGGCTCTCAATGAGCCGCTGCAGGGCGGCGGCGTCCGCCTCGCTGAGCTTTTCCCGCCGGGCAAAGGCCGCCACAAAGGCGGGGAGGGAGCCCTGGAAGGTCCGCTCCACCAGCTCGTCGATCTCGGCGGTCTGGGCCTCCTCCTTGCTGACCAGGGAGGTGACCACGGCGCTCTCGTTTTTCACCACGCCCCGCTCCGCCAGGCGGCGGATCACCGTGTAGGTGGTGGCCTTGGACCAGCCCAGCCGGTCCCTGCACAGGCGCACCAGCTCGGTGCTGTTCACCGGCTCGTGCTCCCACAGGATCAGACAGAAGCGGTATTCGCTCTCAAAGATTTTCGGCGTATCCATAGGACTCCTTTCCGGGAGGTTGAAACTGTTAAACCTCCCTTGTGATATGAAGTTTAACAGATTAAACCTTCCGTGTCAAGCCCCGGACACGTTTTTTCCGGCGGCGGCATAGGGTGGAAGGGACGCTATGCGTCCCGCAACAGACGAAGGAGGTGATTTCCGTGAAGGAGTTTGGGATAGACGTCTCCCGCTGGCAGGGGGATTTCGACTTCGCCAAGGCCAGGGAGGAGGGCGTGCGCTTCGTCATCCTCAAGGGCGGCGGCGGAGACGACGGACTGTACGTGGATTCCCGGTTCACGGAAAACTATGACAAGGTGAAAAAGCTGGGCCTGCCCACGGGCTGCTACTGGTACAGCCGCGCCCTGACGGAGGACGAGGCCCGGCGGGAGGCGGCCTACTGCTATGACCACGTGCTGAAGGGACGGCAGTTCGAGCTGCCGGTGTTCCTGGACGTGGAGCACAAGAAAATGTTGGCCCTGGGCCGCCGGAAGCTGACGGACGTGGTGAAGGCATGGCTGCGCGCCATGGAGGAGAGGGAGATCCTGCCGGGGATCTACAGCTCCAAGTCCTATTTTTCCGCGTATCTCTACGACAGGGAGCTGACGGACTATCCCCATTGGGTGGCGGCCTGGAGCCGAGCCTGCGATTTCAAGCCGGAGAGCTGCTTCGGCGTGTGGCAGTTCGGCGGAGAGACCAATCTGATCCGGAGCAACAAGGTGGCCGGGGTGGTGTGCGACCAGGACTATCTGCTCATCGACTATCCCGCCCGGATCCGGCAGGAGGGGAAAAACGGCTTTCCCAAGCCGGAGAAGACGGATATCTGCGCAGTGACGCTGCCCGTCCTGGGCCGCGGCAGCACCGGCGGCCACGTGCTAACGCTGCAGATCCTGCTGAACCGGTACGACGGCGCCGGCCTGGCGGAGGACGGGATCTTCGGCCCCGCCACGGAGTCGGAGGTGCGGGATTACCAGCGCCGCTGCAGCCTGACGGTGGACGGTCTGGTGGGGCAGGCTACCTGGTCCCGGCTGCTGCGGTAGGCGGGAGAGAGGGTTTTGCGGGAAGACGGGAAAAACCTTTGCTTTTTTCGCAGAATCCGGTATAATAGAGACAGAGATATCCCGGCCCTGCCGGAGAGAACAGGAGGCGCGCCATGGACCCCGTACGCATCATTGAGATCAAGGAGAGCATTTTTGCCGACAACGACGCGGAGGCCGATCGCGTTCGCGGCGAGTTGAAGAGGGATAAGACCTTTCTGCTGAACCTGATGAGTTCCCCCGGCAGCGGCAAGACCACCATGCTACTGCGGACCATCGAGACGCTGAAGGACCGGCTGCGCATGGGCGTCATGGAGGCGGACATCGACTCCGCCGTGGACGCCGAGACCGTGGCCGCCGCCGGCGTCCGGAGCATCCAGCTCCATACCGGCGGCATGTGCCATCTGGATGCCGGCATGACCGAGCAGGGCCTCCGGGAGATCGGCACGGAGGATCTGGACCTGGTGGTGCTGGAAAACGTGGGCAATCTGGTGTGCCCGGCGGAGTTCGACACCGGCGCCGTGAAGAACGCCATGATCCTCTCCGTGCCCGAGGGCCACGACAAGCCCCTGAAATACCCCCTGATCTTCACCGTCTGCGACGTGCTGCTGATCAACAAGATCGACGTGCTGCCCTACTTCGACTTCGACATGGAGAAGGTGGCGGAGTACGCCCACATGCGCAATCCCAAGCTGCAGATCTTCCCCATCTGCGCCAAGACCGGAGAGGGGATGGACGCCTGGTGCGACTGGCTGGAGCAGCAGGTGAAGGACTGGAACCGGTAAGACGATCTCTGAGTTGGAAGAAAACCACCCCGGACGGGGTGGTTTTCCGTTTGTCGTCCGAATTGACCGCGGCGGGGAAACGTGATATACTGCACGCGACAGAGAACGGACGGGAAGGGGGGAGGACCATGCGGAGAGAGGACATGATCGGGCTGTATCACGGCGAGCTGCCGGGATTCCTGGCGCCCTTCCTGGCCGCGCCGGAGCTGCGGCGGCTGGCGGACGTGGGCATGAACTGCGGCTGCGAGTACACGGCGTTTCCTATGTTCCGCGGCCTGCCGCCCTATTCCCGGCTGGACCACAGTCTGGGCGCGGCGCTGATCGTGTGGCACTTCACCGCCGACCGGGCCCAGACCCTGGCAGCCCTGTTCCACGACATCGCCACGCCGCCCTTTGCCCACGCGGTGGACTTCCTGCGGGGGGACCATCTGCGCCAGGAGGCCACGGAGGAGGGGACGGAGGAGCTGCTCCGGAGCAGCCGGAGCATCGGCGTTCTGCTGGAGGCGCTGGGGCTGACCGTGGAGGACGTGGCGGACTACCACCGCTATCCCGTTGCCGACAACGACACGCCCCGCCTGAGTGCCGACCGGCTGGAGTACACCATGGGGAACCTGCTGGGCTTCGGTTTCTGCACCCGGGCGGAGCTGGGGGAGATGTACCGCCGTCTCACCGTCACCGAGGCGCCGGACGGCGCGCCGGAGCTGGCCTTCACCGATCCGGCGGCGGCCCTGGCCTTCGGCCGGGGCGCCCTGCGCTGCTCCCGGGTCTACGTGTCCGACGAGGACCGCTGGGCCATGCAGGCCCTGGCGGAGCTGCTGGGGTTTGCCATGCGGAGAGGGGTTTTGACGGAGGCGGACCTGCGGGGGACGGAGCCGGCGGTCATTGCCAGGCTGACCGGGGACGCGGCTACCCGGCGCCGCTGGCAGGCGTACCGGGTCATGCACGAGATGGTATATGAGGACGTGCCGACGGGAGCGGGCCGGGTGATCCCCGCCAAGAAGCGGTACATCGACCCGCTGATCACAGGCGCTGGGCGGCTGTCCGATCACAGCGCGGAGTTTCGGCGGGAGATGGAGGCCTTTCTCGCCGCTTCCCAGGACGGCGTGCTGTACGCCCGGTAGGAGGAAGACCATGCAGTTTGTTCACCGCTATCCCTCGCCGCTGGGCGGCATCACCGCGGCCAGCGACGGAGAGGCCCTGACGGGCCTGTGGTTTGACGGACAGAAGCATTTTGCCGCCGGACTGGAGGCGGGAGCGCAGGAGAGGGATCTCCCCGTCTTCCGCCGGGCGGACCGGTGGCTGGACGACTATTTCAGCGGCAAGGCGCCAACCTTTACACCGCCTTTGCGCCCGAAGGGAACGGCGTTTCAGCAGGCGGTGTGGCAGCTTCTGCTGACCATCCCCTACGGCGAAACCGTGACCTACGGGCAATTGGCGGCGCGGCTGGGCTGCGCCTCGGCCCGGGCGGTGGGCGGCGCCGTGGGGCGCAATCCCATTTCACTGATGATCCCCTGCCACCGGGTGGTGGGGGCGGACGGGCGCCTGACGGGCTATGCCGGAGGCGTGGAGCGGAAGCGCCGACTGCTGGAGCGGGAGGGCGTCGCCGCAGGAGGGAAGGACAGATGAGCACCATTACCGTACAAAAGAGCAATATTGTGGAGCTGGACGCGGACGCCGTGGTGAACGCCGCCAACGAGGGCCTGCGCCCCGGCGGCGGGGTCTGCGGCGAGATCTTCCGCCGGGCCGGATATGAGAGGCTGGCGGCGGCCTGCCGCGCCATCGGGCACTGTGAGACCGGCTCCGCGGTCATCACGCCGGGGTTTGACCTGCGGGCGAAATATGTCATCCACGCGGTAGGGCCGATCTATGCGGGCGGGCGGCACGGCGAGGCCCGGGCCCTGTACGGCGCCTACTGCCGCGCGCTGGAGCTGGCCGTGGAGAACGGCTGCCGCTCCGTCGCCTTTCCGTTGATTTCCGCCGGCATCTTCGGCTATCCCACGGAACAGGCGTGGGAGGTGGCGATCCGGGCCTGCCGGGACTTTCTCGCGGGCCACGGGGAATACTCCGTCGATATCGTCTTCGCCGTTCTGAACGACCGGATGCTGGAGCTGGGGCGGAGAGCGCTGGACGGGGGCGAAAGCTGACAGAGCACAAAAGAAAAGACGGCGGAAGGCGGCACTTCGTAAGGAGGTCGCCTCCCTTCGGCCTTTTTGAGCGTAGCGATTCCTATCGGGAAGGAATTGTTTTTGCCGAGCAAAGATGGTATAATCGTCTCAACAGATCGGTTTTTTTGGAGGAATACTATGGATAAACAAGGGCTGCTTGCTCTTTTTGAGAAATACATCCGGAAGCTGAGGGTTACACCGGAATGGGATATCAAGCTGGAATTGGTTGAAGATCCGACTTGGCCGAAAACTGGCGATTTCAAAATCGATTGCGATGACAGAAAAGCAATTTTGCTTTTGAATACCGTCAATCCGAAGCAGGAGAACCTGGAAGAGGTCATCATTCATGAGCTTATGCATATCAAGATGTATCCCTTGGATCAGGTGACGGAATCGCTGATTAAGAACTGTTTTGAGGAGGGCTCCGCAGCAAGTAGATTTGCTTATCAGCAGTTTTTTACGGCCCTTGAACAAACGGTTGAAGAATTGGCGAAGTGCTTTCTGCTTGAATATGGCGAAAACAAAGAGTTTTCGTATGGAAGGTGCAGCAGAGGAAAATCCTTCAACGATTTATATGAGGGGTTAGACAGTATCGAATAGCATTTCTGTTTGCGGGATTCGAGATGGCGTGTGTGCCGGCCTTTTGAGGAGGCTGGCTTTGACGGGTATTGAGCAGGGGAGATTGGAATTCCCGCCGTCTGGACGATCTGATACGCCTGGCACATACGGCAAAAGCAGAAGGGGGAAAGGATATGGACTTTACACCGTTTGACACCGAGAAGCTGGAGGAATACGCCGCCGAAGCCAAGCAGTCCTGGGGCCATACAGAAGCCTACCGGGAGTACGAGCAGAAATCTCAAAATCGCTCCCGGGAGGAGGAGCAGGCCCACGGCGCGGAGCTGATGGAGCTGTTTGCCGGGTTCGGCGCCATGCGCGCCCGGATGCCGGAGTCGCCGGAGGTGCAGGCGCAGGTGGAGAAGCTGCAAGCCTTCATCACGGAGCACTATTACTGCTGCACCAACGAGATTCTGTCGAGCCTGGGGCGGATGTACACAGCCGGCGGCGACTTTACCGCCAACATCGACGCTGCCGGCGGCCAGGGTACGGCTGCATTCGTCAACCGCGCCATTGAAAGCTATTGCCGCCGGAAATAGCCACCGGAGCAGGAGAAATCCCGCGGCCCATGCGGCCGCGGGATTTCTTTGATGGCGTTATTCTGTAAAGGTATATGTCACACAGCCTTTGTGCCGCACCTTTTTTCTCGCTTCCTGCTACTTTGCCTTCACCAGCAGCAGGCCCTTGATGACCAGGACGGTAAAGCAGAGGATCCCTGCATAGGGCTGCCGGGTCAGAAGGAATACCGCCGTGCTCACAACCGACAATACCATTCCCGTCACCAGCCGGTGCCGGTTCCATACCGGTTTATCCAGGCCGCTGATGATCACGGCGCAGATCCCGTTCAGCACCGAGAGCCCCACGATCGCCAGCAAAACCGCCTTGACCCACGGGGTCATGCCGGTGATGCCCGGCAGGGCCACGGCGGCTGCGGGCTCCGCCGCGTTTCGGAACACGGGTATCAACAGCAGCAGGATCGGCAGGATATCCAGAGCCCCGCAGATCAGCGATACGTATTTGCCGGCAAAGGCTTTTTTCTCGTGCTCCGCCGCAGACAGGATCTCCTCCGGGCAGATCAACTGGTCAATGGTCACGGAGAAGAAGCGGGACAGCTCCTTCAGAGAGTCGATGCTGGGGTATCCCCGGCCGGACTCCCATTTTGAGACGGCCGTCCTTGAGACAAACAGGGCTTCCGCCAGCTCCTCCTGGGTCAATCCCCTGGCTTTTCTCAACTCCTGCAGTTTTTCATGAAACTCCATGCAGATCCTCCTTATGCAGCTTCGCTCCCCGCTCCGCAAAGCAGACGGCGGAGCGGTAGAGGGCAAACAGGCCTGCGCTCAGCAAGACGGCACCGACGATATCCGACAGCCAATGGACGCCGGCCGTCATCCGGCCGATCACCATAAACGCGGAGAACAGGATCGAAAACCCGTTCACGATCCCTCTGACGGCTGCGCTTTCAAGTCGCCGCCTGATTTGAAACCACAGCGTGGGCATCACGCTCAACACCAGAAGTGTGGTGGAGGAGGGATAGGACGCCTCCAGCCGCCCCTCGATGAGAATGGGCCGGTAATTGATGGGTACCATTTCAAAGAGCAGATAGGCGCCGATGACCAGGAGATAGTACACACCCAGCAGAAGGATGTCCGGATCCACCCGGAGCAGGCTCCTGCGCGTCACCAGCTGCACCGCGCCGAGCCCCGCAAAGCACAGGCAGATCACCACCGGCACAAGCCCCAGCCAGTCCGTGATCACGTAGAGTCCCATATGGACGCCAGTCAGCCGGTGGAACCAGCCGTTGACCGCCGCGAGGCCGATGCACGTGCCATTCGGTCCCAGGGGCTGCACGTCGGCGCACCGGATCAGTACGGTCCATCCCACAAAAGCCAGCAGCAGTCCCAGCCCTGTCATCAAGTCTCTCTTTCCGTTCTTCATCATTTTCGCTCCGTCCTTTCCGATTGTTCCGGGGGTCAATCTGACAATAGCGAAAAGACAGGAAAACGGCAAGAACCGCTCCGTCACCTCTGCGACACGGACCGTGTCATCCGCAAATACTGTCTCTGCTGCGTTCCTTGCCACTAATTGATAATAAAAGGGTTGCTATCTTGTAAAAAAAGCAACCCTTTTCCTGGCGCAGCGGGTCCGAAAGAGATGGATCTTCGTTTTTACAGATGGATTCGGACTCTCGAAGATCGGGCATAAGCATTCGTTTCAGGGATGTTTTTCTCACGAGCAGAGAATTACCTCTGTTTTTTTCTGAAATCCGCCGTATCCTGTATCGCCCTGGGCAGCCAAACTGCGGTTGCGTAATCCAAAGGGATCACCAGCTCCCGTATTTTGTCATTTTCGGCAGGCCGCTTTATATCATCCGGCAAATAGGACAGTCCGACCTCCCTTAACCTTAAAACGCTGTCGTGGATCCAGCCGACTGCCTGCCCGTCGCAATACAGGCAATAGCAGCCGAACATCTTTTTTGTTTCGACGCGTAAACCGCCAAGATGATCCAGCCACTCTTGAACGATCCTTTCATCTTCGCAAGCCATACGCACACCTCCGTCAATCACAGTTTATCGCGCTTCTGTTATTTCATTACCAGCCATATTGTATCGACAAGCGTCCGATTTTGCAACCATTATTCATTTTTCAGTCTTCAGTATTCATTTAGAAAAGCTTGTCGGGAGGAACTGAAGAAGGAAGACTGAAAACTTAAGAATGAAGAATACAAAGAAAAAATCCTGCCGACTGTCGTCGACAGGATTTTCGCTTTGGCGCAGCGGGAGGGATTCGAACCCTCGTGAGATTGCTCTCAAACTGATTTCGAGTCAGCCCCGTTATGACCGCTTCGATACCGCTGCGTATTTGATTGACCCGGCTATCATACCATACTTTTTTGCCGGTTGCAACTCAATCTTTTTCTTGTCAAATCCACAGAAGCTGGAATACAATAGTGGAGAGGCAAAAAGCCATTGACACTGCACAGGGAGGGATCACCATGCAGCCCACGATCTGCATCTTCGGAAACGGATCATATGCCAATTACTGTGACGCGCTGCGCCGCGCCGGCGCAGTCCCCGTTGTGACCGGCGACTGCGCGGAGGCACAGCGGTGCGACGGCCTGCTGCTGCCGGGAGGCGACGATATTCCCGGCGATCTGGAGCCCGGGGAGCGCAGGACCATCCAGTTCTTCCTGGACGCCGGACGCCCGATCCTGGGCATCTGCCGGGGGATGCAGGCGCTCAACGTCTTCTTCGGCGGCACGCTCTATCAGGACATCCCCGGCCACCGCATCGGCACGGGCGGCGAGGGCGATATGATCCACCCCACCGACGCCGACGGTTTGATCGCTCGGCTGCTGGGGGATCATCCCACCGTCAACAGCAACCACCATCAGGCGGTGGAGCGTCTGGGGGACGGACTGGTGATCTGTCAACGCACCGCCGACGGAATCGCCGAGGCCTTCTGCCGCCACGATCTGCCCATCTGGGGCGTGCAGTGGCACCCGGAGCGCCAGAGCTTTTCCCGGAAACGCCCCGACGCCGTGGACGCGGCGCCGATCTTCCTGCACTTCGTCGACCAGGTGAGGAGCTGCTTATGCCGCACATCCGGGAATTGAATCTGGAGCTGGGCCGCCCCTCTGCCGACGAGGCGCTGCGCCGCCTGACCGCCGACCTGGAGGCCTGCCGACTCATGCATACCCCCGCGGTCAAGCTGATCCACGGCTACGGCTCCTCCGGCAGGGGCGGGCGGATCCGCACGGTCTGCCGAAAGTATCTGGAACAGGCCCGGCAGGCCGGGCAGATCGTCCGGTACATCCCCGGCGAACGGTTTTCCATTTTCGACGAGGAGACCCGACAGATGCTGAACGCCTTTCCGCAACTGCGCCGGGATCCGGATCTGGACCGGGAAAACCGCGGCGTCACCTTCGTCTTTCTGCGCCATTAGCCCCGCGAATTGCAAGCAGTATATCTCCATATACTGCAGGAAAGCGCTTTTCGAAATCCGTCCTTGACAAGGTGACGGCGTTTCTATATACTTCTATCAGTTGGGAACGTGTCGATCTCCATTTCCGGATAAAGCGCGCCGGTTTTCCGTCTGCGCCAATCCTCTGTTTGAAAGCAGTTCTCTCCGGAGAGCTGCTTTTTTGAAAGGAGCAACCCATGAACTACCTGTTTCAGAATGCCGCCGTGTACCGCAACGGTCGTCTCCGCAGGGAGGATTTTTCCCTTTGCGGCGGCGTCTTCCATCCCGGCCGCGCCTGTTCCTCCTTTGACCGAATCGTTTTTCTCAACGGATATACTGTTTTTCCCGGCTTCGCCGATGTGCATGTGCATTTTCGCGAGCCGGGATTTTCTTATAAGGAGACCATTCACACCGGGTCCCTGGCGGCGGCCCACGGGGGCTACACCGCCGTGTGCGCCATGCCCAATCTGAAGCCGACCCCGGACAGCCTGGAAAACCTGGAGCCGGAGCTGCAGGCGATCCGGACCGGCGCCGTGGTCCGCGTGCTCCCCTACGGCACCATCACCGCCGGGGAGCAGGGCGCCGTCATCGCCGATCTGGAGGGCCTCGCCCCCCACGTGGCGGCCTTCTCCGACGACGGACACGGCGTGCAGCGGGACGAGATCATGGAGGAGGCCATGGTCCGGGCCAAGGCCCTGGGCAAGCTGATCGTGGCCCACTGCGAGGACAACTCCCTGCTGCGGGGCGGCTATATCCACGACGGGGCCTACGCCGCCGCCCACGGGCACCGGGGCATCTGCTCGGAATCCGAGTGGGGCCAGATCGCCCGCGACCTGGAGCTGGTGCGGCGTACCGGCTGCGGCTACCACGTCTGCCACATCTCCACCAGGGAGAGCGTGGCGCTGATCCGCCGGGCCAAGGCGGAGGGCCTGGACGTGACCTGTGAGACCGCCCCCCACTACCTTCTGATGGACGACAGCATGCTGCAGGAGGAGGGGCGCTTCAAGATGAATCCCCCCATCCGCGGCCGGGAGGACCGCGAGGCCCTGCTGCAGGGCCTGCGGGACGGCACCGTGGACATGGTGGCCACCGATCACGCCCCCCACACTGCCGAGGAGAAGAGCCGCGGCCTGGCCGGAAGCCTTATGGGTGTCGTGGGTCTGGAGACCGCTTTCCCGCTGCTGTACACCCACCTGGTCCTGACGGGCGAGCTGTCTCTGGAGCGACTGGTGGAGGTCCTGTGCGACGCGCCCCGCCGCCGCTTTGCTCTGGGGCCGTCTCTGCAGGCGGACGCACCTGCCGACTTCACTGTATTCGATCTCAACGCCGCCGCCGCTGTCGATCCGGATACCTTCCTCTCCATGGGCCGCAGCACCCCCTTTGCCGGGTGGCCGGTGCGGGCAAAATGCATGATGACGGTGGCAGAAGGACGCCTCGCCTATTGCGACGCAAGTCTGGCAAAGGAGCTGGATCTATGAAGCAATCTGCCTTTACAATTATTGAAAACAAACAGTTGACTGACTCGATCCTGAGGCTCCGGCTCCAAGGGGACACCTCGGCCGTCACCGCGCCGGGGCAGTTTGTCAACGTCCTGCTGGAGGGGCGGTTTCTGCGGCGCCCCATCTCCGTTTGCGACATGGAGGGCGACGTACTCACGCTGATCTACAAGGTGGTCGGCAGAGGGACGGAGCAGCTCCGCGCCATGGTCCCCGGGGAGCGGCTGGATCTGCTGACGGGGCTGGGCAACGGCTACGATCTCTCCGCAGCCGGGCCCAATCCGCTGGTCATCGGCGGCGGCGTGGGCGTACCGCCCATGTACTGGCTGACGAAGCGGCTCATCGCCGCAGGGTGCAGGGTCACAGCGGTGCTGGGCTTCAATACCGCTGACGAGATCTTCTATGACGATCTGTTCCGGGCCCTGGGGGCGGAGGTGATCCTCACCACCGCCGACGGCTCCCGGGGGATCCGGGGCTTTGTGACGGACGCGCTGCCGGGCCTCTCCTATTCTTACTATTACGCCTGCGGCCCCGAGCCCATGCTGAAGGCCGTATGGCGCGCCGCCCAAGGCAGCGGGCAGCTGAGCTTTGAAAAGCGGATGGGCTGCGGCTTCGGCGCCTGCATGGGCTGCTCCTGCCGCACCGTCACCGGCAGCAAGCGCATCTGCCGGGAGGGCCCCGTGCTGACAAAGGAGGAGATCCGATGGGACGACTGAACGTAACGCTCTGCGGGATCGAGCTGGACAACCCCGTGATCCCCGCCTCCGGCACCTTCGGCTACGGATATGAATTTGCCGAGCTGTACGACATCAACGTGCTGGGCACCTTCTCCTGTAAGGGGACAACGCTTGCCCCTCGATTTGGCAACGAGACCCCGCGGATCACCGAGGCACCCGCCGGAATGATCAATGCGGTGGGACTGCAGAATCCCGGCGTGGAGCAGGTCATCGCCCGGGAGCTGCCCCGTCTCAAGAGCGTTTTCCGCAAGCCCATGATGGCCAATGTCAGCGGCTTTTCCGTGGAGGAATACGCCGCCGTTTGTCAGAAGCTGGATCGGGAGCCCCAGGTGGGCTGGCTGGAGGTGAACATCAGCTGCCCCAACGTCCACGGCGGCGGCATGAGCTTCGGCACCGATCCCCGCCAGGCGGCGGAGGTAACGAGAGCCGTCAAGGCCGTGACGACCAAGCCGGTCATCATGAAGCTCTCCCCCAACGTGACGGATATTGCCGCCGTGGCACGGGCCTGTGAGGAGGCCGGCGCCGACGGCATCAGCCTGATCAACACCCTGATGGCCATGCGGATCGACCTGAAAACCCGGCGGCCCATACTGGCCAATACCACCGGCGGCCTGTCCGGTCCCGCCGTGTTCCCGGTGGCCCTGCGCATGGTATGGCAGGTCGCCCGGGCGGTGTCCATCCCGGTGATCGGGCTGGGCGGCGTCAGCTCGGCGGAGGACGTGATCGAGATGATGCTGGCCGGGGCCACCGCCGTGGAGATCGGCGCGGCCAACCTGCGGGAGCCCTTCATCTGCCGGGACATCATCGCAGACCTGCCCCGGGTCATGGATCGCCTGGGGATCGACAATCTGAGAGACATCATAGGAGGAGCCAACCAATGAGCAAGGACGTCATCATCGCCTGCGACTTTCCCACTGCGGAGCAGACGCTGGCATTTCTGGACAGGTTCACCGGCGAAAAGCCCTTTGTGAAGATCGGCATGGAGCTGTTCTACGCCGCCGGGCCGGATATCGTCCGGCAGATCAAGGCCCGGGGCCACCGGATCTTCCTGGATCTGAAGCTCCACGACATCCCCAACACGGTGAAAAAGGCCATGGCGGTGCTGTCCGGGCTGGACGTGGATATCTGCAATCTCCACGCCGCCGGCGGCCTGGACATGATGCGCGCCGCTCTGGAGGGCCTGACCCGGCCCGACGGCACCCGGCCTCTTCTGATCGCCGTGACCCAGCTCACCTCCATCGACCAGCGGCGCATGGAGCAGGAGCTGCTGATCCCCCGGCCTCTGGAGGACGTGGTCATGCAGTACGCCGCCAACGCCAGGGCCGCCGGACTGGACGGCGTGGTCTGCTCCCCCCTGGAGGCGGGCCGCGTCCATGAGCGCTGCGGCGCCGATTTCCTCACCGTGACGCCGGGGATCCGCTTTGCCGAGGGCGCCAGCGGCGACCAGCAGCGTGTCACCACCCCCGCCCGGGCCCGGGAGATCGGTTCGGACTACATCGTGGTGGGCCGTCCCATCACCGGCGCCCAGGACCCCGCGGCGGCCTACCGCCGCTGCGCGGCTGATTTTACAGGCAGGTAACTCACCCATACAGAACAGGAGGAACAACCATGCAAGAGCGCATTGCAAAGGATCTGCTCTCCATCGGGGCGGTCTTTCTGCGGCCGGAGGAACCCTTCACCTGGGCCAGCGGCATCCGCAGCCCGGTGTACTGCGACAACCGGCTGACGCTGACGGCCCCCGCCGTCCGCAACGACGTGGAGGAGGGGCTCGCCCGCCTGGTGAAGGAGTATTACCCCCAGGCGGAGGTGCTGATGGGCACCTCCACCGCCGGCATCGCCCACGCCGCCATCGTGGGCCACATCCTGGGCATGCCCATGGGCTACGTCCGCAGCGGCAGCAAGGACCACGGCCGGCAGAACCGGATCGAGGGCAAGCTGGAGCCGGGCCAGAAGGTGGTGGTGGTGGAGGATCTGATCTCCACCGGCGGCAGCGTCATCGACGTGGTGGAGGCGCTGCGTCAGGCGGGCGCACAGGTCCTTGGCGTGGTCAGCATCTTCACCTACGGCATGGCCAAGGGGCGGGAGCGTCTGGCCGCCGCCGGGGTGGAGAACCACTCGCTGACCAATTTCGACGTGATCACACAGGTGGCCGCCCGGGAGGGCTACATCAGGCAGGAGGACGTAGAGCGCCTGATCGCCTTCCGGAACGACCCATCTGATGAAAGCTGGATAAAAGGAGGAACGAAATGAAAAATCTCATCGACATCATGCAAATGAGCACGGAGGAGCTGCAGGAGCTGATCAACCGGGCGCTGGATATCATCGACAATCCCGCCAAGTACGCTCAGGCCTGCCGGGGCAAGAAGCTGGCGACCCTGTTCTTCGAGCCCTCGACCCGCACCCGCCTGAGCTTCGAGGCCGCCATGTACGAGCTGGGCGGCAACGTGATCGGCTTCTCCGAGGCCAAGAGCAGCTCCGCCGCCAAGGGCGAGAGCGTGGCGGACACCGTCCGCACCGTGGGCTGCTACGCCGACATCATCGCCATGCGCCATCCCAAGGAGGGCGCCCCCCTGGTGGCGACCCGTACCGCCGGCGTGCCGGTGGTCAACGCCGGCGACGGCGGCCACAACCACCCCACCCAGACCCTGGCCGACCTGCTGACCATTTACCGGGAGAAGGGCACCTTTGAAAACCTGACCGTAGGCCTGTGCGGCGACCTGAAATTCGGCCGCACCGTTCACTCCCTGATTTCCGCCATGTCCCGCTATCCCGGCGTGCGGTTCGTGCTCATCTCCCCGGAGGAGCTGCGGGTGCCCCGCTACCTGATCACCGATCTGCTGGAGCCCAACGGCATTCCCTACGAGGAGGTCACCGACCTGGAGGCCGCCATGCCCCAACTGGACATCCTGTATATGACCCGCGTACAGCGGGAGCGCTTCTTCAACGAGGCCGACTACCTGCGCCTGAAGGACACCTACATCCTGACGCCGGAGAAGCTGCGCACCGCCAAGCAGGATCTGGCGATCCTCCACCCCCTGCCCCGCGTCAACGAGATCTCCGTCGCCGTGGACGACGATCCCCGCGCCTGCTACTTCAAGCAGGTCCTCAACGGCAAGTACATGCGCATGGCGCTGATTCTGAAGCTTTTGGAGGTAAACGTATGATTATCGGTCAGATCAAAGACGGCATCGTTCTCGATCACATCACCGCCGGGCACTGCATGGAGATCTACAACATCCTGGGCCTGGACAAGCTGGACTGCACCGTGGCCATGATCAAGAACGCCGACAGCGTGAAAAAAGGCAAGAAGGACATCATCAAGATCGGCCAGGTCATCGATCTGGACTTCGACGTGCTGGGCTATATCGATCCCGGCATCACCGTGAACATCATCCAGGACGGCAAGCTGGCCAAGCGCCAGCACCTGAGCCTGCCGGAGCGGGTGGTGGACATCATCCACTGCAAGAACCCCCGCTGCATCACCTCCACGGAGCAGGAGCTGCACCACGAGTTCCGCTTGGCAGACCGCCAGAAGAAGCTCTACCGCTGTATCTACTGCGAGACCGAGGCCCCCAAGGTCAGCGAGTAACACCTTCCCGCGGGGCGGGCGGAGTATCCGTCCGCCCCGCCGTTTTTACAAAAAAAACGGCGGCAAAATCGCAAGAAGGCCTTGACAGCAATATGGTTTCATGGTAATCTATCTAAGCTGACGATTTCTGCGGAGGGCATGTGCGGGTGTAGCACAATGGCCAGGGCACCAGCCTTCCAAGCTGGGGATGCGGGTTCGATTCCCGTCACCCGCTCCAACTGTTTATCTATGCGCCAATAGCTCAGTTGGATAGAGCAACAGCCTTCTAAGCTGTGGGCCGGGGGTTCGAGTCCCTCTTGGCGTACCAGTTTTTTCGTCGGAGACAGCTTCCCGTGCGGACGTATATGTGGTGGGTGTAGCTCAGTTGGTTAGAGCACCGGATTGTGGTTCCGGGTGTCGAGGGTTCGAGTCCCTTTACCCACCCCACAGTAAAACAGGGATTGGGAGCGATCCCAATCCCTGTCACTTTTCCACACAGGGGTGTAGCCAAGTGGTAAGGCAAGGGACTTTGACTCCCTCATCCGCTGGTTCGAGTCCAGCCATCCCTGCCAGACAGATTCGGGTATATCCCTTGTCATATTGTCCGCTCCGTTAGCTCAGTAGGTAGAGCACCTGCCTTTTAAGCAGGGTGTCCGGGGTTCGAATCCCCGACGGGGCACCATGACAAAAGACCACCCACGGGGTGGTCTTTTGTCATGCCGGAGGGGATTCGAAACGAATTCCGGCTTTGCCCGAGCAGCGCGAGGGAACAAAGCCGGCAGCAAACATGCCGGTGGCATGTTTGCGCAATGAGAAGAGAATCCCCGACGGGGCACCAGTCGGAAACCGTTGTGCCACAAGGATTTTCGACTGGCGCCGGTGCTTTGCACCGGTTTGATGGAAAGCATCGAGAGGGGCTCCCCCTCTCTCGAGCTCTTCCCGCCTCACAGTCCGCTGGCACGACGTTCCATCGAGAATCAACTCCCCCGCGGGACCGCCCCCCGATATGTGCTATTTTTGCTCAGGGAATGGAAATCTCAGGAAAAATGTGCTATGATGCTGATATCCACCGGAAAGCCAACAAAATCATTCAGAAAAGGGGCGATCAGAATGACGATACAGGAGGTCTGGACCAAGGCGCGGGAAGTAATGGGGCCGAAGTGCCGGGTCTGCCCGGAGTGCGACGGCCGGGCCTGCCGGGGCGAGATCCCCGGCGTGGGCGGAATGGGCAGCGGCAGCTCCTTCACCGTCTGCCGCGAGTATCTGAAGCGGGTCAAGGTGCTGATGGATCTGGTGTATGAGCCCTCGGAGATCGACACATCCATGGAGCTTTTGGGACGCCGCTTTGACGTACCCTTCTTTATGGCGCCGATCGGCGGCATGGACAGCAACTACAACGGCTATCTGACGGACGAGGCCTTTGCCGACATGACCATCCGCGGCATGGTCGACAGCGGCAGCCTCTCCTTTACGCCGGACGCCTTTTACGATTCCCTCTATGAACTGCAGCTCCCCATCATCAAGGACGTAGGCGGCGTCGCCATCCCCACGGTCAAGCCCTGGGCGCTGCCGCGGCTGATGGAGAAGATCCGCCAGGCCGAAGACGTGAACGCCCTGGCGGTGGCCTGCGATATCGACTCCTGCGGCAATCTGCTCCTGAAGAAGGCGGGCAAGCCGGTCTATCCGATCTCTCAGGAGGGGATGGGCCGCATCGTGAACAGCACCCGCCTTCCCTTCATCCCCAAGGGGATCATGACCCCCGCCGCGGCGCGGCGCTGCGCGGACGCGGGCTGCTACGGGATCGTGGTATCGTCCCACGGCGGGCGGGTCATGGAGGACTCCCCCGCGCCCTGCTCCATGCTCCCCGAGATCCGTGAGGCCGTGGGCACACGGCTGAAGATCTTTGTTGACGGCGGGATCCGCTCCGGCATGGACGTGTTCAAATGCCTGGCGCTGGGCGCCGACGCCGTGCTGATCGGCAGGCCCTACGTGATCGCGGCCCACGGCGGCGGCCGGGAGGGCGTCGTGCTGTACTCCCAAAAAATCCGGAACGAACTCCGCGACGCCATGGTGATGACCGGCTGCAAGTCCCTCTCCGACATCACCCGCGACAAGATCCGCGTCCAGTAGGACGCTCTCCGGTACAGCGCCGCAGAACGCGGCGGCTCCAAACGGACTGCCTGTCCGTACAAAACGAAAAAGAGTGGGGGAGACTCCGACATGAAAAGAATATTTACGTTGTTTCTCGCCGGGGCGCTGCTGATCGCCCTGCTGGCTGGCTGCGGAGCCCCGTCCCCCGGGCCCGCCGCCCCGGACGACGGCAGAGCCCGTCCCTCCTCCTGCGGCCGGCTGCAGGTCAAGGACGGAAAGCTCTGTTCCCAGAGCGGGGAGAGCGTCATGCTCCGGGGCGTCAGCACCAACGGTCTCATCACCTCTGAGTCCTTCCTCAACGAGGACACCTTCCGTGAGCTGTCGGAGGACGACGGGGTAAACCTGATCCGCCTGGCCATGTACACATACGGCGTAGGTACCGTGGGCTACTGCACCAAGGGCAACAAGGATCGCTACAGGGCTGACGTTGCCAACGGCGTGGAGCTGGCCCGGACCCACAACATGTACGTGATCATCGACTGGCACATCCTCAGCGACGGGGACCCCAACACCTATGTGGACGAAGCGGAGCGCTTCTTCGCGGAGACGGCGGAGCGATACGCCGATTACAACAACGTCCTCTACGAGATCTG
The DNA here is from genome assembly GCA_017427645.1 of Oscillospiraceae bacterium. Classification (GTDB taxonomy): domain Bacteria; phylum Bacillota; class Clostridia; order Oscillospirales; family Oscillospiraceae; genus Vescimonas. The sequence goes on along the minus strand of JAFRSI010000152.1, from coordinate 35,036 downwards.
CAACGAGCCCAACGGCGTGGACTGGCAGCGGGTCAAGGAGTACGCCCAACGGGTCATCCCCGTGATTCGGGAGAAGGACCCCGACTCCGTCATCATCGTGGGCAGCCCCGACTGGTCCAAGGACCTGCGCAGCGTCGCCGCCGACCCTCTGCCGTTTGACAATATCCTCTACACCCTCCACTTCTACGCCGCCACCCACGGCCGGGAGGTGCGGGACATGGCGGAGGAGGTCAGCCAAAGCGGTCTGCCCATTTTCGTCAGCGAATACGGCGTTACCGCCTCCAGCGGCGGTCTTCCCCGGGACCTGGACAGCGCGGACCTGTGGATCGAAATGCTGGAGCGCGAGCGCATCTCTTATTGCATGTGGGCTTACGCCAAGGTGGCCGAGGCCTGCTCCGCCATCCGCTCCACCGTTCCCAAATACAGCGGCTTTGCCCCCGAGGATTATACCGACACCGGGCTGTGGCTGCTGGAGACCCTGAAAAAACACAACTCCCGATAAACGCAGAAAAGACGGCTGACGCCGTCTTTTCTGCGTTTATTGCGTGCTCTGTCAGCTTTCGCCCCGTCCGGCGATCTCCGCCCCAGCTCCAGCGTCCGGTCGTTCAGAACGTCAAAGATGCCGGCGGAGATCAGCGGAAAGGCGACGGAGCGGCAGCCGTCCTCCGCCGCGGAAATGGAAAGCGTGGCCGCTGGCTCCGGGGCGGTCAGCAGAACCCGGTGAGCTTTTTGACAAAGACCTCATCGCCGTTTCTGGCTCGGCAGCCAGGCGCCGGGACATAGCCGTGGCGTCGGTAGAACACCTGGGCGGTATCTGTGGTCAGAATAGCGATGGACAGGCCGTGATCCCGGAAATACGCCTCGGCCCTGGACAGAAGCGCAGCGCCATGTCCACTGCCCCGGTGCGGCTCTGCCACCCAGAGCTCCCGGATAAAGCCGCAGGTCTCCTCAAAGAACCAACTGGTGAAGGAGATGGGCTTGAACTGGAGAAAGCCCACGGGCTCCCCGGCCTCGGAGAGGCGAAGCCAGGCGAGATTCCCGCCGTCGGCATTCATGTCCCGGAACAGCTGGTCCCAGTCCGACACCGTCATCCCCAGCTCGTCGAAATACTGCCGGAAGGCGGTTTGAAACTGCGGGTGGGTGAAGTCGGAGATCAGTACGTCGGAGCAGGGGAGGGCAGGGGCGAAGCGGCAGATCAGATTCAGACAGTGGGGAACGCTCTCGTCCACGTAGCCGGTGTCAATGAACCCCGCTTTTTCCACCATCCGCAGCGCGGCGGCGTTGGCGCGGTCAATGCAGACCTCCACACAGTCGTACTTTCGCTCCTGTCGGAGCCGGGACAGGATCAGCTCCAGCGCCTCCGTGCCGTGACCCCGGCCCTGAAAGCGCGCGTCGATCAGGAATTGCTGCAGATCGTAGCAGGCGGGCTCCTCGTCCAGGTCCCGGACCAGGGCGACGCCGATGATCTGCGTCCCGTCGGCAATGCCGATGACTTTGGCGCGGCAGGCGCGGTAGGCATAACCCCGGGCCACGATGCCCAGGGCGCTGTCCAGCCAGGCGCGCTGGTCGTCCCGGACGGTCAGCCTGGCCACGTCCTGCCAGTTTCGTTCGTTTACGTCGAACAGACTTGTCATGTTATCCTCCTTTTGGGGAGGGTCAAAGGGCGTGGACCCTCCATGCACGCATCTTCTTCACAGACGATCACTCCTTTTCATTTGGTTTTGACGCGGGATGGCGCCGGTCAGCGATCCGCCATCCAGTAGGGGGGCCGGGGCTGCTGGTCGGGAGGCAGGGGGATCTGCACGTCCGTCCGCTCCGGGCCGTAGAGGGCCCGGTGCCAGGCCGCGATCTCCGCCGTGGAACAGCCGTCGGCGTTGGCCGCCAGCGCCTGCCAGCGCATGCCGCAGGTGGCCATCTCGTAGACCGGGACGAAGCCGCTGCGCCGGTAAAAGGCGATGCGGCGCAGGCGCAGGCTGTTGGCCGCCTGGCTGTCGCCTGCCACCGGCAGCTCCGACTCCGTGACCAGAGGGGCGTACTGCTCCCGCAGCCGCGCCAGGATGAGAGAGCCCAGACCGCCGCTGCGCAGAGCGGCGCTGACCCCCAGATAGTCCAGCAGGACAAGGGGGATCCCTTTACGGACCCACAGGGTGGCGTAGCCCATCATGCGGGGGCCGTCAAAGAGACCAAGCAGGCGATAGCGGCCTGCCTCCGCCAGAGCCAGGATATCCGGGAGGGGCTTGCGCTCGTTCTCGGCAAAGGCCTCGGTCAGTTCCTGAGCATACCAGTGTTGGATCTCCGGCGCCGTCATGGGCCGAAGGACAAGCTCTGCCATGTGCGTTCCCTCCTCTCTTGCGTCTGCCACGATGATATCACGGCGGGGATCAATGTGCAAGGACTTGTCATCCGGCGGCGGGCGGTGTATGATGACAAAGAGAATTCCGGGAGAAAAACGGGGGAGGAGAGGAACATGAGGCGAGTGCTGTGTATCGGCGACTCCAATACGTACGGCTACGATCCCAGATCCTTTTTCGGCTCCCGATACGGAGCCGACGTGCGATGGACCGGCCTGCTGGAGGGCAGGGGCTGGACGGTGCTCAACGGCGGAGAGAACGGGGCCTCGATCCCCCGGGGACGGGAGCTGCCGGCTGTGGAGGCACTGATCCGCCGGGCGCTGCCTCTGGACGCGGTGACGGTGATGCTGGGCAGCAACGATCTGCTGCAGGGGGCGTCGCCGGAGGAGGCCGGCGCGCGGATGGAGGCGCTGCTGCGCTGCATCGGCGAGAAGGCCGACGGCGCGGCGGTGCTGCTGATCGCCCCGCCGCCCATGGAGCCGGGGACGTGGGTGCCGAACCGGGAATTGATCGGCAGGTCGGCCCGCCTGGGGGCGGTGTACCGGGCCCTGGCGGAAAAGCTGGGCGCGGCCTTTGCCGACGCGGGCATCTGGGGCGTGGCGCTGACCTTTGACGGCGTTCACTTCCTCCCCGAGGGCCACGCCGCCTTTGCCCGGGGTGTGGAGGATGCGCTGGATAAGGCGATCAAGACGCTGCGTCAAGCATAAAAAGCACAGGAGCCGCCTGCCGGGCGGCTCCTGTTGGTATTGTTGGTATTGCGGCGGGGCGAGGATCAGAGACCCTGCTCACGCTTGAGAGCCTGGTAGAGCTCGGCGTCGGTGCAGCGCTTGTAGGGGGCGACGTAGAAGACGCCCAGGATCCCGATCGTCAGGAGGGAGAGGATATGCCACCCCAGGAACGAGAGATCCAGGACAAAGGCGCGCCATTTCTGACCGCGCATCATCTGCCGGGACAGGGTGATGACCTCCGTGCCCCGCATCTCGGGATGGTCGGACAGGATAAAGGGAACCATGCGGTAGGAGTAGGCCTTGACGATACCGGGGATCACGAACAGGAGGCTCCACAGGGCCAGGAAGAGGCCCCGCAGGAACATGGTCTTGACGTTGTTGCCCCAGGCGGGAGTAAAGCCGCGCTCCAGGTCGTTCAGCTGGCCGCTGCCCTCGCTGTTGCGGAGGAAGAAATTCTGGCAACCCACCTCCAGGGGGTTGAGCAGCAGGAGCTTCAGCAACAGGGAGACCAGGCCCGCCACCAGAAGGACGCCCGCCACCAGAGCTATGACGGCAAAGAGGATGCCGGAGTCTTTTGCCTCCGCCAGCGCCTCCTTGAGATGACCGAACGCCTCACCGACGTCGTCGAAGCCGCCGGGAAGCTCCGGGATATCCACGTTTTCCGTAATGGAAGAGGTATTGCCGGAGTTGGGGGTGAGGTCGATGCGGCTGCCTGCGGAGCCGGCCATGACGCCCGCGCCGCCGCCCAGGATCAACGTCATGATCAGCGCGATCGCCACACACATCCAATAGCGGGACTTGAAGGCGGCCTTGCCCCGCGCTTTCAGTTCTCTGCGACTCCACATAGTGATGACCTCCAGAATAGCCAGAATAGCGGCAAAGCCGATCCGGGGCAAAACGCAGGACACGAACCTTACCGACTGTTATTATATCGAAGGTTCCACAAAAAGTCCTTACAATTCGGTAAAAAAGGGCAGATGCAGATAAGCGACGGCGGGCATTTTTGCAAAAAGCGGGTCTGCCGCTCTTGACAAACCGGCAAGGCGTGTTATAATAATCAAGCGTTCCGTTTGGGGAAGCGATCTGCGAGTGTGCTGGAACAGGCAGACAGGCAAGCTTGAGGTGCTTGTGTTCGTAAGGACGTGCGGGTTCAAGTCCCGCCACTCGCACCACTTTCTTTCGGAATGCGCCAATGCGCGAGTGGTGGAATTGGCAGACTCGCTAGATTCAGGTTCTAGTGTGCATTACGCACGTGCGGGTTCAAGTCCCGCCTCGCGCACCATCAAAGAAACCTCTTTTGTCTACCAAGGCAAAAGAGGTTTCTGCTTTACCCGACTCGCTTGGCTGTGGTATAATCAGATCGATAAATCGGTATTATTAGGAGGAAAGCAAATGAATCGCGAAGATGCTTTCTACTATGAGAATCTATTGGTACTTGGTTTTTCAGACGAATACGATAGATGGCTTAATACTTTTCTGGAAAAAGAAGAACCTTTAAACGACATTACATTGGATTTAGCATGTTGCGGATCCGATTACAACAAAACAATTGCTGTTCTCATGAAATACCGAATGGAACAGCAGGTTGATGAGGCTTCTGTTTGTAATAGATTGAGACGCTATTTGAAGAAGGCATTTGAATCGCAGCAAATGGACAAATGGCAAGTAGTTTCTGCCATGTATACAATTGCATCACATATCGGTGATCCAGGAGATTTTGACCCAGGAACTTGGGAGGATATGTTTTACATGGAGTATTACTATTCTCTGGCAGAAGACGGTATATTAGCCTGGGAATCGTTTGACTCAGCTTTTTTTGCATATCTTTACAACGGTATACCGCTCGATTCAGAAAAGATTTGGGGGAATAGAAAGAAACCGACGCTTCTTGAGCGAATAAAACGCTTTTTAAAACTGTAACTTCTATTTGCACTACTGATAACAGGATTGATAATCAACATGGTGTCCTTTTAGGCGTTCTTTCTATACTTTGGTATCCTTTTGCGCGATCTTTCACATAAAAGAAACCTCTTTTGTCTGCCAAGGCAAAAGAGGTTTCTTTTGCTATTTGTATTACGCTATGGTATAATCAGTGTAATCAAAAAGCACGTTATGAATTTGAACAGGCAATAAGGGTCAACTGACAGAAAGAGCTGATTGCTATGAAAATGCTGCCTCTTGCTTATATTTTAATTCTGTTCATGGTGAGACGGGCAGCGGCGTACGATCCGAAGCAATTGGTACAAGGTTATCTTGTTATTCCCCATCCGACACTTGCAAAAATACTTATCAGCCAAAGTGATCCTCTTACGGGCAGAAGCAAGAACCGAAAAGAAAACAGAAACAAGATGTCGTTTCTTGGAGTGGGACTATACATTTTTAGCATGCTTATGTTTCTGCTTCATGTGGTATTTTTCTTAAAAAAACCGATCGGCGCCGCAGAATACACGATCGACTCAAGATTTATTTTTCTGCATGCCAGCAACCTGAATGAAGTGATCATTATTTTGAGCATACTGATTGTGCTTCCCATAACGATAGCAACTTATTTTATCAATTCATTAGTTCTTGTCATTCGAAAACCAAAGGTAAGCGGACGCAAACTCACCATTTTCCTCTATTCGGCTTTTATTTTCATGTTCTTGGCTCTTGCAGTGAGTAAACTAATAGAACTTCTCCGCCTCATCGGAGAGTTTTAGAACAAAGAACCATGCCGAAAACTGACGGCAGTAATGTCTTTCAGGCGGGCTTTCTATGGCTTTGTGCCTTTTGCGCGCTCTTACACAAAAAAAGCGACGCCCGTATGGGCATCGCTTTTTTCAATGATATCCGTTCCTGTCGGAACGGGTGATAAACCTGCGGTATGATATCGCACTTCGTGCGATGATATACGCCTTCGGCATATGAAGGAACGGATATCATATCGCGCAGCGATATATCATTGACACGACCTGATTGGCTTTGTATGATTGGCGTTGAGGTGATTGACTTCGTTTTAGACCCGAGGTATTATAAGAACAACAATTTATTTCGCGAAAGGATGGTTCTATGAGAAAGAAGGATTTATATCTCCCGGTCTGGATTTGTGTATTAGGGATCGTTTTCATTCTTGGAGGTCTTGTGTTCCTCTATTCCAGTTTAAAAAAGCCTTATCTTCTAATTGGAGCTGTTCTTTGTCTGGGACTTGGAATTGCAGCAATTCTTTGCTGGAAAAACCAGTGGATTGAGGTAATTGACGATCATTCATTTGTATATAGCACGATGTTTGGCAAACAAACCAAGTATCACACGTCACAGATTGTTGAGCTTAAGCAAAACCCGGATTCTATGACCCTGGTTTTGGATAGCGGAAAGGTTCATATTGAATCCTGTGCCATCATGTCCGAGCGACTGATAGAAATGATCACGAAACGCATCGACCAGAAATAGCCCTGACGTCCTTTTACGCGGTCTTTCCCAACAGAGAAACCTCTCTTGCCTGCCGGGGTAAGAGAGGCTTTTTTCTTGAATGAAGGAGAAGGATATGTTATCATAGCTGCGGCGAATCTTGTTTTGAGGAGAAACGGCAAATGATCTTGAGAGCACCCTCTATTGAATATGATAAACAGATACAGGCGTACCGGAATGAGTTTCTCGAATACGGAGGCTCCATGGACGGCTGCGGTTCATTACGGCGTTTTGACCGGACACAGGATTGGCTGGATCAGGTCGAGGCACTTAAACACGCTGAAACCACGCCTCCCGATCTTGTGCCGATGACACAGTATATCTATATGCGGGAATCTGACAACAAAATCGTGGGCGTCATTCAGATCCGCCACCGTTTCAATGAATTTCTGGAGAAGTACGCCGGTCATATCGGCTACTCCGTCTGCCCGAGTGAGAGGAGAAAGGGCTACGCCACACAGATGCTGAAACTCGTCCTGCCGGAATGCAGAAGACTGGGGATCCATCACGTGCTGGTATGCTGTGTTCGGGGAAATGAAGGGAGCCGAAAAACCATTCTGAAAAATGGCGGTCAGTATGAGTCGACTGTTTATCTGAAGGAGCGCGACGTTTATCTGGAGAGATACTGGATCGATCTTACGGAGTGACAAAGCACCCATGGCGGAGGAAAAGAAAATGTGCCTTCAGTTTGAAGAATTGACACATAAAAACTATGCTGACGCGCAGGAAATAGACAGGGACGATATACCCGAAGCATTCGTTGATTATATTTCCACGCTCATGGATATTACCGACTACGGTGTTGAGCATCACTGTATCGGGCATACATATCTCGTAAGGATCCATAGAAAGTGTATCGCAACCATTCTGTTGGGCGAAGCCATCCCGTGGGAAACCGATCCTCCGCAGGTCAAATCTCAGCCGTTTTACCGCTTAATGGGATTTGTCATCGACAAAGAATACCGCAACCGGGGATATGGAGGAGAAATCCTGGAAGAGACGATTCGACGGGTTTACCTGGAATTCGGCAAGCGTCCCATCGTACTTGGCTGCCATAAAGAGAATTGGAAGGCAGCGCGTTTTTATGAACGTCACGGCTTTGTCAAAACGGACTATATGGAACAAAACGACTGTTATTTCATTCGCTGCTGAAAAAACGGTTTCCCCTTTGCCGGGCGATTCACTGGCGTGTTTTCAGGCGTCCTCTCCATGCTTTGGGGCACCTTTGCGCGGTCTTTGTTGTTTCATAAGGTCGAATATGCTATAATCATTTCAACGACCCGGGATGTGCGGAGATGAGAAATATGCTTGAGATCAAAAAGCTTGAAAAAAGCGATATTGACAAGATTATTGCCTTTGAAGAGGAGCTCAGAAGGCAGGAACCGGATACGTATTTTTGGGAACCGGATGAAACGTACAGACATCAATTGGAGCAGAGCTTTACGGATCAACGGTTCAATACGGCAATTTCGTTTGTCGCCATAAAAGAAGACAGAATCATCGGAAGGATTGACGCCTCTCTTATCAGCAGCAGGAGTGACGCTTCCTGTTTCAGCGCATATATGGACTGGATCTGTGTTCTGAAACGTGAAAGGCATAATAAAATCGCGCAAGCACTGCTGAATGCGTTAAGGGAAGAATGCAAAAGACAAGGCGCAGGCGTGCTGATTGCGCTGATGGCAAATAACGATGAAGCGCAGCGGTTTTACAGGAGTGTGGAAGGAGCATCGATTCATGACACCGGTATCTGGATCGACATTAAATAATTGAATCTGACGGTTGCCGGTTTGCCGGGCGCAGGCATGGTATGATCAGCTTGATAAACCGGTGTTTATGCGGGGGAAAACGTATGGATGAGAAATACTATGCCGCCTACGATGAGAGATACAAAACGGCGCACCGGAAAGGCGTTCGATGGGCGAGCACCGTGTGCACTCCCATCGTCATGGATATCATCCGGCGATACCATATACAGCCCGAATACGACCTGCTCGAATTGGGCTGCGGGGAGGGAAGAGACGCCAAGGTCGTTCTGGAGAGCGGCCTTCGCCTGACAGCCACGGATATATCCAGAGAAGCCATTTCATTTTGTCAAAAGAATATGCCCGCATACGTCCGGAATTTCAGCGTGCTCGACTGCCTTTCGTGCGAGCTGGACAGCTCTTTTGATTTCATCTATGCGGTCGCGGTGGTGCACATGCTGGTGCTTGACGGGGACAGGAATGGCTTTTACCGATTCATACACGATCATCTTAAGCCGGAAGGGCTCGCTTTGATTTGCACAATGGGCGACGGGGAGACCGAGATGCAAAGCGATATCACGAAGGCCTTTGAACTGCAGGAAAGGGATCATGAGTCGGGGAAGATGAGGGTAGCGGCGACGTCCTGCAGGATGGTGTCGTTCAGGACCTTTGAGAAAGAGCTTGCGGATCACGACTTATCTGTGGTGGAAAAAGGAATCACAAGTGCGTTTCCGGAGTTTGACAAGCTGATGTATGCCGTCGCCAAAAAGAGATGAGCCGGGGACGCTGCGGGAGCGGCCTGGGGGACGGCGGCCGCATTTTGGCGCAGAAGGCGCAGAGGAGAATTGAAAAGATGAGCTACCGGGTGATCGATAAAGAGACCTATTACCGCAAGGGCGTGTTTCGGCACTTTTCCCAGGACTGCAAATGCTCCACCTCCATGACGGCGAGGATCGACGTGACGGAGCTGGCGGCATATTCCCGAAGGACGAATACGAAGTTCTATCTGAACTTTCTGTACGTCCTCTCCAGGGTGCTGAATTCCCGGGACGACTACAGGATGGGTTATCTCTGGCAGAGCGACCAGCTGATCTGCTACGACGTGATCCACCCCACGCAGTACGTCTTCCACGAGGATACCGAAACGTGTACCCCCGTCTATACGGAATACTGTGAGGACTACGACACGTTCTACGCCAACGCCCTCCGGGACGTGGAGGAGGCGAAGAAGACACGGGAGTACGGGCTGGATACGGCAAACCACCCCAACTGGTTTGACGCCTCCTATATCTCCTGGCTTTCCTATGACTCGCTGAACGTTGAGCTGCCGGACGGGTATCTGTTTTTCGCCCCCATCGTCAACTGGGGGAGGTATCGCCGGGAGAACGGCAGACTGGTCATGCCGGTCAGCGTCCGGCTGAATCACGCAATTGCCGACGGGTATCTGGTGGCAAACGTGTTTCGCCTGCTGCAGCGGGAGATGGACGCGTTTGCGGCGCGGGAGATTGCCGAACGCATCTTTTCGTGATATGATACACGGCGCGGGGCGGAGCAGCCCCATATGAGAGCAAATGAGGGACAAGCAGATGTTTACCATAGACAACAACGCCATATACGCCAGAGGCGAGAGCGGAGAGCTCCTGGCGGAGATCACCTTTCCGGAGACGGAGCCGGGGGTCTTCACCATTGACCACACCTACGTGGACCGGAGATACCGGGGCGAGGGACTGGCGGCGGAGCTGGTGCGCACCGCCGTGGAGGAGATCCGCCGCCGGGGCGGACAGGTGCGGGCCGTCTGCTCCTACGCAGCCGCCTGGCTGGAGCGCGAGATGAAGGAAACAGGGGGGAAAGAGGCATGAGAGAGACGAAGTTTTCCATGAACGCCCTGGTGCTGGTGGTCATCATCTTCTCAGCCATCACGTTTTTCGTGTCCATCCGGCTGGTGGATCTGGCGGACCGCCGGGCCGTCAACGAGTTCTACCCCGTGGAGGGGACCGACGTGGCGGTGCGCTACTCCAACCTCTACCCCAACGGGATCTATGAGGGCGACAGAGTCAACGGCGAGCTGAAGGTGCCGGGCGATTTCGGCCACGACTGGGGCGCTGCAGCGATAGGCGATCAGCTCTACGTGAACGAGCACACCCGGACCGATATGGGCATGATCATCTGCCAGGTGGTGCGGGTGGATCTGAACACCTTTGAGAAAGAGGTGCTGTGGCGGGACACCATGCTGCGGGGGCGCTGCGCCTCCGGTGAGCTGGTGTGCCTGAAGGGCTTTTTGATGCCCTCCAACTTTCCCAAGACCAATTCCCTGTGCCGCCTGTACAGCGAGTCCTCCGAGGATATCCGTCCGGAGAGCGAGGGCGGCGTGGTGATGTTCGTGGACGGCGAAAGCGGCGAGATCCTGTACAGCGTCCGGGACGACGAAGCCCAGACGGACGTCTTTGAGCGGCGCTATCTGGAGCGGACGCTGGAGGAGGTGAGGGGATGACCTTTGGCGTGAATCTGCGCAAGCAGCGGACCGGAGCGGACGTATGCGTGCTGATCTTCCAGCTCTCTGCTCTGCTGGCGGTGCCTTACGTATTCGTCGCCTCCGGCTATCTGTATCTGGTGACGTACCGCAGCGTGCTGGCGGCCCTCTTTGACCTGGGTCTGTCCGCCCTCCCCCGGTGGGAGACGCTGGCCGTGTCCTGGATCTATCGGCAGAGCTCCAGCGAGGTCATCGCCTATTTCGTCATGCTGATCGCGGCGCTGGCGTCGGGCCTGCTGGCCAAGCGTTTTCTGCAGGGCAGCCATGAGACCGGGGTGCGGATCCGCATCATTGCGGCGGCGCTGATCGCTCTGGACCTGATCGCACGGCTGCTGCCCTTTCACTTCAACGCGGCCTACGGCACGGTGTGCGCCGTGCTGGGCTTCGCGGTGCGCCTGGCGTGCCTGGCGCTGCTGATCCTGGATCTGCGGGCTGACCGCCGCGCCCGGAGCGGTGAGAAGGAAGGAGGCGGGCACTGATGCGCGCTTACAGAGAGCTGCCTCCCGGCTACCGGGAGACGGAGCGGGTGAATCTGCAGACCGACAAAAAGACGGCGCTGCTGCTCAACGGGCTGGGCGCTGCGGCGGCGGTGCTGCTGTTCCTGGCGGGACATTTTCTCATGATGCCGTTTCCGGAGTTCCTGCGGGGGCGGATCGCGTGCGATTCCGTGTGGGAGGCAATCGCTCCGCTGGTGGTCATGTCGGCGGGATCGCTGGTCTATATCGTGCTCCACGAGCTGACCCACGCGGCGGTGATGAAGGCCTGCGGCGGCGGGCACGTGCGCTTCGGCTTTACCGGCCTGTACGCTTACGCCGGCTCGGAGGAGGACTACTTCGATCGGGGAGCCTACATCGCCATTTCCCTGGCCCCGCTGGTCGTATGGGGCGTGATCTTCACGGCGCTGCTGCTTCTGGCGCCCCGGGACTGGTCCTGGGTGATCTGGTTGTGGCAGATCTGCAACGTGTCCGGCGCGGCGGGGGATATCTTCGTGGCCTGCCGCACGGCCCGGCGGCCCCGGACGCTGCTGACCCGGGACACCGGCGTGGAGATGACCTCTTTCGACCTGGTCGACTGATGGCGGGGGAGAGGTATATGGATCGGAAAACAAGAATCCGCACCTTTCTGGCGGCCATCGCAGGCCACATCCTGTGGGGCTTCAGCTTTCTGGCCTCCAAGCGGGGCCAGCAGTCGGCCCCGATCTTCGTGCTCCTGAGCCACCGGTTCGTGCTGGCCTTCGCCGTCATGACCGCCCTGGTGCTGCTGGGGGCGGCAAAGCTCCGCCTGCGGGACAAGCGGTGGTGGCTGCTGGTGCTGCTGGGTGCCGCCGAGCCGGTGATCTACTTCCTGGGCGAGCAGTACGGCCTGTACCATTCCACCAGCATCTTTTCCGGCGTGATGATCGCCATGATCCCCATTGTGTCCGTACTGGCGGCCGCCCCGATCCTGGGCGAGCGGCCCAGCGCCGGGCAGCTGCTGTTCGGGCTGCTGTCTGTGGGCGGCGTGGTGGGCATCGGCCTGATGAGCCGCAGCACCGGCTCCCTGGACTGGATCGGCGTGACAGCCCTGGTGATCGCCGTGGGCGGCGCCGCAGGCTACACCCTGCTCAGCCGTGGGATCTCCGGGGAGTTCACCCCCTTCGAGCGCACCTATATGATGATGGCGGTAGGTGCCGCGACGTTCACGGCGCTGGCCGCAGCCGCCGTGGGCGGCGACGCGGCGGCCTATCTGCGGCCCCTGGGAGAGGCGGAGTATCTGCTGTCCATCCTGTTCCTGGGACTGTTCTGTTCGGTGGTGTGCTACTTCCTGTCCTCCTACGCCATCACCTACCTGACGGTGGCGCAGGAGACGGTATTCGCCAATCTGACCACGGCCGTGTCGGTGTTTGCCGGCGCGGTGATCCTGCACGAGCCCTTCTCCTGGTGGGGCATCCTGTTCTGCGCGATGATCCTGCTGGGTATCTACGGCGTGCAGCGGACCTCTCCGCCGGAGCGCAGGGGATAGAATCATGAAAAACGGCGCACGGAGAACGCTCCGTGCGCCGCTCTTTCACTGAAAAGGGAAACCCCTTGTTTACAGCCCCATGGCGCGGGCCTTCAGCACCGCCACCACGGTCTTTGCGTCCTGGATCTCACCGCTGAGACAGCGGCGCTCCAGCTCCTCCAGGGGGAGGAAGGAGGCCTCCAGAAACTCCCCCTCGTCCAGATGGGGGCGGGAGAAGGTCAGGCCCCGGGCCAGGAAGAGATACAGACGCTCGCCGTAGCAGCCGGGGGAGGGGATCAGCATGCCCAGATCCGTCCACTCCGAGGCGGAGGCGCCTACCTCCTCCTCCAGCTCCCGCCGGGCGGTGAGGGCGGGCTCCTCGCCCGGCTCCAGCTTGCCGGCGGGGATTTCGGTCATCACGCGGCCGAAGACGTAGCGGTACTGCCGCACCACGGCAGCGCGGCCCCGGTCATCCAGCGCCAGGATCCCCACGCCGCCGGGATGGTCCGCCACCTCCCGGTGGGAGTGCGTCCCGTCGGGAAGGGACACCTCATCCACGTGGAGAGTGAGGATGCGGCCCCGATAGACGTCGCGGCGGGAGAGGGTGCGCTCGGTGAGCTCCATAGATCATCGCTCCTTTTCTGCAGAGGGCTTTTTTCCATGATAGCATGGGGAGGGGAGAAAATCCATTCCGCCCGTTATCGATTTAACTGATTGCTGGCATCAGAAAAAAGTTTGAACAAAGGGTTGACAGGGGAGAGCCGGCGTGCTATGATGCACCTAACCTGAGCGAGAGGAGGAAGGCCAACGATGACGTGCCGCACCGCCATGATGATGGGCTGCATGCGCATGGACGTGTCCATGGGCATGATGATGTGCGCGCAAGATCGTCCGACGCTTTCCTGACCACGCCTGTCAAAGACGGATCACCTGCCAGAACGCAGCGGAAAGTGAACGGACTTTCCGCTGCGTTTTTACGTTCCGTGAGAGAAAGGAGGCGCTGCGGTATGAGCCGCTGCTCCATGAGACGAATGTGTCCGGCGGACACGGGTATTTGACGGATCACGCCGGCGCGTCCGGCACGTAACGAAAACAAAAAGAATAAAAAGGAGATATCGAAATGAAAAAGACTCTTCGCGCCGGCGCGCTGCTGCTGGCACTGATCCTGGTGCTGTCCCTGGCCCTGACCGGCTGCGGCGGCAAGAGCAGCAAGATCCAGATCGCCGTTCCCAACGACACCACCAACGAGGCCCGGGCCCTGCTGCTGCTGGAGGCCAACGGCATCATCAAGCTGAAGGACGGCGCCGGCATCACGGCCACCAAGAACGACATTGCCGAGAATCCCCACAACGTGGAGATCGTGGAGGCTGAGGCCGCCCAGCTGCCCAATGTGCTCAAGGACGTGGACTTCGCCGTCATCAACTCCAACTATGCCATCAACGCCGGGCTGAACCCGGTGGACGATTCCCTGCTCATCGAGGGCGGCTCCTCCGCCTACGCCAACATCCTGGCGGTGAAGGAGGGACGGGAGAACGACCCGCTGATCCTGGCCCTGCTGGCCGCCCTGGAGAGCAAGGACGTGGCGGATTTCATCGCCCAGAAGTACGGCGGCTCCGTGGTCAGCACCGTGGCCCAGCCGGGCACCGGTTATGACGAGAGCCTGGATTACAAGGCCCTGCAGGGCAGCACCGTCACCGTGGCCGCCTCCCCCACGCCCCACGCCGAGATCCTGGCCATTGCCAGGGACCTGCTGGCCGTCCGGCAGATCACCCTGGTGATCCAGGAGTTCAACGACTACGTGGTGCCCAACACCGTGGTGGAGGACGGCACCGTGGACGCCAACTACTTCCAGCACGTGCCCTATCTGGATGATTTCAACGCCCAGCAGGGCACCCACATCGTCTCCGTGGGCGGCATCCATGTGGAGCCCATGGGCCTGTACGGCGGCAAGCAGAGCGACCTGTCCGTCCTGGGCAAGTAAACGAGACATCGATCCTCTCCTCCCATTTGGAACGCCGGGGGCCCCGCAGCGCCGCTTTGACAGCGGCGCTGCGGGGAGCGGCGCGTTCAGGAGAGAGAAGGACGTACACAGAACGGAAAGGAACGCGGATCCATGATCGAGATCAGGCACCTGTGCAAGACTTTTTCCTCCGGTGAGGACAGGGTGGATGCACTGAACGACATCAATCTGACCATTGCAGACGGCGACATTTACGGCATCATCGGCATGTCCGGCGCCGGCAAGAGTACCCTGGTGCGGTGTATCAACATGCTGGAGCGGCCCACGTCCGGGCAGGTCCTGCTGGACGGCAGGAATCTGGGCGCTCTGGATCAGGCCGCGCTGCGGCAGGTCCGGCGGGAGGTCACCATGATCTTCCAGCAGTTCAATCTGCTGATGCAGCGCACCTGCCTGCAGAACGTGTGCTTCCCCATGGAGCTGGCGGGGGTGAAGAAGGCCGACGCCCGCCGCCGGGCGACGGAGCTGCTGGAGCTGGTGGGCCTGCCGGACAAGGCGGGGGCCTATCCCGCCCAGCTCTCCGGCGGCCAGCAGCAGCGGGTGGCCATCGCCCGCGCCCTGGCCACCGATCCCAAGGTTCTGCTGTGCGACGAGGCTACCAGCGCCCTGGACCCCAACACCACCGCCCAGATCCTGGGGCTGATCCGGGAGATCAACGCCAAGCTGGGCATCACCGCCGTGGTCATCACCCACCAGATGAGCGTGGTAAAGGAGATCTGCCGCCACGTGGCGATCCTGGATCACGGCACCGTGGCCGAGGAGGGCCTGGTCAGCGCCGTGTTCGCCGCGCCCAAAAGCGAGGCGGGCCGCCGACTGGTGTTCCCCGGCCGGGTGGATGAGCAGGTGTCCGATCCCCGGGATCAGAGCCAGCTGCGGATCATCTTCCGGGACTCCCGCACCACGTCCATTCCGCTGGTGGCCTGGCTGGCCCGGGAGCAGAACGTGATGGCCAGCGTGATATCCGCCACCACCCAGCCCATCGACGGCGAGACTTACGGCGGCATGCTGCTGAGCGTGAACCGCGGGGAACTGGCCGCCGCCCTGGATTTCCTGAACGCGATCCCCAATCTGACCGTGGAGGAGGTGACCGACCTTGTCCGGTAAGCTGTTTTCGGCCCAGTCCGTGGCCGAGGCGCTGAACTGCCTGAAAACGGAGATCCCCTTTGCCATCTGGGAGACCTTCTACGTGACGGTGCTCTCCACAGCCCTGGCGGTGGTCATCGGTCTGCCCCTGGGCGTACTGCTGGTGGCGGGGGAGAAGGACGGCGTGCTGCCCCTGCCCGGGTGGCTGATGAAGCTGCTCAACGCCGTCATCAATCTGCTGCGCTCCGTGCCCTTTCTGATCCTGATGATCATGGTGTTCCCCCTGAGCCGCCTGCTCATCGGCACCACCGTGGGCACCACGGCCACCATCGTGCCCCTGGTGGTGGCGGCCTTTCCCTTCATCGCCCGGCTGGTGGAGAGCAGTCTGCGGGAGGTGGACCCCAACATCATCGAGGCGGCCGCGTCCATGGGGGCCACGCCCATGCAGATCATCACCAAGGTGATGATACCGGAGAGCGTGCCGTCCCTGCTGAGCAACGTGACCATCGCCCTGACCACCATCCTGGGCTACAGCGCCATGAGCGGCATCATCGGCGGCGGCGGTCTGGGTCAGATCGCCATCAACTACGGCTACTACCGCTACAAGTATCTGGTGATGGTGGTGGCGGTGATCGTGCTGATCGTGCTGGTGCAGATCTTCCAGAGCGTGGGCACCGCCCTGGCGGTGAAGAGCGACAAGCGGCTGAAGCACTGAACGATGAGGATACGAAGACCGGCGGAGAGTGCGTCTCTCCGCCGGCCTTGTGCTGCGGGCAACGGATTCCCACGGGCCGCAGGCGGCCCTCGGAATGACAGGACGTGATATGCTCCGGCTCTGTCGCTGCGAGGCCCCGGCGGGGCCGCGGCAATCCGCGTTTTTCTGCGGGCCGTCGGGACGCCAACCCCTGCAACGCTGGCGGTGGCGGTTTCTCTGCATGGGTGGGACCCGTGTGTCCCGCAACGCATTTTTGCCCTGCTGCGGGCGGACACACGGGTCCGCCCCTGCAACGCTGGCGGCGCGGCTTTTTTGCCGGGCGGGACCTGTCCTTGCCCGGCGGTCCCGTCCTATCACCCGTTTCGCGGGAGTTCCCCCGGAGGGGAGTCTCTTTTGCGCTTGCCTCTTTACAGAGGGCGAAAAAACAGGTATAATATATCGCTGTAAATTGGGCCCGCAGGGGCAGAGGGGAGGCGGCGCATGGCCAAACGGGAAATCAATCAAGTGCGGGTCGGGGCGATCCTGTCCTACGTGTCCATGTTCCTCAGCACCGCCATCTCCCTGGTTTACACCCCCATCATGATCCAGCGGCTGGGAGAAAGCGAGTTCGGCGTGTACCAGTCGGTGCTGCCCATCGTGTCCTATCTGAACCTGCTGAGCCTGGGCATGGGCAGCGCCTACGTGCGCTACTACTCCCGGGCCAAGGTGAAGAACGACCAGCGGATGATGGCCAAGCTCAACGGTATGTTCCTGCTGACCTTCTCCGTCCTGGGCGCGATCTGCCTGCTGATCGGCTTTACCCTGTCCTTCCACGGGGACGTGATCTTCGGCAAGAACGTGACGCCGGAGGAGATCGCCCTGGGCGAGAAGCTGCTGCGGATCCTGACGGTGAACGCCGCCATCTTCCTGGTGACCAACGTCTTCAACGCCCACATCACCCTCCACGAGCGGTACCTGTTCCAGAAGGTCATGCTGATGCTCAAGCAGGTGCTCAACCCCCTGCTGATGATCCCGCTGCTGATCCTGGGTTTCCGCTCCGTGACGCTGACCCTGGTGACCCTGACCTTCACCGTCATCACCATCCTGGCGGATATGTACTACTGCCTGGTGAAGCTGAAGATGCGCTTCTCCTTCCGGCACTACGATTTCAGCCTCATGCGCCGGATGTTCGGCTTTACCGCCTACGTGTTTATCGGCATCGTGGTGGACAACTTCAACTGGTCCATTGACCGGCTGCTGCTGCTGTGGCTCCACGGCACCACCGCCGTCACCGTCTACACGGTGGCTGCCCAGCTGAACATCTTCTATCAGGCGTTCTCCACCGCCGTGTCCAACGTGCTGACGCCCCGGATTCACCGCCTGGTGGCCGAGCGGCGGCCCATGCGGGAGATGGACGCCCTGTTCATCAAGACCGGACGGCTCCAGTTCATCATCCTGGGGTGCATCTTCCTGGGCTTCGTGGCCGTGGGCCGCACCTTCGTGGTCCAGTGGGGCGGCGACCAGATGTTTGCCGTGGACTACTACACCACGCTGCTGCTGTTCTTCGCCACCATCTGGCCCAACGTGCAGATCATGGGCTACGAGATCCTGCGGGCCAAGAACATGCACAAGTTCAGCGCCCTGGTCTATGCCGCCGTGGCTATCTTCAACGCCATCATCTCCATTCCCCTGTGCCTGTGGTGGGAGGGGCTGGGCGCGGCTCTGGGCACCATGATCTCCACCTTCCTGGGCAACGTGCTCATCATCAACTGGTACTATCGCCGCTGTGTGGGGCTGAATATCCCGCGGTTCTGGAAGCGGATCTTCCAGCTGCTGCCCAGTATGGCGGTCCCGCTGCTGGCGGCCCTGGCCATCGCCATCTGGGCACCGGTCCGCGGCTATCTGGGCGTGGTGCTGTGGGGCGCCGTGTTCATGGCGGTGTACGCCTTCTTCCTCTGGTTCTTCGGCATGAACCGCTTCGAGCGGGGGCTGATCTCCGGCCCGGTGAACAAGATCCTGCGGCGCTTCCGCAGATGAAAATGCCCCGTGTTTTTACGGCGAAAGAGAAGAAACAGCGGCGAGGAGTTATCCTCGCCGCTGTCATTGTCTGCCCGTGCACGCCTGTGCGTTTCCGCCGGCTCTCCCGGGGCTCTTTACAGCACATAATCAGTGATGCAGTCATACCAGTGCACGTAGGTCTTACCGTTGACCTTGACGGTCTCATTTCCCTTCAGCAGCTCCGTCCACGGCTGATGGCCGCGCTTCACGGCCCAGTCGTCACTGTTGAATCTCCGCCAGAGCACGGTTCTGCCGTGCCTGTCAAGATACTGCTCGCTCATAACGCCTTCGTTATACGTTTCAATGTCAACAACGCATATCGTATCGTAGCGCTTGCCGCCGATTTCTACGGTATAGCATCCTACCACATCCAGCAGGAAGGGCTTATTTTTTGCGATGATCTCGTCACCGTTCCGGACAATATCGCCCTTTGCGGTAATATGCGTCTCGTTCCCGCAGTTGTCCTCACCGAATCCCCAACTGGGCAGGAACGCGTCGGCGTCAAGGAAGGTGTGCAGCTTTGTCACGCCGTTCTCCGAGTGGCTCTCCGCAAGAAAGCGGCAATGCGTTTCCGTAAGCTGCGCTACAAAAGTCCGCTCGGCATAGGTCGTCTCGTCGATTCTGTTGCACGGCATCGCGTCGTACTCCCTGGATCTGACGATCACACCCTCTATACCGTGGATTTCGGCTGCACCGCCGGCCTCAAGCTCAACGTACTCGCCTCTCTTCTTCCCGGGGAAATCGTACATCGCCCAGCACAGCTTCTCACCCGGCTTCGGGACGATGAACCAGCCCATCAGTTCTTCCCACTTTACCTCGAACGGCTCCTTGCCGTTGGGGATGATCCGGTATTCCGGCATGAATTCCGGCATTTTCTTCATAGTCTTTTCTCCTTTCGGCGGATACGGATAGATCTCTTTGAAATTTCTTCGGGCAGTGCTCAGACGGCTTTTTACCGTACCCAGCGGGATATCGAGTCTCCTGGCAATCTCGCTCTGCTTCATCTCTTCGAAATAATACAGCAGCAAGACCTGTTTGTCGCTTCCGGCGAGCCCGTCTATCGTGTCCATGACATCTGACTGTTCCGTCAGACCGAAACGGCTCTGCACAAGCTCCGGCCCGGCAAGCTCCTCCAGACTGATTTCGTCCTTGCACTTCCGGTAATAGTCGATGCATTTGTGCCTGGCAATGCTGATGAGCCATGCCTTGAAGCTTTCTTTGTTCCTCAGCCGGCCAAAACGGCTGAATGCCGTGATATAGGTCTCCTGCAGAATGTCATCTGCATCCGCAAACGAACTGACGCGATAATGTACATACCGTTCGGCCGCACTGCGATTCTCTTCGAGCAATGCTTCAAATTCGTCCATGTGATCACCACCCGGTTTCATGGAATAAAAGCGCTTTCGCCTATATAGACGATTTTAACGGACAAAAGGTTCATTTGCCGAAAAAATGAAATGATGCGATAGCAGTGCGCACAGGTTCCCCGGAACGAGAGGGTCGTTTATCGTTTTCCGGATAATCATGAAACACTCTTTTCGCCCCGGTACCGGCCCAAGCAAAACCCCCGGGGCGCCCTCCGCAAGGAAGGTGATCCGGGGGCGAGCGATGAGCTGTTCCGTTCACGGTTTGTTTACTTGCCAAAAGGGGAGAGGTGGGGTACACTGTCATGTAGACTCACTTCCCGGCGTCCCGCTCCTGCAGAGGGATCAGCTGCTCGGCCAGGATCCGGGCGAAGGAGGAGATCAGCACGCTCTCCAGGGCCAGGCGGCTCAGACCGCTGCGGTCGGGCCCGGCCTCCAGGGACTGGAGGACCTGGCTCACCTGGTCGCTGAAAAAGAGGGCCGTCTTGCGGAACTGGGCGGCGTACTCCTCGTAGGCGACCCGGACTGCCGCCTCGTCGGCATCCGCCGGCAGGATCCGGGGGATATCGGCGATGGAGATGCTCTGCTTCATGGGCAGGATCATCAGCAGATACGCCAGATGCACCCGGTAGTATTTCCGCTTCACCGGCGCCGGCATGATCTTCAGACGCACGTAGTTGTTGATGGCCGAGGAGGTGACGATCCGCTCGTTTCCCTCCGGCAGATAATTGAGATACTGCTCCAGCAGCGTCACCACCTGGTCCATATAGACGCCGAAATTCGGGATGGAGTCCCAGGCCGGCAGGGCGTCCGCCCCTGCCAGGGTATCCCACAGGGCCAGCTTGCCCGCCTGCTCGTTCTGTGCCATGGCCGCGCCTCCTTGTGCCGTTCTGGTGGTATTTTACCACAACAACAGGAGCGGCGCAATAGAATATTAACAAAAGATATATTGACTCTCTATATCTGATATGCTATATTAGATGCAGAGGGGTGATATATTATGTCACTGGGCGTATACGTCTACGGGGATTCCCTGATGAAGGCCACCATGCCGGATCAGACCTTCCGCTACCATTTCCACACCGACGAGCTGCACGAGCGCTACCACAGCGACGACGTGCACCTGACCAACCGGGCCAAGATGGGCGCCACCATCCGCAAGGGATTGTCCCTGGTGGAGCACGACGTGGCCCGGGGGCTGGACGCGCAGTACGCCCTGGTGGCCTACGGCGGCAACGACAGCGACTTCGACTGGGCAGAGGTGGCGCAGCAGCCGGAGGCGGAGCACCGGCCCCGGACGGAGCTGCCGCAGTTTTGCCGCATTTTGGGCGAGACGGCGGAGCGGCTGCGGACGGCGGGCGTGCAGCCCGTGCTGATGACCCTGCCGCCTATCGACGCGGAGCGGTATCTGTCCTTTATCTGCCGCAGCGGACTCAGCCGCAGCAATATCCTGCGCTGGCTGGGAGACGTGCAGCGGATCTACCGCTACCAGGAGGCGTATTCCGAGGCGGTGGCCGACGTGGCCGCCCGGCGGAACCTGCCTCTGGTGGAGGTGCGGCGCGCCTTTCTGCTGGACCGTCAGACGCCCCGGCTCATTGCGGCCGACGGCATCCATCTGACCATGCCCGGCTACGTGAAATTATATGATATCCTGACCGGTTGGCTCCGGCGGGAGATAGGAGGAGTTTCGTGATCCAGATTTTTACCGACCTGGCAGCCAACCTGCCGCCCCGTGTGGTGGAGCAGCACAACATCCGTCTGCTGCATCTGACCTATACGGTGGACGGCGTGGAGTCCGACCCCGGCAAGCCCTTTGACGCCATCGAGTTCTACGGCGCCATGCGCAGGGGTGCCGACGTGAAGACCTCCATGCCCAGCCCCGGCGACGCGCGGGACGCCTTTGAGCCCTTGCTGCAGCAGGGGGACGACGTGATCTGCATCTGCCTGAGCGGCGGCATCAGCGGCACCTACGGCATGCTGTGCATGGTGCAGGAGGAGCTGGCCGCAGAGTACTCGGACCGGCAGCTCCGGATCATCGACGCCAAGGGCGCCTCTCTGGGCGAGGGGCAGCACGCCATTGAGGCGGCGGAGCTGCGGGATCAGGGCAAGACCGTGGACGAGATCTGCGATCACGTGTACCGCCAGATCGACCGGATGAACCAGTATTTCGTGGTGGACCACCTGAAATACATCCGCAAGACGGGGCGCCTGTGGGGCGGCGCAGCTCTGGCCGGCCAGCTACTGCAGATCAAGCCCATCCTCTTCGGCGACCACGAGGGCCACATCGTCATGCGGGACAAGGTCCGGGGCAAGAAGCGGGCCGTGGAGCGGCTGGCGGAGCTGTACGCCCAGAAGCATACCGACGGCGCCGAGCCGGTGGGCATCGCCCAGGCGGACTGTCCGGCGGACGCCCTGCACCTGCAGCATCTGCTGCGCCAGGCGGGACAGACCGGCCCCATCCACATCGTGGGCTACGAGCCCATCACCGGCTCCCACGTGGGTCCCGGTACGCTGGCGCTGTTCTTCTACGCCGACGAGCGGTCCAAAGTGCTGTAAGGAGAAGACGAATCGAATAAGAAGTGACAAGCCGGACGGGCAATGCCCGTCCGGCTTGTTTTGTGGATTTACGGATTGCCGCGGGCACTTCGTGCCCTCGCAATGACGGGGGAACAGCGGATACGCATCCTCCCGCATCCAATCCCTCACCAGATCGTCTTGCCCGGCCAGGACATGACGGTGTGCAGGGTGGGATTCGACTTTGAAAGGGTGTTCAGCAGGATAATAAGGCCCACAGTCACACCGACAGAAATCACCATTACCAAGGCAATATGCCAGTCAAAAATGAGATTTCGCCTGGCAAATGCGATGTTGATCGGAAGAACGATTCCCAGGAGGATCAACCCCGCCTTCACGGCGGGCCAGCCGGTGAAAAACACCATCAACACGAATACGATGATTAACCCGGCAATCAGAGAAATCGGGTCCATTCTTTTGCGGGGCTTTTGTTTTTCCTGCCTGTACTTCATGACGTTCGCTTACTCCGCCAGGGTTGCCACCCAGCGGCCGTACTTGGCCAGATTGGCGTCCCGCTCGGCGGCGTCGGCACCGCGGGTCAGTACGTAGACCTTGATCTTGGGCTCGGTGCCGCTGGGACGGACCAGGATGGTGGTGCCGTCGGCGAGCTCATAGCGCAACACGTTGGAGCCCTTGAGCTCCATGGCGCCCACCGCGCCGGTGGCGCAGTCCACCACGGAGCCGTCTGCGTAGTCCTTGCGGCGGGCCACCGGTACGCCGGCGATCTCGGCGGGGGGATCCTGCCGCAGGCCGGCCATCAGGGCCTTCATTTTGGCCAGGCCGTCCAGACCGGGCATCACCAGGTTGTGGGTCTTCTCGCCGAACCAGCCGTACTTCTCGTACAGGGCGTTGATGGCGTCGTACAGGGTCATGCCCTTGGTGGCGTACCAGGCGGCCATCTCGGTGAGCAGCATGGAGGCGGTGACGGCGTCCTTGTCCCGGACATAGTCGCCCAGCATGTAGCCGTAGCTCTCCTCGTAGGAGAAGATGACCTTGCCCTCGCCGGCGGCCTCCAGGGCGTTCTTCTTCTCGGCCATGAACTTGAAGCCGGTGAAGGTGTCATAGCAGGTGACGCCGTTCTCCTCGGCCACCTTGCGGGCCATCTCGGTGGTGACGATGGTCTTGAGGATCACGGGCTTTTCCGGCATGGTGCCGGCCCGGCGCAGGGCGCCGATCAGGTAATCCACCAGCAGCACGCCGGTCTGGTTGCCGGTGACGGGGATGAAGCTGCCGTCCTTGGCGCGGACCATGATGCCCACGCGGTCGCTGTCCGGGTCGGTGCCCAGGAGGAAGTCGGCGCCCACCTTGTCGGCCAGCTCCACGGCCAGGTAGAAGCCCTCGGGGTTCTCCGGGTTGGGGGAGGCCACGGTGGGGAAGTTGCCGTCCAGCACCATCTGCTCCTCCACGCAGTACAGGTGCTTCACGCCCAGCTCCCGCAGGGCCTGGGGCACCAGCTTGTGGCCGCAGCCGTGGAAGGGAGTGTAGACCATCTTGAAGTCGTCCGCCACGGCGGCCATGGAGGCCCTGTCGTTGATCATGGCGTAGACCTCGGCCATAAAGGCGTCGTCAGTCTCCTGGCCCATCCACTCGATAAGGCCCTGGGCCACGGCCTCGTCAAAGTCCATGGTCTTGACGCCGTCAAAGATGTCGATGGTCTCCAGGGTTTTGGCGATGGCGTCGGCGTGCTGGGGGGGCAGCTGGGCGCCGTCGGCCCAGTAGACCTTATAGCCGTTGTACTCCTTGGGGTTGTGGCTGGCGGTGACGTTGATGCCGGCCTGGCAGCCGTAATACCGCACGGCGAAGCTCAGCTCCGGGGTGGGGCGCAGGCTCTCGAACAGGCGCACGTGGATGCCGTTGGCGGCGCAGACCTGGGCGGCGGCCCGGGCGAAGTCCATGGAGTGGTTGCGGCAGTCCATGCAGATGGCCACGCCGCGGCGCCTGGCGTCCTCGCCCTCGGCGCAGATCACCTGGGCAAAGCCCTGGGTGGCCCAGCGGATCACGTACACGTTCATCTGGTGCAGGCCCATCTTCATGGTGCCCCGCAGACCGGCGGTGCCGAACTCCAGCGGGCCGTAAAACCGGCTCTCGATCTCCTTCTCGTCACCGGCGATGGCCTGCAGCTCGGCGCGCTCCTCCTCGGTGATAACGGGGCTGTGGAGCCACTTCTCATATTCCTGGCGGTAGTTCATCGTGATTCCTCCTCATTATTTTCGTCGTCGACGGGCTCTGCCGTGAGAAGAGCCGCCGCGTCGTCGTACATGGTTTCGGGGACGTACAGGGACACGCCGTAGCCGGAAAAGCCGCTGATGATCTTGCCGGCCCCGCCCTCGCCCTCGTAGTAGGGGAAGGAGGGAATGCCGTAGGCCGACAGCAGGGAGACGATCATATCCGCGTCGGCGGGGCTGTCGAAGGTGTGGCGCAGCAGCTTGGCCGGGAGCTTTTCGCCCCGTTCGTCGGTGGGCCAGGCGGGCACGTCCCGTCCGCGGGCCCAGTGGGTGATATCCATACAGATGACCTCCTTGTGGGTGAAGTGGTTTGGCAGATCAGCCGCGCAGACGGCGATGCAGGATCTCCATGCGCTGCCGGGCCTGTCGGTGGCTGTCCGACTCCGCGTAGAACTCGGACATCATCTGGCAGGGGAACCGGGAGCATTCGCCGCACACGAGGATCCCCCTTTTCCGGCAGCAGCCCACCGGCGGGCAGGGATCGTCAGCCGGCCAGACCGTCTTGCGGCAGCCGGGACATTTGCCGCTCTGCAGATCCGCACAGGAGGCGCAGGAAACTCCGCAGTAGCCGAGGGCGATCAGATCCATAAGCAATCTCCTCTCACTTGTGATATCTGGTGCCCAACTCGATCTGGTAGGATCGGTAGAGCTGCTCCAGCAGCATGATGCGGGCCATGTGGTGGGGGAAGGTCATGGGCGACATGGAGAGCCGCCAGTCGGCGGAGCGCTTCAGGCTCTCGTCCAGACCGAAGCTGCCGCCGATGAGGAAGGTGACCTGGGGCTTGCCCGCCACGGCGCAATCGGCCAGCCGCCGGGCGAGCTCCTCGCTGGAGCAGGGCTTGCCCTCAACGGCCATGGCGATCACGACGCCGCCCCTGGGCAGCCGCTCCCGGATCGCCGCGGCCTCCAGCTCCAGCGCCCTCTGGATCTGGGCGGGGGAGGGATCCTCCGGCAGACGCTGCTCCGGCAGCTCCGTGAGCTCCAGCTTGCACAGGCGGCTCAAACGCTTTACGTATTCGGCCTGGGCGTCGGCGTAGTATTTCTCCTTCAGCTTGCCCACGCACAGGACGGTCACTTTCTGCATACGATCCCCTCCGCCACGAAGGCGCGGCTCAGCTCGCCCCGGGGCGCCACCTCCACGGAGGCGTCCGTATGGGCCAGGGCCAGACGCATGGTGTCCAGGGCCCGCTGGGGGGTGTTGTTCTCCCGGCTCAGGTGGG
The DNA here is from genome assembly GCA_017427645.1 of Oscillospiraceae bacterium. Taxonomy (GTDB): domain Bacteria; phylum Bacillota; class Clostridia; order Oscillospirales; family Oscillospiraceae; genus Vescimonas. The sequence continues at coordinate 9,023 of JAFRSI010000152.1, read as the reverse complement.
CCAGAACGATCTCCCGGGTGCCGCAGCCGGCCATCTCGGCGGCAAAGGCGGCCGCCGCGTCATTGCTCAAATGGCCCCGGTCGCTGAGGATCCGGGCCTTGAGAGAATAGGGGTAGGGGCCGCTGCGCAGCCACTCCACGTCGTGATTGCTCTCCAGCACCAGCAGATCTACGCCGGCGAGCACTTCCCGGGCCTGGTCGGTGACGTACCCGGTGTCGGTCAGGGCACCGCAGGAGGCGCCGCCGTAGTCAAAACGGTAGTCCACGCCGCCGTGCCCGTCGTGGGAGGTGGGGAAGGCGGTGACGGTGAAGCTGCCCACGTCAAAGGGGACGCCGCAGTCCACGGCGCGGAGCAGGGGCTCGACGCCGGCGATGCGGTAGGCCAGCTGGCGGCCGGCGGCGGGGCTGGCGTAGACGGGGATCTGCCAGCGGCGGACCATGGTGGGCAGCCCGCAGATATGGTCGCTGTGGTCGTGGGTGATGAGAACGGCGTCCACGTCCCGAAGGGACAGGCCCAGCGGAGTCAGGGCGGCGTTGATCCGCCGGCAGGAGATGCCGGCGTCCAGCAGCAGATGGGTGCCGGCGGCGCTCAGGAGCAGGCAGTTGCCCTCCGAGCCGCTGGCCAGAGTATGTAAGGTGATCAAATTCCGTGTACCTCGATGATGCGCGCGCAGCGTCCGCCCGTTTCCGGGCGAACGCTGCGGGATCTGTGACGTGTTCAGCTGACGCCGGCTTCCTTCTTCTCCGGCTCGGGTACGTCCACCACTTCGATGTCCGCGCCGATGCCCCGGAGCTTGCCCACCATGTCCTCGTAGCCGCGCTCGATATAGTGCACGCTGCCCAGTGTGGTGGTGCCCTGTGCGGCCAGACCGGCGATGACCAGGGCGGCGCCGGCCCGCAGATCGCAGGCCTGGACGGGGGCGCCCTCCAGACGGCCCACGCCCTCCACAACGGCCACGCGGCCGTCCACCTGGATGCGGGCGCCCAGGCGCTTGAGCTCAGCCACGTATTTGTAGCGGTTGTCCCACACGCCCTCGGTGACGATGCTGGTGCCCTCGGCCAGGGTCAGAGCCGTGGTGATCTGGGGCTGCATGTCGGTGGGGAAGCCGGGATAGGGCAGGGTCTTGACGTTGGTGTGGGTCAGGGGACCGCTGCGGCGGACCAGCAGGGAGTCGTCCTGCTCGGTGATCTCCACGCCCATCTCCAGCAGCTTGGAGGAGATGCAGTCCATGTGCTTGGGGATGATGTTCTTGATGTGCACCTGCCCGCCGGCGGCGGCCACAGCCGCCATATAGGTGCCGGCCTCGATCTGGTCGGGGATGATGCTGTAGGTGCCGCCGGTGAGGCGGTCCACACCGCGGATCTTGATGGTGTCGGTGCCGGCGCCCTTGATATCAGCGCCCATGGAGTTGAGGAAGTTGGCCAGGTCCACGATGTGGGGCTCCTTGGCGGCGTTGTCGATGGTGGTGTAGCCGTCAGCCAGGACGGCGGCCATCATCACGTTCATGGTGGCGCCCACGCTGACCAGGTCCATATAGATGCTGGCGCCCTTCAGGCGGCCGCCGGGCACGGAGGCGTTGATGAAGCCGCCCTCGGTGACCTCGGCGCCCATGGCGCGGAAGCCCTTGACGTGCAGGTCGATGGGACGCACGCCGAAGTTGCAGCCGCCGGGCATGGCCACGGTGGCCTGGCCGAAGCGGCCCAGCAGAGCGCCCACCAGATAGTAGCTGGCGCGGATGCGGCAGGCCAGCTCGTAGGAGGGCTTGGTGGAGCGGATGTGGCGGCAGTCGATCTCCACTGCGTGGCGATTCAGCACCCGGACGTGGGCGCCCAGCTCCTCCAGAATGGAGAAGAACAGCGTCACGTCGCTGATCTGGGGTACGTTTTCGATGCGGCAGACGCCGTCTACCAGCAGGGCGGCGGGGATGATGGCCACAGCGGCGTTCTTGGCGCCGCTGACGGTGACTTCACCGAACAGGGGGTGGCCGCCATGGATCACGTATTGATTCATATATGACACCTCTCTTAAGGATAACTCGTTCCTTCGTATCTTGCCCACGGAGCGGGCGGTTCATGCACGGCGGGACGCGGAAAAAGGCGGCGCCGGGCGATTGACATAATGCGAAAAATACCGCATATCAATACAATTTAAGTATATCACAAATCTCCGCAAAAGCAACGGGAAACTACGAATTCTGTGAAAGAAATTGAGCCAGGGGGAGGGAAGGGAGCGGCGGCGGGCAGCGCCCGCCGGAAGGAGTTATTTCCCCAGGAAGGCCCGCAGCAGCAGGCCGGCGCCCACCGCGGCGGGGACCAGCATGAGGAACAGATCCAGCAGAGAGCCCACGAACACCAGATGCGTGCCCAGGATCAGCAAAAGGATCAGCAGGGCGATCAGGATCGGAAGGAGGATCCTGGGGATCTTGCTGTTGGTGGCGATCATGAAGACCACGTCCAGCAGGATCAGGGCGATGACGAGACCGCCGGTGGAGAAGTCGTTCCAGATGCGGTAGAAGCCCAGGGAATAGATCCTGACGCTCTTGAAAAACACCACGACCCCGAAGATCACGAGGGCCAGTCCGATCAGGGAATACTCAGCTTTCTTGCTCATGGCAGAGGCCTCCTCACCGTATGATTTCCTACTGCATGATACCACGAAACGGGGCGCAGCACAAGGGCCGGATACCGCGGGGACTCAGGGGGACTACGGCAGCCAGCGGTAGTGGCCCGTCACGGGCAGGCGGCCGATCTGGTCGGCCTCCACCGCGTCCTCCACCGGGTTGCCGTGGTGGAGGATCCAGGGGATGCCGTCGGCGCGGCGCTTGTCGGAGCAGAGGGCCACGTGGTCACTGTTTCCGAAGGTAACGATATCGCCCGGCTGCCATTGGACGGGATCGTCAAAGGAGCAGGGCAGGACCTGGGCGTGGGCGGAGAAGAAGCGATCCAGATTGCTGACCCGGCGGAAATCGATGTTGGGGTCCGGCGTGGCGATGTTGCCGTATCGCTCCGGGTGGGCGGCAATGTCGGCGTCAACCAGGTCCTTGAGCTCGTATCCGGCGGCGCGGAAGGCCTGCCAGATCACGTCGGTGCAAACGCCCAGGCCGTCGTCGGGATAGCCGCCGGGGTAGTATTTGCTCCTGTAGTGGGGGTCGGTGGCGATATAGGCCCGGGCGCCCAGCACCATGTCGTGCCAGTCGTCCACGCCGTCACCGTCGGCGTCCAGGGGGCTGCTGAGCTCCTCAATGCCCAACTGCCGGGCGGTATAGGAGGGCCGGGGCAGCTTCCGCCACAGCAGGGCGGCGATGCCGGCCAGGAGCAGCAGGGCCGGCAGGATCAGAAGCGCACCGCGCTTCCGGCGGCGGGAGCGGCCCATGGAAAATCCCCCCTCTCGCGTTCTTACCCTATTCATATCACGGCGGCCAGGCAACAGACAAGGGAGAAGTGGTTAAGATTCGGTTACAACGGCGGGAAAAGAACGGTGCCCGCCTTTTCAGACGGGCACCAAAGGAAAAGGACAATTATGGACGGTTTACCGGTCCCGCCAGGTGGCGGGATTCAGAAGCACCAGAATGGGCAGCAGCTCCAGGCGGCCCATGAGCATCTCCAGGGCCAGCACCAGCTTGCTGGCGATGGACAGGATGCTGAAGTTGCCGGTGGGGCCCAGGACGCCCAGAGCGGGACCCACGTTGCCGATGCAGGTCATGGAGGCGGTCAGGGAGGCCTCGAAGCCCAGATTGTCAAAGCTGACCACCAGAGTGCCGGCCACCAGCACCAGCAAGTAGGCCACCAGAAAACTGTGACAGGAGGCCACCACGCCCTCGTCCACCACCTCGCCGTCCATGGTGATCACCGACAGGTGGCGGGGATGGATCACGCGGCCCAGGTCGCGCCGCAGCGTCTTGATATGGATCAGCAGGCGGGAGACCTTGATGCCGCCGGCGGTGGAGCCGGCGCAGGCGCCCACAAACATCAGCGCCGTCAGGATCATGCGGCTGAGAGTCGGCCACAGGGCAAAGTCCCGGGTGGAATAGCCGGTGGTGGTCATGATGGTCACCACCTGGAAGGAGGCGTCGGTGAAGCCCTGGCCGGCGGGAACACCGGCACGGACGGACAGATCCAGCCACACCAGGCCCACAGCGGCCACCAGCAGCAGCACGTACAGCCGCAGCTCCTCGCTGCGCAGCACCTGGCGCCACTGGCCCCGGAGGGCGGCGTACATCAGAGCAAAGTTGGCGCCGGCCAGGAAGGTAAAGACGGTGATGATCCACACCACGGCGTTGGATTCATAGGCGGCAATGCTGGCGTTGCGCACGGAGAAGCCGCCGGTGGCAAGGGTGGTGAAGGCGTGGGTCAGGGCCTCATACCAGCTCATGCCGGCCACCCGCAGCGCCACGGTCTCGCCCAGGGTCAGCCCCATATAGATGCCGTAGAGGATCTTGGCGGTCTGTCCCACCTTGGGCACCAGCTTGCTCTTGATGGGGCCGGGGCTCTCCGCCCGCATCAGGTGGATGGCGCCGTCCCCCAGCCGCGGCATCAGGGCCAGGAACATGACCAGCACGCCCATGCCGCCCATCCACTGGGTCTCCGCGCGCCAGAACAGGACGCTGCGGGGCAGGCTCTCGATGTCGGTGAGGATGGTGGCGCCGGTGGTGGTCAGACCGGAGATGGTCTCAAACAGAGCGTCCACGTAGTGGGGAATGGCGCCGGAGATCACATAGGGCAGGGCGCCGAAGACGGACAGGCCCAGCCAGGCCACCGCCACGGACAGATAGCCGTCCCGGCCCTGCATCATGTAGCGCCGGCCGGGATGCAGGCGGGTCAGGGAAAAGCCCAGCACGGCGCACAGAGCCGCCACCAGGACGAAGCTGAGCCAGGCCGCTTCGCCGCAGTACAGGGCCAGGGCCAGGGGCAGCAGCAGGGCCCCTGCTTCCACCACCAGTATATATCCCAGAATCTTGAATATCAGACGGACGTTCATAGCGGATCCTTTCTGCAAAGGCATCAAAGTGCCCTATATTATACCGCCGCAGACCTCCCGCTGTCAAGGTGGAGCGATCCGGTGTTTACAAGGGGGGATTTGGTTGGTATAATAGCAGAACAGATTGCGAGGGGAGGGAGAGAGGTGCGGGGACGACCTGTGACCTGCTGCTTCAGCGGCTACCGTCCGTCCAAGCTGCCCTGGGGCGAGCGGGAGGACGATCCGCGCTGCCTGGCGCTGAAGGCGCGGCTGCGCCGGGCCATCGAGGACGCCTGGCAGCAGGGCTATCGCCACTTTATCTGCGGCATGGCGCGGGGCGTGGACCTGTACTGCTGCGAGCTCCTCCTGGAGCTGCGTCAGCGCCTGCCGATGACGGTGGAGGCGGCCATCCCCTGCCTGGAGCAGGCGGAGAGCTGGCGCGCCGACCAGCGGGCGCGGTATCAGGCGCTGGTGGCCGCCTGCGATCTGGAGACGGTGGTGCAGGAGCGATATACCGCCGGCTGCATGCAGAGGCGCAACCGATATATGGTGGATCACTCGTCGCTGCTGATCGCCGTGTTCGACGGACAGAACGGCGGCACCCAGGCCACGATCCGGTACGCCATGGGCCGGGGGCTGGATCTGGTGCTGATCCCCCCGGAGGAATGACAAGAGAAGATAAAAAAGGCGCGGGAGAGCAATCTCCCGCGCCTTTTTGGCCGTTCTCAGGCAATGGACACCACGGTATAGCCGGCGTCCTCCACAGCCTTGCGCAGCGCCGCGTCGTCAGCCTCGCCGGTAATTGTGGCGGTCTTGGCCGCCAGATCCACGGCAGCGGTCACGCCGACGGCGGTCAGCGCCTTCTCCACCCGGGCGGCGCAGTGCTTGCACATCATGCCCTCGATGGTCATGGTCTTGGTCATGCTCATACCCTCCTGTCTGGTGATCTTGCTCCTACCATATAACGCGGTGGGGGAAAAGTCAAGCCCCGGTTCAGCGCTTGTATCCCGGACGGGACAGGAGGGCTGCCAGCAGGGCGAAGAGCACGGCCGCGGCGATGCCGCCGGCGGTGGCGGAGAGCCCGCCGGTGAGGATCCCCAGGACGCCCTGCTCCGCCACGGCCTTTTCCACGCCCTTTGCCAGGGCGCGGCCGAAGCCCAGCAGGGGCACCGTGGCGCCGGCGCCGCCCCAGTCCACGATGGGCTGAAACAGGCCCAGGGCCTGGAGCACCACGCCTGCCGCCACGTAGCCGGTGAGGATCCGGGCGGGGGTCAGGTTCGTCCGGTCAATAAGGATCTGTCCGACGGCGCAGAGGACGCCGCCGCAGAGAAAGGCGTTCAAATACTGCATACGGTCTCCTCTCCGGCGCCGGAGGCGTTTTCCAGCACCACTGCGTGGCACACGGCGGGGATGCTCTCCCCCTGAAAGGTGGAGGTGGGGGAGAGCAGGGCCCTGGTGGGGGCGAAGACGATGCGCTGCCAGCGGCCCCGGGCAAGACCGCCCAGCAGATGGCCGCACAGTACCGAGGCGCTGCATCCGGCGCCGCTGCCGCCGGCGTGCATGTCCTGCCCCTCCCGGTCGTAGATCAGCAGGCCGCAGTCGGTGTAGCGGTCTCCCGGCACGAAGCCCTCCCGCTCCAGCAGCTCCGCCGTCACCTCCCGGCCCAGCTGCCCCAGATCGCCGGTGACGATCAGATCGTAGTCGGCGGGGACGGTGTCCGTCTCCCGGAACAGGGCGCAGAGGGTGTCGCAGGCGGCGGGAGCCATGGCCGCCCCCATGTTGGCCGCGTCGGTGATCCCCAGGTCCACGATCCGGCCCCGGACCACGTGGGTGACGAAGGGCCCGCGATCCGCCGTTCCCAGCAGGCAGCAGCCCGCGCCGGTGACGGTCCATTGGGCGGTGGGAGTCCGCTGGCTGCCGTAGGGGATGGGCTGGCGGTACTGGCGCTCGGCGGTGCAGAAGTGGGAGGAGGCGGCGGCTCCGGCGATCCGGGCCAGGCCGCCGTCCACCAGGATCGCCGCCAGAGACAGGGCCTCGCCCATGGTGGCGCAGGCGGAATAGACGCCCCAGAAGGGGATGCCGAAGCTGCGCAGGGCGAAGCTGGAGCCGATGCACTGATTCAGCAGGTCGCCGGAGAGCACGGCGTCCACGTCCTCCGGCGCGGCATGGGCCCGGTCCAGGGCCCGGCGCAGGCACCGCTCCTGCATGGCGGATTCCCCCTGTTCCCAGGTCTTCCGGCCAAAAAAGGGATCGTCGTCCAGCTCGTCGAAATCCGCGGCCAACGGGCCCTGACTCTCCATCCGTCCGCCGATGTTGGCCCAGGACAGCACCGCCGGCGGGCGGCCCAGGCGGACCGTCTGGCGGCCCAGACGCGTGGTTTTCATGTGCATCCCTCCGTTTCATCGGACCTATTGTGCCCCGGCGGGAGGAAAATATGTCCTGACAGCGGAAAAGGGTGGAAAAAAACCGGCGGAGGAGTTATAATCAGCACAAGAACAAGGCGAGGAGAGTTTCCATGGAAGAGATGCGCTACTTTGGCTATATCTGCCCCCAGTGTGGCAAGCCGGTGATGGCCGGCCGCAGCGCCTTCGTGCTGTCCGCCGCTGCCGTGCGGATCGAGTGCCCCGCCTGCGGCAAGGCGGAGATGGATATCGAGACGGACGGACAGCGGTTCCGCCTGTCGGTGCCCTGCGGATTGTGCGGCAAGACCCACACCGCCGAGTGCACCGCCGACGCATTGCTCCGGGGCCGGGGCATCGGCCTCGCCTGCCCGGAGACGAAGCAGATCTGCTGCTACGTGGGGGAGGAGGACCAGGTGCGCCGGTCCATGGAGGAGCTGGCCATCCGGGCGGAGAAGGAGAAGACGGAGCAGCCCGAGGCCTTCACCGACAACGTGATCATGTACGAGGTGCTCTCGGAGCTGAAGGATATCGCCGCCCGGGGCGGGATCTCCTGCACCTGCGGCAGCAGGGAGTACGGCATCCACGTGCGCCGGGACGCGGTGGACCTGACGTGCCGCCGCTGCGGCGGACGGCTGCGGCTCCCCGCCGCCACCGACGAGGATCTGGACCGGCTGTGCTGCCAGATGACGCTGACCATCAAGGGGAGATAAAATCGCCAAAGAGGCAGATGCCTCTTTGGCGAAAGAGAATAGCCAGCCTGCTGCGCGCACTCGCTTTGCTCGCACACTTGCAGGCTGAAAGGAGTGTTTTGCCACGTGCACGCCGCGGCAAAACACGATTGCATGTCTTCGCGCCGTGCGCGGCGCAAAATCTGCGATGCGGTCATTCCCAGGTCTGCCAGATCTCCGGGCAGTAGCCCACGGTGGCCTGGCGGCCGTTGCGGACGATGGGAGCCCGGAACAGCTCCGGGTGCTCCAGCAGGGCGATCTCCGCGTCGCCCGGGGCGCGGTAGTCCATGTACAGTTCCTTGTACGCCCTGCCGTCCTTGTCCACCAGGGCGTCCCAGCCCACGGCAGCCTTCACGGAGCGGTATTCCCCCACGCTGAGGCCCTTGGTCCGCAGGTCGATATACTGGTACTTGATGCGGCGCTCCTTGAACCAGCGCTCCGCCTTTTTGCTGTCGAAGGACTTGGACGTGCCGAAGATCTGAATATTCATAAAAAACACTCCTTTGAACGTGAGAATGGAGGAAATGACCATGGATTATTTCATCTACTACCTGGAAGGGGAGCACCCGGATATTGCAATCGTGGAGGCTGATTCCGTGGAGACAGCCATTCAGCAATTGAAGAAGTTCTATCGGAATGTTTCACCGGATCTCGTTAAAAAGATCGACTGCCATCGCGACGGGTACGCCGATGGGATCATGATCATCAGTGAATATTGATCCGGACAACACGAGTCACATGAGGGAGGGAATGACCATGGAAGAGGCGATTCGTAAACTGAAAGAGCTGGTGGACAGCTCCGACAACATCGTGTTTTTCGGCGGGGCCGGGGTGTCCACCGAGAGCGGGATCCCCGATTTCCGCAGCGTGGACGGCCTGTACCACCAGAAATTCGCCTATCCGCCGGAGACCATGCTGAGCCACAGCTTCTACGTGC
>JAFRSI010000151.1 GCA_017427645.1 Oscillospiraceae bacterium | reverse complement strand
TGCGCATAGTGTGCTATAAAAGAATCAGCCAGAGGAAAAACCGACGGCGGATAAAAAAACTTACAGGAGGTGCCTGTCATGGCAAAGGTGAGTACCAACATCAGTCTGGATGAAGACTTGAAGAAGGAAGCGCAGGCCCTGTTTGCAGAGTTCGGTCTGGATCTGACCACGGCCATCACGATCTTCCTGAAGCAATCCGTGCGGGAGGGGCGGATCCCCTTCACCATCCACCGCTTCAAGGCGCAGTCCCCCTATGAATTGCACCGTCCCCCCGAGAAGTCCCACCTGATGGAGGTCGCCGACGAGGTGGCCCGCCGCATGGGCTGATTGGCCGTATCAATCAATAAAAAGCGCCCCGGACAGCTGTCCGGGGCGCTTTCCTTTCGGCCGGATCTGGTAAAATTTACCTCCATATTTCATCGCATATTCCGTAAAAAATTGTTTACAATAAAACTAGCACTCTCCTGTTGACAGTGCTAAAAAGCGTGCTATAATCAAAATCGAACAGAGGAACAGAGATCGAAACGATGACCTCTCACCCCTTGCTCGGGCGACAAGAAGATCTTGTACATAGCAAAAGGAGGAATGACTTATGTTGCCGAGTATTTTTGGAGAGAGTTTGTTTGACGATTGGATGGGCTTCCCCTTCCGCGGCTTTACCGACGACGTGGACCGCAAGCTGTACGGCAAGCACGCCGCCCGCCTGATGCGGACGGATCTGAAGGAGCACGACGACGGCTACGAGCTGGCCATCGACCTGCCCGGCTTCAAGAAAGAGGAGATCGACCTGCAGCTCCACAACGGCTACCTGACCATCAGCGCCGCCAAGGGCCTGGAGGAGGACGGCAAGGACAAGAAGGGCCGTCTGGTCCATCAGGAGCGCTACTGCGGCTCCATGAGCAGAAGCTACTACGTGGGCCAGAGCATCCGCGAGGAGGACGTCAAGGCCAAGTTTGAGAACGGCGTGCTGACGCTGCGCTTCCCCAAGGAGACCGATCAGCTGCCGGAGCGCAAGACCATCATGATCGAGGGCTGAGGCCCGGTCCGCCGGCAGGCGGTAAGAAACGAACAGAAAGAGGACGGCGGAAATTTTCCGCCGTCCTCTTTTCGCGTTTGACGTCTGTTACAGCAGCAGTCTGCCGGAGCCCCAGGCGTCGCCCACCTTCTCGCCCAGCACGTGATAGGCGCGGTTGAAGGGGTCGAAGCAGATGGGGGCCACCTTGGCCACGTCCACCTTGCCGTCGGTCAGGGCGGCCTCGTCCACGCTGACGTTGACGATCTCCCCCTTCAGGATGCAGGAGTCCGTGTCAAAGCTGATGACCCGGCACTCCAGGCACACGGCCAGCTCGTTGATGATGGGGGCGTTGACCAGGGCGCTGCGGGTGGCGGTGAAGCCGGCCCGGGCAAACTTGTCCGGCGTCTGGTTGCCGCTGGCAATGCCCACGTAGTCGCAGGCGGCCACGTGGGCGGCGTCGGCCATGCTGACGGTGAAGGCGCCGGTGGCGGCAAAGTTGCGGCAGGTCTTGTGGCCGGGAGAGAGGCAGACCGAGATCTCCTTCTCCTCGCTGATCCCGCCCCAGGCGGCGTTCATGGCGTTGGGCACGCCGTTCTCGTCGTAGGTGGCGATGATCCACACCGGCTGCGGATAGCTCAGGGGCTTTGCTCCGAAATCCTTTCTGCTCATGGCAATTCCTCCCGTTATGATAGTGGATTCTCTGAAATGAATGGCACGCCGGCACTGCAGCAGGCCTCTACGGCGCCCAGCTCCGTATAGATCATGCCGGACTTTCCCCGGGTGGACAGCATCAGGCTGATCCGGTCCGCCTCCATGGCCGCCGGAGGGATGGCCATGGTGCCCAGCCGGGGATCCCGCTGATAGACGGGCCGCCGCACCAGGGTGATGTGGGGTGTGAAGCGCTTGCGGTCAAAGGGGATATCGTTCTCCGCCAGAGCGCGGCGCAGACGCCGCGCCAGGGTCGAGAGGCTCCCGTCCTCCGCCAGACCGGCCCACCACAGGTCCCCGAAGGACCCGATGCTCTCCATCTGCAGGGTCAGCGGCTGAAACGGGACGGAGGCCATGGCGCCCAGTACCCGCTCCGGGTCGTTGTATTCCCCCAGAAAGGCCAGGGTCAGGTGGAGGTTTTCCGCCCGGGTGAAGTTGCCCCGGACGCCCCGGCGGCGCATCTCCTGCTGCACCGATATCAGGGCGACGCGCATGTCCGGATCCGGATGGATGGCAATAAACAGACGCATGGAGCCACCCCTCCTTTCTTGTACTCTGTCTACACTGTACCAACTGGCGGGCCGGAAGTCAAGAGAGCGGTTGCCAGACGGGGCGGAAGGGTGTACAATCAAAGCGGAATCGAAACCGGAAGGAGCGGGAGAATGAGCAAGACGCATGACGTGATGAGCGTGGGCACGGCACTGGTGGACTCCATCATCCGGGGCTTTGACCCCACGCCTGTCTCCGCTGCCGGCTACCGGGCCGCCTCCGGGACCCTGAACGTGGGCGGCGAGGCGGTGAACACCGCCCTGGCGGCGGCCAAGCTGGGGGCGCGGGCGGGGATCCTCTGCGCCCTGGGCCGTGACGCCGCCGGTGATCTGGTGGAAGAGACGCTGCGCCGGGGCGGCGTGGACGTGGACGCCGTCGTGCGCCCCGGGGATCATTCCACCCCCGTGACCACCATGTTCGTAGCGGACGACGGCAGCCGCCGGTCCATCACCAACGGCGCCCACCGCCGCAATTTCCACCCGGAGCGGTATCTCGGCTGTCTCACAGGCGCCCGGGCCGTGCTGCTGGGCTCCCTGTTCCGCGCGCCTTTTGACGACCCGGAGATCGTCCTGGCCGTGGCCCGGGCCGCCCACGACAGCGGCGCCCTGGTGTTTGCGGACACCAAGCTGCCCAACTTCCGCCGCCTCTCCCTGGCGGATCTGTCCCGGGCCCTTCCCCTGCTGGAGTACGTCACCCCCAACGAGGACGAGGCCCGTTTTTACGCGCCCGCAGCCTCGCCCGAGGCCATGGCCGACCGCTTCCTGGAGCTGGGCGTGAAAAACGTGATCGTCAAACTGGGACCCGGCGGCTGCCTGCTGAAAAACGCGGAGGCCACGGTCCGGCTGCCGGCCTGCCGGGTCCGGGCTGTGGACGCCACCGGCGCCGGGGACAACTTCCTGGCGGGCTTCGTCTGCGAGCTGCTGCGGGGCAGCCCGCCGGAGCAGGCCCTCCGCTTTGCCAACGCCTGCGGAGCTGTCTGCGTCACCGCCGCCGGCGCAAACACGGCGCTGCGCAGCCGGGACCAGGTGCTGGCTCTCCTGGCGGAGCAGGAATCGCTTTGATGGGAAAGCCGCCGACATCCCCGGCGATTTTACCGTTTTTGTCCGGATTGTTTCAATTGCGTAATGCTTTTGCACGCCCGGCGTGCTATGATGTACTCGTGATTTGTCGGAAGACCGCGCCGCATTCGGCGAGATCCCGGAACAAGTTTGTATTACCGCGTGAGAAAGGGAGGACCTACAGACATGAAACAGATCAAGACGCTCATCGCTTTGCTTCTGGCGGCCGTGATGGTGTGCAGCTTCACCGCCTGCGGCGCCGGAAAGAATAAGGGCAGGAACAACACCGAGCCCGCCAACCAGAGTGAGAACGTGGACAACGAGACCGGCAAGGACGATCCCCGGCCCGAGCCCGCTCCCGAGCCGACGCCCGAGCCCGCTCCCGAGCCGACGCCGGAACCCGCTCCCGAGCCGGCGCCCGAGCCCGCTCCCGAGCCTGCCCCGGAGCCCGAGCCCGAACCCGAACCCTCTCCGGAGTTCTCCGGGGAGTACACGGGTGAGTTTGCCTCCGATACCGGAACGATCCTGAATATGATCGTCAAGTGGGCGGCCAGCCGCAGCGCAGACGGCGCCTATACCGTGACCCTGCGGTTCTATCTGGACTGCTACGCCATGGAGGTGGGCGAGCGCGACAACAACACCCTGAACGTCGTGGCCGTCTCCGGTGTGACAGACAGCCGCTTCCACACCGACGAGGTGGACAAGGAGGAGCGGACACGGAGCGAGATCCAGATCGGCGAGGCCGCCATCCGGCTGAGCGAGGAGGATATCCTGGCCGGCGCAAAGGTCACCGCCACCTGGAATTTCCGCGGCTCCTATGCCGGGCAGGAGCTGCCCGACGTGGTTGCCTCCGGCGAGATCAAGGCCAACTGACCGGCGGCACACCGCGAAACAGCGCCTGCGCCCGCAAGATCTCCATCGCATCGGTCTTTTATCCCTCGGCAGAAAAACCCGGCGTCGGCCAAAGGGCCGACGCCGGGTTTTGTGTAAAAACGCGCAAAAGTGCGCCAAAGCATAGAAAAACGCCTGATCGCGTACCGGCGGGGAGCTGGACAAACGGGAATTTGAAATCCCCGAAATCACAGGCATCCGCCGGCGACGGCAGGGCTTCCATGAAACCCTCTGAAACCGCCCCAAACAAGGGTTTTTCGCGATCTGTCCGCCGAGTACCTTTGTGAAATGCTTTCCCGTTTCTATAACGCCCGCGCCGCTCATAAGGCAAGAGCAAGGGCAAGAAAAACTCATAACAGGATATAACAAGGTGTGGCAATCGGGAGCCTGTGACATATGTGCGAATACATCAACGGAACTATTATACAGGAGGATTTCACAATGGAAAAGACTAAATATGACGAAAACAACGGATTGTGGTACGAACTGCGAGGCGACTATTACATTCCCTGCCTGGCAGTACCGGCTCAAGAGGAAAGACCTATCGGCATTTGGGGGCGGCGGCACCTGCAATACATCAAGAAGGAGCGCAAACCCCTGTACATGGAACTGATGACCAGCGGCAGGCTGAATACATACCTTGCCGACATCAACGAAAAGGCGACGGAGCAAATGCTCCTGTTGGTAAAGCAGATGGCCGAGCGTGAGGGCGTCACCGAAGAGCTCAAAGCCCAAGATCAAATGCTTTGGGTACAGCGAATGAAC
>JAFRSI010000021.1 GCA_017427645.1 Oscillospiraceae bacterium | reverse complement strand
TCAAACGGATCAAAGGAGATATGAACATGGAAAAGAAGCTTGTTTACACCGGCAAGACCAAGAACGTGTACGCTCTTCCCAACGGCAACTATGAACTGCTCTTCAAGGACGACTGCACCGGCAAGGACGGCGTGTTCGATCCCGGCATGAACGAGGTGGGGCTCACCATCGAGGGCGTGGGCGACGTGAACCTGCGCATGAGCATCTACTTCTTTGAAAAGATCAACGCCGCCGGCATCCGCACCCACTACGTCAGCGCCGACCTGAAGGAGACCACCATGGAGGTCCTGCCCGCCAAGGTCTTCGGCAAGGGCCTGGAGGTCATCTGCCGCTACAAGGCCGTGGGCTCCTTCCTGCGCCGCTACGGCGACTACGTGGAGGAGGGCGCCGATCTGCCCGCCTACGTGGAGATGACCTTCAAGAACGATGAAAAGGGCGATCCCCTGGTCACCAAGGACGGCCTGGTGGTGCTGGGCGTCATGACCGAGGAGCAGTATGACGACATCAAGGACATGACCCAGAAGATCACCCGCATCGTGGCCGACGAGATGGCCAAGCGCGGTCTGGTGCTCTACGACATCAAGTTCGAGTACGGCTACGACGCCGAGGGCAAGGTCATGCTGATCGATGAGATCGCCTCCGGCAATATGCGCGTCTACAAGGACGGTGCCTATATCGATCCCATGACCCTCTCCGCCCTGTTCTTTGCGTAATGGGCGGCTATTTCGGCGCGGTCTCCCACCGCGATACCGTTCTGGACGTTTTCTTCGGCACGGACTATCACAGCCATCTCGGCACCCGAAACGCCGGCATGGCCGTCTGGAACGCCGCCTCCGGCTTTCAGCGCCAGATCCACTCCATTGCCAACTCCCCCTTCCGCAGCAAGTTTGAGGGCGATCTGGACAAATTCCGGGGCAGTACCAGCGGCATCGGCTGCATCAGCGACGCCGATCCCCAGCCGCTGCTGGTGCGCTCCCACCTCGGCGTATACGCCATCGCCTCCATCGGCCTGGTCAACAACGCCGAGGCGCTGGTGGACAGCTATTTCACCCGCCACGGCCATCAGTTCATGGCAATGAGCTCCGGCAAGGTGAATACCACGGAGCTGGTGGCCGCCCTCATCAACGAGGGCGACGATCTGGTGGACGGCATCCGCCGGGCGCAGGACGTCATCGACGGCTCCATTACCGTCCTCCTCCTGCTGCCGGACGGATCCATCATCGCCGCCAGAGATCCCTACGGACGGCTGCCGGTGCTGGTGGGCCGGGACAAGGACGGATACTGCGTATCCTTCGAGTCCTTCGCCTACCAGAAGCTGGGGTATCACAACGCCTACGAGCTGGGCCCCCGTGAGATCGTGCGCATTCGCGCCGACGGTGTGGAAACTCTGTCTCCCCCGGCCGGCGATATGCAGATCTGCGCCTTCCTCTGGGCCTATTACGGCTATCCCAACTCCAATTACGAGGGCGTCAACGTGGAGGTCATGCGCTGCCGGAACGGTGAGATCATGGCCCGGGACGAGATGGCCGCCGGAACGCTGCCGGACGTGGACATGGTGGCCGGCGTGCCGGACTCCGGCGTGCCCCACGCCATCGGTTATGCCAACCGCAGCGGCAAGCCCTTCGGCCGCCCCTTTGTCAAATACACCCCCACCTGGCCCCGGTCCTTCATGCCCTCCAACCAGG
Source organism: Oscillospiraceae bacterium (assembly GCA_017427645.1). Taxonomy (GTDB): domain Bacteria; phylum Bacillota; class Clostridia; order Oscillospirales; family Oscillospiraceae; genus Vescimonas. Next base: position 3,423 of record JAFRSI010000021.1, on the reverse strand, counting down.
AGGTGCGCAACCAGGTGGCCAAGATGAAGCAGATCCCGGTGCCGGAGCTGATCCAGGGCAAGAAGCTGCTGTTTGTGGACGACTCCATCGTCCGCGGCACGCAGCTGCAGGAGACCGTGGACTTTCTCTATGAATCCGGCGCAAAGGAGGTCCACATGCGCTCCGCCTGCCCCCCCATCATGTACGCCTGCAAATACCTGGACTTCTCCCGCGGCAAATCCGACATGGAGCTGCTGGCCCGGCGCATGGTCCAGGAGCTGGAGGGCGACGAGGGGCAGCGGCATCTGGACGAGTACGCCGACAGCGGCACCGAGCGCGGAAAATGTCTGCTCAGCGCCATCTGCCGCCGTCTGGGCTTCGACTCCCTGGGTTATCAGTCGCTGGACGGCCTGCTGGAGGCTATCGGCATCGATCGCAGCAAGGTCTGCACCTACTGCTGGAACGGAAAGGAATAATCCCCATGAATGAATCACATTCCGCATCCTACGCCGCGGCCGGCGTAAACATCGAGGCAGGCTACGAGGGCGTCCGCCTGATGAAAAAGCACGTGGCGCGCACGGTGATCCCCGGCGTCATCTCCGACCTGGGCGGCTTCGGCGGCCTGTTCGCCCCGGATCTGACCGGCATGAAGGAGCCCGTCCTGGTCTCCGGTACCGACGGCGTGGGCACCAAACAGCGGATCGCCCAGCTGATGGACCGCCACGACACCGTGGGCATCGACTGCGTGGCCATGTGCGTCAACGACATCGTCTGCTGCGGCGCCAGGCCCCTCTTCTTCCTGGACTACATCGCCATCGGCAGGAACGAGCCGGAGAAGGTGGCGTCCCTGGTGGCCGGCGTGGCCGAGGGCTGCGTACAGGCCGGCTGCGCCCTGATCGGCGGCGAGACCGCCGAGCATCCCGGCACCATGGCCCCCGACGACTACGACCTGGCGGGCTTCTCCGTGGGTATCGTGGACCGGGAAAAGGTCATTGACAAGACCGCCATGCGGCCCGGCGACGTGATCCTGGCCCTCCCCTCCAGCGGCGTCCACTCCAACGGCTATTCCCTGGTGCGAAAGGTTTTCCGGGTGGAACACGCCGATCTGGGACAGCACATCGACGAGTTGGGCACCAGCCTGGGCGAGGCCCTGCTGACGCCCACCGTGATCTACGTCAAGCCAGTGCTGGCCGTCCTGGAGGCCGCGGCGGTGCGGGGCATCAGCCACATCACCGGCGGCGGCTTCTACGAGAATATTCCCCGCTCTCTTCCCGACGGCCTCACCGCGCGGATCGACAAGAGCTCCCTGCGTACGCCGCCCATCTTTTCCCTGATCCAGCGGATGGGCAGCATCCCCGAGCGGGATATGTTCAACACCTTCAACATGGGCGTCGGCATGAGCATGGTGGTCTCTCCCGACACCGCCGACCGGGCGCTGGAAATCCTCCGGGCCAACGGCGTCGACGCCTATGTCATGGGGGAGATCGTCACCGGCGACGGGAAGATCATCCTGTGAGGAGGACGCTATGGAAAAAGCCAACATTGCCGTGCTGGTCTCCGGCGGCGGCACCAATCTGCAGGCTCTCATCGACTCCCAGGTCAGCGGCGTTCTCACCAGCGGCCAGATCCGGCTGGTGGTCTCCAACCGGGAGGGCGCCTACGCCCTGACCCGCGCCGCCGCTGCCGGCATCGAAACGCTTACCATCACGCGCCGCGGCTGCGGCAGCCAGGAGGCCTTCGAGGACGCCCTGATCCGCGCCCTGGAGGAGCGGCACATCGACCTCATCATTCTGGCCGGCTTCCTGAGCATCCTCAGCAGCCGCTTTACCGGCCGGTATCCCCGGCGGATCATCAACGTGCACCCCTCCCTGATCCCCGCCTTCTGCGGCAAGGGCTACTACGGTCTGCGGGTCCACGAGGAGGCCCTGCGCTACGGCGTCAAGGTAACCGGCGCCACGGTCCACTTTGTCAACGAAGTGCCTGACGGCGGTGAGATCATCGCCCAGAAGGCCGTCAATATCCTGCCCGGCGACACGCCGGAGATCCTGCAGCAGCGCGTCATGGAGCAGGCGGAATGGATCCTGCTGCCCCGCGCGGCCGAGCAGGTCAGTCACCGTATTGCCCGGGAAAAAGCTGAAAACGGAAAGGAAAAAGCTATGAACATCTATGAGATCGGCAACCTCGCCCAGAAGCTCCACGACAATACCTATCCCGGCCGCGGCATCGTGCTGGGCATGACGCCCGACGGGCGCAGCGCCGTGGCCGCCTACTTCATCATGGGCCGCAGCGTCAACAGCCGCAACCGCGTCTTCCTCCCCGAGGCAGACGGCATCCGCACCGAGGCCCATGATCCCTCTCTGCTGAAGGATCCCAGCCTTATCATCTATCATCCCGTTCGCCAGTTCGGGGACAAGCTCATCGTCACCAACGGCGACCAGACCGACACCATCCGGGATTACCTTGCAAAGGGATCTGACTTTACATCCGCTCTGAACACGAGAGAATTCGAGCCGGACGGCCCCAACTGGACGCCCCGCATCTCCGGTATGCTGGATCTGCGTGACGGCAGCTATCTTCTGAACATCCTCAAGTCCGCAGACCCCGACGGCAGCGCCTGCGCCCGCTACACCTTCTCCTATCCCGCCCTGCCGGGCCTGGGCCACTTCCTCCACACCTACGTGTGCGACGGCAACCCCATCCCCACCTTCCAGGGAGAGCCGGAGCGCGTGGCGCTTTGCAACGACATCGACGAGCTGACCCGTCAGATCTGGGAGAATCTGAACGCGGACAACAAGATCTCCCTCTTCGTCCGCTACACGGAGCTGGCCACCGGCATCTGCCGCCAGCGCATCATCAACAAGCATAAGGAGGATTGACCCATGAACGAACTGGAACTGAAATACGGCTGCAACCCCAATCAGAAGCCCGCCCGCATCTTTATGAGAGACGGCTCCGATCTGCCCGTCACCGTGCTCAACGGACGCCCCGGCTTCATCAATTTCCTGGACGCTCTCAACTCCTGGCAGCTGGTGAAGGAGCTGAAGGAGGCCACCGGCCTGCCCTCTGCCGCCTCCTTCAAGCACGTCTCCCCCGCCGGCGCCGCCGTGGGCAAGCCCCTGAGCGACGTGGACCGGCAGATCTACTTCGTGGACAAGGACGCCGAGCTCACCCCCATCGCCTGTGCCTATATCCGGGCCCGCGGCGCCGACCGTCTTTGCTCCTACGGCGACTGGGCCGCTCTCAGCGACACCTGTGACGCCGCCACCGCCTCCTATCTGGTTCACGAGGTATCCGACGGCATCATCGCCCCCGGCTATACCGACGAGGCGCTGGAGATCCTGCGCACCAAGAAAAAGGGCGGCTACAATGTGGTGCAGATCGATCCCGACTACGTCCCCGCCCCCCAGGAATACAAGGACGTCTTCGGCATCACCTTTGAACAGG
>JAFRSI010000150.1 GCA_017427645.1 Oscillospiraceae bacterium | reverse complement strand
CTTTCGCTTGAAGATGTGGTGAGCGGCAAGGGCAATACGCCGAAGCTCAGAAGGATACGTCCTTACGGCAAACAGCACATGTACTCCGGAGGAGGCATAACCCTGGCCGAGCTCGCCTTCACGCGGATCACCGGAACGACACTGCGGGAGGCCTTCCAGAAGGAGGTCGCCGAGCCTCTGGGACTGAAGCGCACCGGCTTCTTCCAGCCGCTGGACGAAGAGTCGGTTTCCAACGCAGCATTCGGCGGCAGACTTGCCGAGAAGGAAGATCCCGCCCACGGCTATCACTATTATCCGGAGCACGCCGCCGCAGGCCTCTGGACCACGCCCACGGAGCTGGTCAAGATCGGCCTCGCCCTTTCCAGAAGCTGCCGAAAAGGCGGCCTGCTCAAAAAGGAGACGGCGCGGCGCATGCTAACGCCGATCATGGACAGCTACGGGCTGGGTATCTATAGCTTCCGGGGCGATATCGGCTGTCACGACGGCTGGAACGAGGGCTTCCTGACGACCTGGATCTTCTCCCTGCGGGAGGATCTTTGCGCGGCCGTGATGGTCAACCGGTCCACGGAGGAGCAGGACCGGGAGCAGTCGAAGCTGGCCATCGAGCTGTTCCAGAACGCGGAGGAGGATCTGGCCGATGAGCCGGGCAAGCGGAGCCTGAAGGCCTGGTGCGGCAAATACCGGCATCCCGAGAACGCCGATTGCTGCGTGGACGAGGTGTTCCTGCAAGACGGAAAGCTGCACGCGAAGTTCATCGACGCGGAAGACGGCGAATTCACCGCACAGCTCTATCCCATCGGAAAGAAGACCTTCGGCCGCAAGGGCGGTTTTGCCAGGATCGTTTTCGGCGAGAACTGCCTGACTGTCGAAGGTGTGACCTGCCAAAAGCTGTAGGCATCCTCTGGATCCGAGGAGACCGGTGAAATGGACGGAGACGGGATCGTCGCCGTGCTGAAGCTGTGAAAAGACAAAACAAAACCATTTGATAAGGGAGAAAACGACATGAAACAAACCGTACTCAGAAATTACGCCCGGCTGATCGCCCGGGTCGGCGCCAACATCCAGAAGGGGCAGGACGTCCTGATTTTCTGCGGTCTCGACCAGCCCAGGTTCGTGCAGCTGCTGGTGGACGAGTGCTACAAGGCCGGGGCACGGAAGGTCAAGGTGGAGTTCGACTACCAGCCGCTGGAGAAGCTGCACGTCCGTCACCAGACCGTCACCACGATGGCGAAGGTCGAGGACTGGGAGAAGGCCCGCCTCCAGCACTACGTGGACACCCTGCCTGTCCGGATCATGCTGGACTCCGACGATCCCGACGGCCTGAAGGGCATCAATCAGGGGAAGATGGCAAAGGCCGACCAGAAGCGCTGGCCCATCGTCAAGCCCTACTGGGACGAGATGGAGAACAAGTACCAGTGGTGCATCGCCGCCGTGCCCGGCGCCGCCTGGGCCAAGAAGCTCTTCCCCGAGCTGCCCAAGGGCAGGGCCATCGAGAAGCTGTGGGAAGCCATCCTCTTCACCTCCCGCGTGACCGAGGATCCCGTGGCGGCCTGGGAGGCCCACGACAAGGATCTGGCCGACCGCTGCGGCTACCTCAACAGCCTCGGCATCGCCGAGCTCCGCTACCGGGGCGACAACGGCACCGATCTGACCGTGGGCATGATCCCCGAGGCCATCTTCAAGGGCGGCGGCGACCGCACCAAGAACAGCGGCGTGTTCTTCAACCCCAACATCCCCACCGAGGAGTGCTTTATCTCCCCCATGAAGGGCAAGGCAGAGGGCATCGTCTACGCCACCAAACCCCTGTCCTACAACGGCGAGCTGATCGAGAACTTCTCCGTCCGCTTTGAAAACGGCAAGGCCGTCGAGGTCAAGGCCGAGAAGAACCAGGCGCTGCTGGAGCAGATGATCTCCATGGACGAGGGCGCCGCCTATCTGGGCGAGTGCGCGCTGGTGCCCGTGAACTCCCCCATCGCCGAGTCCGGCCTGCTGTTCTTCAACACGCTGTTCGACGAGAACGCCGCCTGCCACCTGGCGCTGGGCATGGGCTTTGCCGACACGATCCGAGGCTTCGAGGACAAGACGCTGGACGAGTGCCGGGAGCTGGGCATCAACGACTCGATGGAGCACGTCGACTTCATGATCGGCTACGAGGGGCTGGACATCGACGCCGTCACCCGCGACGGCCGCACCGTTCCCATTTTCCGCCGCGGCAGGTGGGCCTTCTGAGCCCCTGCCCGCGCCGATGACAAAGGAGGATTATACTCTATGGATAAGAATACGATGATGCAGCATCTGGCCCGTGAGTTGAATGAAAAGGACGTCTTCAACGGGGCTTGGCTCTACGCCGAAAAGGGTGAGATCGTGTCCAAGGGAGTCTGCGGCTTCCGGGATCCCGAAAACACGCTGCCCATCACGGAGGACACGATCTTCCAGCTGGCCTCCGTCAGCAAGGCGTTCACGGCAACTGCAGTCATGCTGGTGATGCGGCAGGGGCTCCTGTCTCTGGAGGACAAGCTCACCAAATACTTCCCGGAGCTGACTGCGTACGAGGGCGTGACCGTCCGGCAGCTGCTGAACCACACCAGCGGCATTCCCGATTACTTTGACGATGCGGACTGGTTCATCAACATCTGGACGGAGGAAAAACGGGTCCCCGGCAACGACGAGATCCTGCGCTTCCTCGCCCAGACCGAAGCGAAGGCGTACTTTGCCCCCGGGGAGGGGCTGAAATACTCCAACACCGGCTACAACCTGCTGGCGCTGCTGGTGGAGCGGCTCTCCGGCGTTCCCTACGAGGAGTTCCTGCAAAAGAACATCTTTGAGCCCGCCGGCATGACCTCCACCCGCTGCTGCCACATCCGCAGGGACGGCGTGCCCTTTGCCAACTATGCCCGGGCGACGGTATTCGAGAACGGCAAATGGGTGGCCGACATCGACTCCGAGGAGGGCGACGTGGTAGCCTTTGACGGACTGAACGGCGACGACTACGTGTATACCACCATCTTCGATATGCTCCGCTGGGACAGGGCTCTGCGCGAGGGCAAGGTGCTCACCCTGGATGAGCAGAAGCTCATGTACACCCCCGGGAAGCTCAACAACGGCGAGGACGCCGTATATGACGAGGAGGATGGGCTGGGCTACGGTTTCGGCTGGGCCGTCGGCCGTGACGAGGAGCTTGGGCTCGTCGTCAGCCACAGCGGCGGCATGCCGGGTGTCGCTACCTGGTTTGAACGCTTCATAGATGCGGACAGGGTCCTTGTGATCCTCGCCAACCGGGACTACAGGGATGTAAGGGCGTATTTGGGTTACTGGAACGGAATGGAAGCAATTGCAAGGGATAAGGAACCGGAGCCCATTCAGACCATTGAGGACATCGCTCTCAAGGATCCCGACAAGTCGAAGTGGGAGAGCTTCTGCGGCAAATATGAACATCCCGAAGACGCCGATTTCATCATCGACGAGGTCTATAGGAAGGACGGCGAGCTCTGGGCGAAGGCCATCGACGACGACGGCGACAAGCTGGAGTTCCGCCTCTACCCCATCGGGGAGAACGAGTTCGGCCGGAAGGGCGGTATGCTTAAGCTGACCTTCGGCGACGGCTGCGTGATGTTCGACGATCACACCTGCAAAAAGCTGTAAGAAAAGCTGACAAGAACTTATCATTCCCACAGGAAAGGAGCCTGGATATATGACCAGAAAGTATGTTACTGCTCAGTAGTCTGAGCTTAAATAACAGAACACTAAGCTCAGATGAATCCTGAAAACATAAAAGGAGCATTATGAGCTGTAAAAAGGCAGACGCCGTTCTGCCCACTGTGTCATCCGATCCGGTCCCGCCATCCGCAGGCGGAGAAAGAATCGCCGTCTGCCACCGCTGCGGCGGCTGCGGGAAAAAGCAGGAGTTTGTCAACTCCGGAAAATTCCGGGTAAACGCCAACGGGAAAAGCGTGGACGTGTGGCTGATCTACCGGTGCAAAAAGTGCAAGCACTCCTGGAATCTGACCATCTGCGAGCGGACGAAGCCGGGCAAGATCCCAAGAGAGCTTTTCCAGGCGTTTCAGGAGAACGACGAGGAAACCGCCATGGCCTACGGCCGGGACGCTGCGTTTCTGAAAAGGAATCACGCCGAATGGCGTCTCATCCGCGGCGATCAATGAAACTGCTGCGCGGAGAAAACGAAAACGGGCAAAGCCGGACTGCATCGGAGCGTATTCCGTAAGGAAGCGGCCCCGGACGAAGGTTTGCGTCCGTCTCCACCTCATCCGTCTCGGCTGATGCCGAGCCACCTTCCCCTCAAGGGGAAGGCTTGAGGAACTGCATCCGCCAAAGGCTTCCCCTTGAGGGGAAGCTGTCAGCACAAGGCTGACTGATGAGGTGTGGAACACGTTGCTGCGTCGTTATACTTCCCGGAGCGGCGAGAGGGGTTGCAAAAAAGGCGCTTTGAGGCAAGCAATCACCAGCTAATAGAACATGAAACAGGCGTGATCGCAACGATCACGCCTGTTTTGTTGCTCTGTTTCGGATTTTGTGCGGCAAAACCCGATGCTCGCAATACCTGTGGACAATAGAACCTGATCTCCACGGACCGGGTATTTGTTACTCTCCCCAATACCTGTATTCTAACCCAAAATCACGATCGTCCGCTTCTTCGTGCAGGTAATCATATCCTTTATCTGACACGACCAGAAAGCCGCATTTCTCATGAGTCTTCAAAGATGCGCTGTTCTTTTTTCCAACACAATCGCAGAGTCGAAATGGGCCACCTGTTTTCATCTCTTCTAAAACACCCGAAAGAAGAAAAGTCCCATATCCCTTATGCCTGCGGTCCGGGCGAGTTTCAAGTGCTTCCAGGTAATAAAGCCCGTGTTGGATTTCACAAGTCCTTAACGCACTGATCCACACGCCGTCTTCCTCAAAAACCCAGTAAGCGGCTTTCGCATGTCTGAAAAAAACATCCTTTAAAAAAGTCAGGAATCCGGATTCGACCTTACGGACCGCTGCCTCTTTATTCCTTTCGTCAGGATAGAAATATCCTGTGTTTTCAAAATTGCTTTCAGAATAGATATCCATTAGTTTTCTCTGGTCGATCATCCTGTAGTCTTCTATTTTTAACAGCATGCCTGCCTCCCGAAATTTTGATTGGCATAAAAGAAGATACCATGGCCGAAGGGCGTAGTCAATCATCTTGCTGATAAAGAGGGAGACACTTCCTTACGAAGCGTCTCCCCCGGCAGTCCGGTTTTGTCGTTTGGTTGTTGCGGCACGGATCGCTGCGGGCTTTCGCCCTTGCAGCGGCAGATCCTTACTGCAGCTTGCGGATGGCCCGCTCCACGGCGTCCCGCTCCTCGCCGCTGACGATGCCCCACTCGTCCTTCATCAGCCGCAGCTGCTCCCGGTAGGCGGCGACGGCGCCCTCCCTGTCGCCCCGGATCTCGCAGATGTGGGCAATGCTCATGGCGCTGTCGGTGTACTTGGGAGAGGGCTGGAGCTCCTGGCCCCTGCGGTACCAGGCCACGGCCTTGTCGTACTCCTGGCGCTGGGTGTAGATGTCGCCCAGGGTGGTGGCGCAGCACCACTCGCTCTCCGCCATGTCCTCCAGCACGCGGAGCTGCTTTTGCGTCTCCTCGCCGTCCCCCGCCGCCTGGGCGATGAGATAGCGGTACATGGGGGTGCGGAAGCTGCTGTCGATATGGGCCAGCTTCTCCAGCCAGGTTCGGGCCTCGGCCAGGCGGCGGTCGTCGATCAGATTGTCCAGCAGCCACATGTGGGCGGCGCGGTTGTCGGGATGCTTGCGGCAGAACTCGCTGAACCACTCGATGAGGGCGTGGTGGTTGCGGATGCACCAGTCGGGCATGTAGCTGCCCCAGGCGTTGGCCAGCTCACTGACGGCCTCTCTGTCGCCGCCGGTCTTCTCCACGGCCTCCTTGCCGGTCTCCACGGCCAGCAGGCGGTACTGCTCGGCCTGGTTGTTGTAGAGCTTGGTCAGCAGCAGCTTGGCCTGTCCGGCGTAGGCCGGGTTCTCGGCAAAGGCGCCCAGCTGCTGCTCCAGCTGCCGCTCCTCGGCCTCGTCGAACAGGCCGCGGTCGTAGATGTGGTTCTCGATGCGCTCCATCTGCTGCTCCGGGCTCATGGCAAAGAGCTGGTCGATGCTGACGCCGAAGTACACGGCGATCTCCGGCAGGAGCTGCACGTCGGGGATGCTGTTGCCCAGCTCCCACTTGCTGACGGTCTGGGCCGTCACGTTGAACGCGGCGGCCAGGGCCTCCTGCGTCAGACCGCGGGCCATCCGAAGGCGGCGGATCTCTTTTCCCATTTCCATTGTTTTGTCCTCCTTGTTCGTTGTGGCCTCATCATAGCACGGCGAAAAGTGCAAAACCAGCGACTGCCGCGGGAGTTGACTCCCGCGGCAGTTGAATTCCTCTCGCCGTCAGTCCATCACGGGGCGCTCGTCACCCATGAAGAACACCGCCACCGTGCCCGTGCCGGAGTGGCTGCCGATGACCGGGCCGATATTGCACAGCCGGATGCGGCCCCGCTCCCTGGGAAAGCGCTCCTCCAGGGCGGCGATCATCAGATCCGCGTCCTGGCGGCACTCGGAGTGGCACACCCACATGCGCTGGTCGTAGTCCGTGCCGCCCTGGGCGTGGGCCGCCACGGCGTCTACCGTGGCCGCTATGGCCTTCTTCTTGCCCCGGACCTTGTCGTACGCCTTGATGGCGCCGGCGGCGTCCAGACGCATCAGGGGGCAGATATTCAGGATGGTGGCCACAGCCGCCGCCGCGCCGGACACCCGGCCGGTGCGGTGGAACTGGGTCATGTTGGAGGAGAAGAACTGGTGGTGCACCTTGTTGCGGTTCGCCAGCGTCCACTGCTCCGCCTCCTCGATGGAGACGCCCTGATCCCGCAGGTCCGCCACGGTGTCCACCAGCAGGCCGTAGCCGGAGGAGGAGCACAGCGTATCCACCACGATGAGCTTGCGCTCCGGATATTTCTCCCGCAGCTCCGCCGCTGCGGCGTAGGCGTTGTTCACCGAGGCGGACTGGCCGGAGGTGAAGGCCAGGTGCAGCACATCGCCCCTCTGCAGCAGCGACTCGAAGAACTCCATATAGCGGGCCACGTTGATCTGGGAGGTCTGGGGCAGCTTGCCCTGGGCCAGCAGCTGATAGAACCGGGGCCGGGACTGGGGGTCGCGGCCCATGTCGTCCACGTACTCCCTTCCGTCCACCATATAGGTGTAGGACAGCACGGGGATCTCCCGGCTCTCCATGTGGTCATAAGGCAGATCCACCGTGGAGCAGCAGCTCAAAATGAATTTCCGACCCATCAAACTCCCTCCATTGCGTTTTTCTACTCGGCATTATAGCACCCTGGCCGGAAAAGTCAAATAGAGAACGCCGGCCCTTCCGGACCGGCGTTCTTTTGTCTGTGTTGCCTTATGCAGCTTGTCTGCCTGCCGATTAGAAGCAGCCCTGCTCCATCATGGCCTCGGCCACCTTCTTGAAGCCCGCGATGTTGGCCCCGGCCACCAGGTCGTAGCCCAGGCCGTACTCCTCGGCGGCCTCGGCGGACATGCGGTGGATGGTCTCCATCATCTTGTGCAGCTGAGCGTCGACCTCCTCGGCGGTCCAGACCAGGCGCTCGGAGTTCTGCGCCATCTCCAGAGCGGACACGCCCACGCCGCCGGCGTTGACGGCCTTGGAGGGGGCCACGATCATGTGCTTCTGGGCGCGCAGATAGTTCAGCGCGTCGTTGGTGGTGGGCATATTGGCCACCTCGATATAGTACTTGACGCCGGAGGCGGCGATCTTCTCGGCGGACTCCATGCGGACGTCGTTCTGCATGGCGGCGGGCATATAGATGTCCACGTCCTTCACGCCCCAGCACTTGGCGCCGGGCACGAACTCCACACCGAACTTGTCGGCATAGGGCTTGCAGTGCATGGGATCCTCAGCGCGCATCTTCAGGATGAAGTTCAGCTTCTCCTCGGTGACGACGCCGTCGGGATCGTGGATATAGCCGTCGGGACCGGCGAAGTAGGTGACGGCGGCGCCCAGCTGAGCGGCCTTCTTCATGATGCCCCAGCCCACGTTGCCGTAGCCGGAGATGGCGATCTTCTTGCCCTCGATGGTGTCATGCTCGTGCTTCAGCACTTCCTGCAGATAGTACACAGCGCCGTAGCCGGTGGCCTCGGGGCGGATCAGGGAACCGCCGTAGCTCAGGCCCTTGCCGGTGAGCACGCCGTTCTCCCACACGCCCTTCAGGCGGCGATACTGGCCGTACAGGTAGCCGATCTCGCGGCCGCCCACGCCCATGTCGCCGGCGGGAACGTCGATATCCGGGCCGATATAGCGATACAGAGCGGTCATGAAGCTCTGGCAGAAGCGCATGACTTCGGCGTCAGACTTGCCGGCGGGATCGAAGTCGGAACCGCCCTTGGCGCCGCCGATGGGCAGGCCGGTCAGGCTGTTCTTGAAGGTCTGCTCGAAGCCCAGGAACTTGATGATGCCCTCATACACGTTCTTCTGGAAGCGCAGGCCGCCCTTGTAGGGACCGATGGCGCCGTTGAACTGGCAGCGCCAGCCGCGGTTGGTGTGCCACTGGCCGTTATCGTCGCACCACACCACGCGGAAGGTGAACATACGCTCGGGCTCGACCATACGGCCCAGCAGGTCGACCTTTTCATACTCGGGGTGCTTCTCGATCACGGGCTCCAGGGAGCTGAGCACTTCCTCCACGGTCTGCACGAACTCGGGCTCGTTGCCATGCTTGGTCTTGACGGTCTCCAGTACGCTTGCCAAATACGCATTCATAGCTAGTTTCCTCCTCAATTGTTCTTTCTGATGGAAATATGATATTAGATGGAGCCTTACCCATCAGATCCATGATAACACTCCTGCGTCGTTTTCTCAAGGGGGTTTTTCCCAAATACACCCGGAATATCGTAAAAAAAATGCATTTTTCTTTGTGCAGTTTGCCCCGGCTTCCGGCCCTGTCTGCGGGGAAAACACCTTTGTCTTTCCCGCATTTCCATTATTGACTTTTTCCGTGCAGGACTTATAATGATTTCGATGGGAGGCTGTTTCCTCTCCCCTTTTCATTCTGGGTTTGCCGTCGCCGGAAAGACGGTTGGTCCCCCCTTCCCTTGCCGATCCGCGCCTGCCGCCGGGCGTGGATCCGTGGCGGCGGGACCGGGCGGCAGAAGGAGTTTGACCATGACGTATCCGATCACCGTAGCGGGCCTGCAGCGGGAGCTGCCCCTGTGCAAAGTAACCGACGATCTGTATATCGGCGCTTTCATCTGCTTCGGCGACGCAGAACTCACCGTGGCCTGCGCCCGGGAGCTGCTGAAGCTGGTGCCCCGGGAGGAGTACGACTACCTCTTCACCGCTGAGGCCAAGAGCATCCCCCTGATCCATGAGATGGCCCGCCAGTCCGGCGCCTCCAAGTATTTCATCGCCCGCAAGGGCCCCAAGGCCTATATGCCCGACCCCATCCACGTGGAGGATCGGTCCATCACCACCGCCGGCGTGCAGCGCCTCTTCCTGGGCAGCGACGACGCCGCCCTGATCCGCGGCAAGCGGATCCTGCTGATCGACGACGTGATCTCCACCGGCGGCAGCCTGCTGGCCATGGAGCATCTGGTGGAGCTGGCCGGCGGCACCGTGACCGGCCGCATCGCCGTACTGGCCGAGGGCAACGCCGCCAACCGCACCGACATCAAGTTCCTGGAAAAGCTGCCCCTGTTCAATCCCGACGGCACCGTGAAGTAAACACACTCCGCGCACCGGCATCGAAAGATGCCGGTGTTTTTTATCAAACGGGTGGACAAGAGCCATTCAATGTGCTAATATGAGAAATCAATAAAGCAAATGTGAGGAGGGCTGCCCATGGCCGCCATCGAGAGCTATGCCGGCAAGATCAACCGGAAGCTGAACAAAAAGCTGCGGATCATCGACGTGGCCGCCGGGCGCGAGCCGGCCGATCTGGTGTTGAAGAACGCCAACTACGTCAACGTGTTTTCCAACGAGCTCTGTCACGGCGACATCGCCGTGGCCGAGGGGCTCATCGTGGGCATGGGAACCTACCGGGGCCGCAGCGAGGTGGACGTGTCCGGCCAGATCGTGCTGCCGGGCTTTCTGGACGCCCACATCCACCTGGAGAGCTCGCTGGTCACGCCCACGGAATTTGCCAAGGCGGTGCTGCCCCACGGCACCACCACCGTCATCACCGATCCCCACGAGATCACCAACGTCATGGGCACCGACGGGATCGACTACATGCTCCAGGCCACGGAGGGCCTGCCGGTGGACGTGCGCTTCATGCTGCCCTCCTGCGTGCCCGCCACGCCCCTGGACGAGTCCGGCGCCAATCTGGATTACCGGGCCATCGACTCCTTCTACGAGCACCCCCGGGTCCAGGGTCTGGCCGAGATGATGAACGCCTACGGCGTCACCCACGCCTTCCCGGAGGTGGTGGCCAAGATCGTGGCCGCCCAGGCCCACCACAAGAAGATCGACGGCCACGCTCCGGATCTGGAGGGCAACAACCTCAACGCCTATATCGCCGCCGGCGTCTACTCCGATCACGAGTGCTACCGGCTGGAGGACGCCATCGCCAAGCTGCAGCGGGGCCAGTTCATCATGATCCGGGACGGCACCGCCGCCCGCAATCTGGAGGCGCTGGTGCCCCTGCTGTGCGACAAGTACATCGAGCGGTGCATGTTCTGCACCGACGACAAGCACCCCAACGATCTGCTGGAGAAGGGCCATATCGACTACATCGTCAAGAAGGCCATCTCCCTGGGGGCCGACCCCATCATCGCCATCAAGGCCGCCAGCCACAACGCCGCCCGCTACTTCCAGCTGAACAACCGCGGCGCCATCGCCCCGGGCTACCTGGGCGACTTCGTCATCATCGACGATTTCCGCTCCTTCACTATCCAGCAGGTCTACAAGAAGGGCGTCCTCATGTGCGACCACGGCGTGGTCACCGACTTCCCGGCCCCGGAGATCGACCCCTATCTCATCGACAAGAGCCACGATACCTTCCATCTGCGCACCCTCACCCCGGAGAGCTTTGCCGACAACCGCCCCAGGGGCGTCATCGGCATGATCCAGGGGGAGATCACCACCACCGACGACGGCTATTCCGACCACATCGACCTGGCGAAGGACGTGCTGAAGATCGCCGTGGTGGAGCGCCACCGCAACACCAAGCACGTGGGCATCGGCTACATCAAGGGCTACGGCCTGCAGCGGGGCGCCGTGGCCACCTCCATCAGCCACGACTCCCACAACATCATCGTGGTGGGCGCCAACGAGGCCGATATGGCCTATGCCGCCAACCGGGTGGTGGAGCTCAACGGAGGTATCGTGGTGGCGGAGGACGGCCGCTCCGCCGCCGAGGTGCCCCTGGCCATCGCCGGCATCATGTCCGACGAGCCGCTGACGGTGGTGAATCAGAAGCTGGAGGATGCCAAGGAAAAAGCCTTTACAGCCGGTGTCAGCCGCGGCATAGACCCGTTTATGACGCTGAGCTTCATGGCCCTGCCCGTCATCCCCACCCTGCGCATCACCACCCGCGGCGTCTACGACGTCAACTCCCAACAGTACGTGTAAAGCCTTATTCAAAGCCCCCCTCCCCGGGGATACTGGGCTGACAGATGCGGCGTCACTCTTTTATCAAAGGAGGTCTTCCCATGCAAGTCGATTCCCTGCTGAACGTTCTCCACGTGGCGGAACGGCTCAAGGACGCCACCCGCCACTGCTATACCTCCGGCGGACGCCATGAGAGCGTGGCGGAGCACAGCTGGCGGCTGGCCCTGTTTGCCTTCTTCCTGCGGGACGAGTTCCCGGAGCTGGATATGGACAAGGTGATCCGCATGTGCCTGATCCACGACATCGGCGAGTGCTTCACCGGCGACATCCCCACCTTCCTGAAAACGGCGGCGGACGCCGACAAGGAGGACGACCTGCTGGCGCAGTGGGTGAACACCCTGCCGGAGCCCTACCGGACGGATATGGCCGCCCTCTATGCGGAGATGAACGCTCTGGAGACCGGCGAGGCCAGGCTCTACAAGGCCCTGGACAAGCTGGAGGCGGTGATCCAGCACAACGAGTCGCCGCTGGACACCTGGCTGCCCCGTGAGTACGAGCTGAATCTCACCTACGGCGACCAGAACGTGGCCTTCTCCCCCTATCTGACGGCGCTCCGCGCTGCGGTGAGACGGGATACGGAGCGGAAGATCGCGGAGGGAAAATAGATATCACGAAAGCAAAAGACCGAAGCCAAATGGCTTCGGTCTTTTGTGTTGGCCCTGTCAGTTTTTCCGGACGCGCCGGCCTGCCAAGTATCGTGGGCAGAAGCGAGCTTAACTGACCTGTCACGGGATGGGGTTCTATTCCGAACGCTTTATAATAATCGAAGGACCGCAGCCTTTCGACTGCAGTCCTTCGTGTTGGCGCTACCTATTTTTCCGGGCCGTCTCCAGCCAAGTATCGTGGGCAGAAGCGAGCTTAACTTCCGTGTTCGGGATGGGAACGGGTGGACCCTCGCCCTAATCAGCACCAACTATTTGCACCGCTCTCGCAGTTACAAATTGAATTAT
>JAFRSI010000149.1 GCA_017427645.1 Oscillospiraceae bacterium | reverse complement strand
CTTATCGTCTCCGGCAATGCGGATTTCTTTTTTTCTGGTGCTGCAGGTCTCAGCCAGGATATCCAGGATTCCTTCGAGCGTTTCCTTCTCTGTAGGATGGTCCAGAATCAGGATGTCGAGCTCTAATGCTGTTCTAAACCAGTTTTTATACCGCTCATATTCGCTCATCCCATCCGCATCCCATCCCGGATAGATAGGATTTTCTGTATATCTAAGATCAATATATTTTTCTTCTATATTATTTGGTCGTGATTTTGACGATTCCGGAATCGTGATTTCCGCGACTCCAGAATCGTGATTTTCACGAGTCTTAAATCGTGATTCCACAGGGTTATCCACCGGGAGAAAGTTCTTTACATAGATCAGGTTAGGCTTACCGAGACCCTGGCGCTTGCGTTCGATGAGACCGCATCTGTTCTCGAGTTCATTCATCAACTTGGTAGCCTTGTTGTCGGCACAGTTCAGCTTCTCCATGATCTCCGAGAGGGTGCAGATGATATACACCCGGCCCTGGTCATCGACCCAGCCGTTCTTGGCAGAAAGTTCCATCCGGCTTAAAAGCATGCCGTACAGGATCTTTGCTTCCGCAGAAACGTATTTGTACTGGTCATCCGTGAAGAGGATTGTCGGGACACGGATGAATGAGAACTGCTCTGACTGAACTCCATAAAAATAGTCATGCATTCATACCACCCACCTCCTTGCCCAGGATCTTCTCAGTCCGGAGAGGCTTCCTCCGAAACGCGGTGTTTTTGTCTTTGCCATAGGGGCAGGCAGAGAAAAGACATCTGCGGTATCGGAAGTCCGGCTGATAGTAGATACAGAGCCTGCACTTCGGCGGCTCCCTGTTCCGGTCCACCTTAACTGGTGTTTCCAGCAGCTTTTTACAACGGTTCAGCTTTGCATTGTCAGCGTACACAGGCAGGTACCTCCTCACCCTTGTGTCCCAGGATCTTCTTCATGCAGAAGCTGACACAGGGGCCGTAGCAGCAGCCCTCACAGGGGCTTTTCTTCTTCGGTGACTCTGCCAGGTAGTAGCAGTTTTCCTTGCCGAGGGTGCAGCCTGCTTTCCTGTTCTTCCAGAAGTAGCACTTACGGCAGTTTGATGGACGGTCGCTGTGATAGCGCACACCGTCGATGATAATGATCTTGTCTTTACTCATGGGGATCCTCCATATCCTTAAAATGTTGATCCGGAAAGGTTCCGGAAACGAAAAAAGCACGGCATCGTGATCCCCGAAAAGAGGGGTTCTCAAATGCCGTGCTATGTAGTAAGATATGGACCGTCCAAAAAAGGCGGAAGGAAAACCTGCTAAAACGCCCTCCGCCGATTCGTTAGATATCCTGTCTAATCCCGATTAGCAGTTCTTCTCCGAACACAGCTCAACACAGCCGACTATATCGGCTGATTCACCTTACCGCCTTCATTAGAAGCCCTACCGCCATTTTTAGCTGTGATCCGGCTCAAAAACGCCCATTAGCAAAACGGGGTAAAATATTAGCCAGATCTCGGATTTCTGCTAATATTTTTAGCTGGCGTAACGGACACTCTTCTCACTGCGGATCCTTCAGGGCATAAAAAAGGAACTCCATTTTGCTAAAATCGATGACGATTTGCTAATGGAATTCCTGGGATTTCTGGCGTCCCCGAGAGGATTCGAACCTCCGACCTGTCGCTTAGGAGGCGACCGCTCTATCCTGCTGAGCTACGGAGACGTATTCAATTTTTGGCTTATTTCCTAGGTTTTTTGGCCTTCGGGAGCCACCCGCGTGGGACCGGATTTACGGAGATTTGCTAATGGATTTTCTCCGGTCCCTCTATTAGGGGAGAATCACCCTACCGCCATTTTGGCGGTGCGGTGAACATGCTTTTTTACATCCATGTCCCGATTCGAACTCAGCAGTCAAATTTCATTTCTGAATTTGGCGGTAGGTGAGCTGACCGCTTAGGAGGCGGTCGCTCTATCCTGCTGAGCTACTGGGGCATACGTTTGTTTTTCTCAGATTTGCTGTGAAGGAAGCGCGGGGCGGTCACTCAGCCCGCGTCGCGGGCATTAACTCCCGCTAAGCTCGTACCTCGCCAAGCGGGAGTAAATATCCTGCTGAGCTGCCGGGGCCTGTGGCAAATGCTATTTTACTATGAAGGTCCCGCCTTGTCAACGCGGAAATGCCGCCGACAGCGCGAAAAAACGAAAATCCGGTCTTGCAATCAACGGCGGGAGAGCATATAATATCAAGGTTAATGCGGCTATATTCCCAGAGAAAGGGGTTTTTCCTTTGCAGGACAATAAATTACGGAACGTTGCCATCATCGCCCACGTCGACCACGGCAAAACCACCCTGGTGGACGAGATGCTCAAGCAGGGCGGCGTGTATCGCGAGAACCAGGAGACGGTGGACCGGGTCATGGACTCCGGCGATCTGGAGCGGGAGCGCGGCATCACCATTCTGGCCAAGAACACCGCCATCCGGTACGGCGACACCAAGATCAACATCGTGGACACCCCGGGCCACGCCGATTTCGGCGGCGAGGTGGAGCGCATCCTCAAGATGGTCAACGGCGTCATCCTGCTGGTGGACGCCGCCGAGGGTCCCATGCCCCAGACCCGCTTCGTTCTCAGCCGCGCCCTGGAGCTGGGCCACCGGGTAATCGTGGTGGTCAACAAGATCGACCGGCCCGACCAGCGCATCCACGAGGTCATCGACGAGGTGCTGGAGCTGCTGCTGGATCTGGACGCCAGCGACGACCAGCTGGACAGCCCCATGCTGTTCTGCTCCGCCCGCCAGGGCATCGCGTCCTATTCCCCCGACGTGCCCGGCACCGATCTCAAGCCCCTGTTCGACACCATCCTGGACTATATCCCCGCCCCCGAGGCCGACGTGGACCAGCCCTTCCAGATGCTGGTGTCCTCCATCGACTACAACGAGTTCGTGGGCCGCATCGCCATCGGCCGCATCGAGCGGGGCACCCTGAAGCAGAACCAGGAGATCGCCGTCTGCAACTACCACGATCCCGACGCCCCGGCCAAGAAGGCCAAGGCCGTGAGCCTGTACCAGTTTGAGGGCTTGAGCCGCCAGGTCGTCACCGAGGCCACCGCCGGCAACATCATCGCCCTCAGCGGCATCGGCGACATCACCATCGGCGACACCATCTGCGCTCCCGACTGTGTGGAGCCCCTGCCCTTCGTGAAGATCAGCGCCCCCACGGTGGAGATGACCTTCTCCGTCAACGACTCCCCCTTCGCCGGACGGGAGGGCAAGTACGTCACCTCCCGGCAGCTCCGGGACCGCCTGTGGCGGGAGACCCTGAAGGATGTGAGCCTGCGGGTCAGCGAGATCGAGGGCGCCATGGACGCCTTCAACGTGGCGGGCCGCGGCGAAATGAGCCTGTCCATCCTCATCGAGACCATGCGCCGGGAGGGCTATGAGTTCCAGGTGAGCCCGCCCCGCGTGCTGTATCAGACCATTGACGGCAAGCTGTGCGAGCCCATCGAGCGGCTGGTGGTGGACGTGCCCGCCGAGAGCGTGGGCGCCGTCATCGAGAAGCTGGGCTCCCGCCGGGCCGATCTGGTGGAGATGACCCCCGTGGGAAGCCGCATGAAGATCGAGTTCCGGGTGCCCTCCCGCGGCCTGTTCGGATATCGCAATGAGTTCCTCACCGATACCCGGGGCGAGGGCATCATGGCCAGCGTGTTTGACTCCTACGCCCCCTACAAGGGCGATCTGCAGCGCCGGAACACCGGCTCGCTGATCTCCTTTGAGACCGGCGAGAGCGTCAGCTACGGCCTGTTCAATGCCCAGGACCGCGGCGCCCTGTTCATCGGCCCCGGCGTGGCCGTGTACGAGGGCATGGTGGTGGGCGTGAGCCCCAAGGCCGAGGACATCACCGTCAACGTGTGCCGTAAGAAGCAGATGACCAACATGCGGGCCGCCGGCTCCGACGAGGCCCTGCGCCTGGTGCCGCCCCGGCGGCTGAGCCTGGAGCAGTGTCTGGAATTCCTGGCCGACGACGAGCTGCTGGAGGTCACGCCCAAGAGCCTGCGCATCCGCAAGACCATTCTCGACCACGAAAAGCGCATGAAGGCTACCCACGGCGGCAAAAAGAAATAAGAAGGCATGGCAGAAGCGCCTGTTCCGCGAGGAACAGGCGCTTTGATCAGATATATAGTTTACATAATGTAAAACGCGCGGGGAGACGGAGCTCGCGGTCACTCGTCCTGTGCGGTGGGATCGGTGCTGTATGCGGGATTGGGGCGCAGGGAGGCCAACTGGGCCTCAGACTCCGCCATGACGCTGCTGTTGGTCTTGCTGCGCATCAGCCGCCAGGACACGAAGATGCCTAGGGCCATGAAGAGTACCAGCTGCAGCAGTTCTTTGCCCAGCGGGCCGGAAATCTCGGGGTCGGAGAGATTTGCCGGGTCAGTGAAGAAACGAGCGGTCAGGGAGAGGGCCTCTCCCAGGGCAAAGCCCTCGTCGTGCACCAGGTAAAACACAGTTTCCAGATAGGGGATCAGCAGTACGCCGATGAGGCTCAGCACAATGACGATGACGATGGAGGCCGTGTTCATCTTGCCTCGGAAGAGCTTATAGCCGAACATGGCGCATATGGGGACCAGCGCAAAGAGTATGGCATAGATACTCTCTGCGTAAATAATGGTCAGCAGATTGGGGATCAGACCCACCAGCATACCCAGCAGGGCGCCGATAAAGCCGGTGACGTAGTTGCCGGAGAGCTCGTTGCGCTCCACCTGCTCCTGGGCCTGGTGGTTTTCATTTTTGACCACGGCGGCGCAGACGGGCTGATAGCTGACGGTGAGGGATTTGGCGATGAGGCACAGGCTATCCGGGTGGGCGGAGCCGCTGATGTCGCAGGTATCAGCCGGGGAAATACCGTTCTCGCGCAGAGTGGAGACGATCAGATCCAATTGCTGTGCATAGTAGGCAGCCGGGTCTGCATTTTTTGGGAAAGAATGGGAAAAGATAATTTCCCGCTTCATGCCGCGGCCCATATCACCACCGAGCATACGCAGCCCATGCCCTTTGATCGCCCGACGAATCGCTTTGCGCAGAGCAGAGGAGGGCCTCTCCACACGTGTGGCAACATGCGTATAATAAATCTTGTATTGCTGCAGGTGCAGAGCGATGGCGTAGCCTTTCCAGGTGCCGTAGCAAATATTGCCGGTGTTTTCGAAGCCGAGAGGGGTCAGAGCGGAATAGATTTCGCCGGTGCTTGCCATGATGCTTCCTCCTTTTGTCGATTCCTGTAAAAAAGTGGCAAGTTACTGCGTACAGTATAACATCTCGCGTTCTGATATACAAGGATTATTTGCGAAATACAGTTTTGCGGGGGTGGGTGATCGAATATAAGATAACGCAAGCAGGGAAGCAATGAATGGGCGTTGAAAAAGCACGATAACAGGAAATCACTCCTCCACCACCGTGCCGCCCGCTTTGCGGATGGCCAGCACGTGGCAGGCGCCCTGGCCCAGCACGGCCTCCATGCCGCGGCGGAAGCCCTCCAGCAGATCGTCGGGGACGAAGGCCTGGATGGTGCCGGCGAAGCCGCCGCCGTGGACGCGGCAGGCGCCCCGCCCGCTTAGCAGATGCCGGGCCAGGCCCAGGGCGAGAGCCACCTCCTGGTGGGCCGTGGCCCCGGTGGGGATCACGTTCTGCAGCAGGTTCTGGGAGGAGAAGCCGGATAGGTTGACATAATGCAAGAAGTCCTGGAAATCGCCGCGGATCAAGGCGGCCACCTGGGCCTCCACCCGGCGGTTCTCGTCGTAGACGTGGATGGCCCGGAGAACGGCCCGGTCCCCGGCGGTGCGGCGCAGCTCGGGCAGGGCGGCGTAGAAGGCGTCCTCCGGCACGTCCCGCAGGACGGCCTTGCCGAAAAAGCCGGAGACGGCGGCCAGCTCCCCGGGCACGGCGGCGTACTCGTCGGTGAGGTCGGCGTGGCTGGCGCCGGAGTCGATGATGCACAGCCGGTGGCCGCAGGCGGAGAAGTCGAAGTCCACCGGCGTCACCACCGGGGCGGCGGGGTCGGCGAAGTCGATGGCGACACAGCCGCCCACGGAGGAGGCCATCTGGTCCATGAGGCCGCAGGGCTTGCCGAAATAGACGTTCTCGGCGTACTGGGCGATTTTGGCGATCTCCACGGCGTCGGCGCCGCAGGAGAACAGATGGTTGATCGCGGTGCCCAGCAGCACCTCGAAGGCGGCGGAGCTGCTGAGGCCGCTGCCCGGCAGCACCGTGGAGGTCACGCAGGCGTCAAAGCCCGCCAGCGAGCAGCCCCTGCCGGCAAAGCCGGCGGCCACGCCGCGGATCAGCGCGGCGGTGGTGTTCCGCTCCTCGGGCCGGACGGCCAGATCCCGGAGGTCCACCTCACAGACGGGGTAGCCCTCCGACAGCACGCGGATGAGGGAGGTGCCGTTCAGGGACACGGCGGCCCGGGTGTCCAGCTCCACCGCGGCGGCCAGTACGCGGCCGTGCTGGTGGTCCGTGTGGTTGCCGCCCAGCTCCGTGCGCCCGGGGGCGGAGAAAACGTGGGTGGGGGCGGTGTGAAAGGCGTTTTCAAATTTGGTGCGGATGTCCGGCATGGCAGTCAGCTCTTTTCATATCAGATTCGCTGGTAGGCGTGGATGTCAAAGGAGACGGCGGTGTCCAGGCTGTCCAGGGCGGCCAGTCGGGCGGCGCCGTTTTTGGGGGTTTTCCAGTAGTAGGGGGTCATCTGGAACAGGGCCTGGATATCCTGCCGGCTGTCCAGATGGATCACGGTCTCCACGTGGCGGATGGTCACGTAGCGGAAGCCCTCGTAGGGGGTCTCCTTCACCTCGTTGGGGTAGGGCCGGTCGTAGAGGACCTGCTTGAGACCCCACAGGTGATCGGCCGAGGGCACCACGTAGAGGAAGCGGCCGCCGGGAGCCAGCACCCGCCGGAACTCCTCCAGCGCCAGGGGGGAGAAGCAGTCGATCAGCAGATCGATACCGCTGTCGGCCACCGGAAGATGGTAGCTGGAGGCCACGGAGAACTCCACGGCGGCGGTGCGGCGGGCCGCCAGGCGCAGGATCTGCTTGGAGATATCGGTGCCGGCCATGCGGGGGACCTTCCCGGCACCCGCCAGGGCGTCGTGGACGCCGACGGTGTAATAGCCCTCGCCGCAGCCGCAGTCCAGCACCCGGGGGGCCGGGCCGGTCAGGGAGAGGGACAGCTCGCACAGGGCGTCCCGGAGGGGGGCGTAATAGCCCTTATCCAGAAAGGCGCGGCGGGCGGCGGCCATGCCCTTGTCGTCTCCGGGCATGGCGGAGTGCTTGCGGTTGGCGGGCAGCAGGTGGACGTAGCCCTCCCGGGCCAGGTCAAAGCTGTGACCGGCGCGGCAGCGGAGGGTCCGGTCGTCCCGCTCCAGGGGGGCGCGGCAGATGGGGCAGACAAACAGACTCATGGCTCCTCCCTGACGGTGACGTCGTGGATCCACTTCCGGCTGTTGACGCGCCAGATGCACAGGGGTACCTTCAGCAGGTTTTCCGACTGGATGGCGATGGCCACCGGCCAGTATCCGGTCTTCAGCACCAGGGCGGTGAGAGCGGTAAGCGGCAGGGCAAAGAGCCACTGGGGCCCGATGTCCAGCATGGTGGAAAACTGCACGTCGCCGCCGGCGCGCAGAACGCCGGTGATGGCGGAGATGGCGTAGGCGTGAATGGGCGTGGCGGCGAAAGATGCCACAGCCAGGGCGGTGGCAATGGAGGCCGAGACGCCGTAGAGCTTAAAGAGGGGAAAGACCAGCGGACGGAACAGAATGGGCACCAGCGCCAGAGAGACCGCCGCCAGCACCAGACCCACCACGGTGGTGAAGTCCAGCAGCGCCTGGCTCAGGTCCATTACCTCATCCTGGCCGGCCCCTTCGCCGATGGTATTGCCCACCATGACGCCGGTGGCCATGCCCAGACCGAAGCAGACCACCAGGAAAAGACGCCCCAGGTTGCCGGTGACGGAGTAGGCGGCCAGAATCTCAACAGAGGTGTCCATATAGCCCAGGATCACCGTCAGCATGGTGTTGCCCAGGCCCCACATCAGCTCGTTGAACACCACCGGAGAGGCGTAGCGCACGAAGCGGCGCAGCATCTCCCAGCCGGGGCGGAGGAAGGCGGGGATATCCAGGGGCAGGTTGCGGCAGCGCAGGGCGTAAACCACGCAGACCGCCAGCTCCACCATGCGGGACAGGAGCGTAGCCAGGGCGGCGCCCTGGATGCCCAGGGCGGGCGCGCCGAAGTGGCCGTAGATCAGGATGTAGTTGAGGATCGTGTTGAGGATGGTGGAGGAGCCGAACAGCAGCATGCCGAAGCGGGAATTGCCCGCGCTGCGCTGGGCGCTGACATACACGCTGGAGGCCATGTTGCACACGTAGGAGAAGCCGATGAGCCGCAGATACGGCGCGCCCAGCACACTGATCTCGTGGCTGTTGCTCAGCAGATCCATAATGGCCACCGGCCGGAGGAAGAAGGCCAGGGCGAAGACCAGGGACAGCGACACGCCCAGGTAGCAGGCTACGCCCAGGGCGCGGCTGATGTTCACCGTGTCCCGCTTGCCCCAGTACTGGCTGGCCAGGATGCTCAGGCCGCTCTGGATGCCGAACACCATGCTCAGAAGCAGGAAGACCGGGCCGTGGGCCGCGGTGACGGCGGCCATCTCGGTGTTGCCCAGCTGGCTGACCATGAAGGTGTCGATCAGGCCCAGGGAAAAGGTGATGAGATTTTGCAGGGCGATAGGCAGCGTCAGGGCCCAGAGTCGCCGGTAAAAGGAGGCGGGCCGGCTGCGGAGACGTCGAATCATGGGGAAATACTCCTTACAGCATGGGAAAGCGGTTGGCTTGATGGTTTTTCAGGGCCTCGTACAGGGCGTCGACGTCCTCCTCCGTGGTCTCCGGGCCGAAGCTGACACGGAAGGCGCCGGCTGCCGTCCGCTTGGACAGGCCCATGGCGGTGAACACATGGCTGGCCTTTCCCTTGTGGCAGGCGGATCCGGCGCTGATGCAGACGCCCTGCTGACCCAGATCGGTGACGATGTTGGCGCTGGGGTAGCCGGGAAGGGACAGGCAGAGGATGTGAGGCGCTTCGCCGTCGCCCACTCGCTCCATGCCGGGGATGGTCAGCAGCCGCTCCAGGCAGCAGGCCTTGAGGGCGGCCATGCGGGAGAGCTTCTCCGCCAGGTTTTCCTGCCGCAGCTCCACGGCCCTGGCAAAGCCGGCGATCTGGGCGGTGGCCTCGGTGCCGGGGCGCAGGCCCTGCTCCTGTCCGCCGCCCAGCATCAGCGGGCGCAGGTTTTTCAGCGAGGGGTTTACATAAAGTGCACCGATCCCCTTGGGCCCGCCCAGCTTGTGGGCGGAAAAGCTCATGAGATCCACGCCCCAGGCGGCTGGCGCGCAGGGGACCTTCAGGAATCCCTGGACGGCGTCGCAGTGGAACAGGGCGGCGCTCTTCCGCTCCCGCAGGCCCCGGGCGACTTCCTCCACGGGGAAGACGCAGCCGGTTTCGTTGTTCACCAGCATGAGGCTGACCAGGACCGTGTCCTCCCGAAGGGCGTCGAAGACCTGCCGGGCGGTGATGCGGCCCCGGCTGTCCGGCTTGAGGAAGGTGACCTCGCATCCCTCCAGGGCCAGGGCGCGCAGGGGCTCCCGCACGGCGCTGTGCTCCACCGCGGTGGAGATGATATGCTTGCCGGCGCGGCGGCCGTGCCACAGGGCGGCGCGGATGGCCCAGTTGTCGCTTTCCGTTCCGCAGGAAGTAAAGACAAGGGATTCCGCCTTACAGCCAAGCGCGGCGGCGACGACGGCGCGGCAGTCGGCCACCAGCCGGGCGGCCTGCAGCCCCAGGGGGTATTGGGAGGAGGGATTGCCGTATTGCTCCGTCAGCACCTCGCACATCCGCTCCGCCACGGGGCGGGGGACGGGGGTGGTGGCGGCGTGATCCAGGTAGTGCATGCAGAACACCTCTTTGCGGTGATTTTTCGCCGGCCGGGGACTTGCCACCGGCGGCGGGATACAGTATAATATGCATTACCCCATATTATACAAAATGCGCGGGAAAAGCGCAAGCAATAATCGCTGAAAGGCTGACCGATGAAACGCGTCAGTTTTCTGCACGGAAGAGAAGCATCGCAGATTTCGCGGCGAAGGCCGCGAAGATTTTCCATCATTTTCGGCCGCGGCGTGTACGTGGACGAAAATACCTCTCGGCCTGCAAACGTGCGAGCGACAGCGAGTGCGCTGCAGCAGGCCGCCAATCTCCGATGAAAGCGGCGTGCCGCTTTCATCGGAAGAAAAGGAGTCTTCCATGAGAGTTGCCATTTACACCCTGGGCTGCAAGGTGAATCAATACGAGACCCAGGCCATGGAGCAGGAGCTGCTGCGCCGGGGCCATGAGCTTGTGGACTTTGAATCGGCGGCGGACGCCTACATCGTGAACACCTGCTCGGTGACGGCGGTCAGCGACAAGAAATCCCGCCAGATGATCCGCCGGTGCCGCAAGCAGAATCCCGGCGCGGTGGTGGCCGCCTGCGGCTGCTACGTCCAGACCCACGCCAAGGAGGCGGCGGAGCTGGACGTGGATCTCATTGCCGGCACCGGGGACCGGATGGCCTTTCTGGACCTGCTGGAGCAGGCGGCCCGGGAGCGGGAGCCCCTGACCCTGCTGGACGACGCTCTGCGCCGCCGCGCCTTCGAGGTGCTGCCCGCCGGCGGCATGGCCAGCCGGACCCGTGCCATGCTGAAGGTGGAGGACGGCTGCACCAACTTCTGCACCTACTGCATCATCCCCTACGCCCGGGGGCCCGTCCGCTCGGCGCCGCTGGAGATTGCGGCGGAGCAGGCGAGAGAACTGCGGGACCAGGGCTATCGGGAGATCGTGGTGACGGGCATCGAGATCTCCTCCTACGGGCGGGACCTGCCGGGAGGGGTGGGGCTCATGGAGCTGCTGGAGGCCGTCAGCGCCGCGGCGGGGGACATGCGCATCCGCCTGGGCTCCCTGGAGCCCCGGACCGTCACGGAGGACTTCTGCCGCCGGGCGGCGGCCCTGCCCAACCTCTGTCCCCACTTCCACCTGTCCCTCCAGAGCGGGTGCGACGAGACGCTGCGGCGGATGAACCGGAAATACGATACGGCCCGGTTCCTCCGGTCGGTGGAGCTGCTGAACCGGTATTTTGACCGCCCCGCCATTACCACCGATCTCATCACCGGCTTCCCGGGGGAGACGGAGGAGGAGTTCAGCCGGACGCTGGACTTCATCCGCCGGTGCCGCTTTGCCGCCATGCACGTGTTCCCCTACTCCATCCGCCCCGGCACCAGAGCCGCGGCCATGGAGCAGGTCCCCGGACCTGTGAAGGAGGAGCGGGCCCACCGGGCCGCGGCGGCGGCGGCGGAGATGCATCGGGCCTATCTGGACGGCTGCGTGGGACGGGTCTATCCCGTGCTCTTTGAGCAGCCGGGGAAAACGGGAACTTACGTGGGCCACGCCCCCAACTATATGGAGGCGGAGGCCCCGGGCGAGGGATATCACAACCGGGTGCTGGACGTGAAGATCACCGGGCACGACGGAGAAAAACTGTTGGGAGAGGTTATGCCATGAGTCACTTTTTTGCCTATCTGGCGCGGATGCGCTTTATCAACCGCTGGGCGCTGATGCGCAACAGCTACACCGAGAACATCCAGGAGCACAGCCATCAGGTGGCGGTGCTGGCCCACGCCCTGGCCGTGATCCGCAACCGCTACTTCGGCGGCCGGGTGGACCCCGGCGCCGTGGCGGTGGCGGCCCTGTATCACGACGCCGGCGAGATCCTCACCGGCGACATGCCCACCCCCATCAAGTACTACAACCCGGAGATCCGGGACGCCTACAAGCAGGTGGAGTCCGTGGCCTGCGATAAGCTGCTGGGGATGCTGCCCGAGGAGCTGCAGCCGGACTACGAGGAGATCCTCCGGCCGGTGGACGGGGAGATCCAGCAGCTGGTAAAGGCGGCGGACAAGCTCTCCGCCTACGTCAAGTGCGTGGAGGAGCTGAAGGCCGGGAACCTGGAGTTCAAGAAGGCCGCCGAGCAGACGGCGGCGGCCCTGGACAGCTACAACCTGCCGGAGCTGGACTACTTCCGGGAGCACTTCCTGGACAGCTTCCGCCTGACCCTGGACGAGATGGAATAATTTATTTCAAAAAGGCCTTGACCTTTCAGTAAACTGCAATGATATAACGGTTTCAGAAAGGAGGCGACGATATGACCATCAAGGAATTCGCCAGGCTATGCGACTGCAATCCTCAGACGCTGCGCTATTACGACGGCGTGGATCTGCTGAAGCCGGCAAAGGTAGACGGCTGGACGGGGTATCGCTACTATGAGGAGGAGCAGGCTCTCGCCTTTGTGAAGATCAAGAATCTCCAGAAGGCGGGCTTCACCATCGAAGAGATCAAGGAGCTCCTTGATAAGGACAATTCTGTGATCTGCCGGGCCTTTGAGGCGAAGATCGCCGAGGGGGAGCGGAGACTGCAGGAAATCAGAGAGATCCAGCGGTCATATCAGAGCGAGATGAGCGAGATCCAGAAGAAGATCCAGGAGACGAAGGAGGAGATCATGGCCTCCATGCAGCAGTTTGATCCCCGCCAGGAGTTCGGCATCGACCAGCAGGAGTACGACCAGATCGTCGGCAGCATCGAGCAGATGTTCAGGGAGCTGGCTGTGGATCCCCCGCAGGAGATCGGCTACGAGAAGTACTGCATCAGCGACGCCCCGGCGGAGGAGGAGAAGTATCGGAAGATCCTGCAGGACCCCACTATGCAGGTGGTGTACGAGAACCACGGGTGGGGCCATGTCCGGGAGTTCCTGGCGGACGTCAGCCGGCTGGAGAGCGGAGAGGAATACGCCCTGTGCTTCCTGGTGGACGACGAGAAGGACACGTACAACATGGCCTTCGCCAACACGATCCTGGGCGTGCTGCTGGCCAGAAACCCGGGCAAGAAGCTGAATCTCTCCTGCGACGTGGAAAACACCCGCGACGGGCAGAACCACTTCTGGCTGCTGCAGCGGAAAAAGTGAGCACATCCGGGACCAACCAATAAAAAGCGTGACAAGCAAAACTGCTTGTCACGCTTTT
>JAFRSI010000148.1 GCA_017427645.1 Oscillospiraceae bacterium | reverse complement strand
TCATCATCCGGGAGGACCTGATCCGTGACGACCTGGACCCCAAGACCCCCATTTATATGATGTACAAGACCCACGCCGACAACGGCTCCATGTACAACACCCCCAACTGCTGGGCCATCTACTGCTGCGGCAAGGTGTTCAAGTACCTCAAGAGCATCGGCGGCCTGGAGGAGATGCACCGCCGCAACATCGCCAAGGCCAAGGTCATCTACGACTTCCTGGACAGCTCCAAGCTCTTCACCGGCGCCGTGGTGCCTCAGGACCGCAGCCTGATGAACATCCCCTTCGTCACCGGCGACAAGGATCTGGACGCCGCCGTGGTGGCCGCCAGCAAGGAGGCCGGCTTCGACAACCTGAAGGGCCACAAGTCCGTGGGCGGCCTGCGCGCCAGCGTCTACAACGCCATGCCCATCGAGGGCGCCCAGGCTCTGGTGGCGTTTCTGGCCGACTTCGAGGCCAAGTACAACGCGTAAAGGATTTCGTCCGAAATCTGCGATGCTTTTCTACCAACTGCAAACAACAATTATTTGAAAGGGGTAGTTTCCAATGAGAATTCTGGTTACCGACGGCATGGACAAGACCGCCATGGCGCAGCTGCGCGAGATGGGTCACGAGGTCGTTGAGCAGTTCTACGAGCCCGATCAGCTGGGCAAGGCCCTCCGCGATTTCGACGTGGCCGTAGTCCGCTCCAAGACCAAGGTCCGCGCCAACCACATCGACGAGGCCAAGGGCAGCAAGCTGAAGCTCATCATCCGCGGCGGCGTCGGCGTGGACAACATCGACGTGAAGTATGCCGAGGCCAACGGCATCGCTGTCAAGAACACCCCCCGCGCCTCCTCCCAGTCCGTGGCCGAGCTGGCCATGGGTCACATGTTCTCCTGCGCCCGCTTCATCTCCCACGCAGGCTATACCATGCGTGAGGGCAAGTGGGAAAAGAAGGCCTACGGCAAGGGCATCGAGCTGCAGGGCAAGACCCTGGGCATCGTGGGCTTCGGCCGCATCGGTCAGCACCTGGGCGTGATGGCCAAGGCCATCGGCATGGAGGTCATCGCTTTCGATATCTTCCACATCCCCGGCATCGAGGAGAAGCTGGGCATCCCCTACGTGGAGATGGACGAGCTGCTGGCCCGTGCCGACTTCGTGTCCGTGCATGCGCCCGCCGTGGACGGCGGCGCCCTGATCAGCGCTGAGAGCATCGCCAAGATGAAGGACGGCGTGGTCATCATCAACACCTCCCGCGGCACCAACGTGGACGAGGCCGCCCTGCTGGCCGCCCTGGAGAGCGGCAAGGTCCGCGCCGCCGGCCTGGACGTGTATGCCGACGAGCCCGCCAGCAATGCGGCTCTGTACAGCCACCCCATGGTGTCCTGCACGCCTCATATCGGCGCCGCCACCGTGGAGGCCCAGAAGCGCATCGGCGCTGAGATCGTGGAGATCATCAAGGCCATGTAACCGCCCCGCATGAACAGGCAAAAAGATCCGCGCAGCTCTGCTGCGCGGATCTTTTTGTTTCGTTACGCTTCCGCTATCCCTGATCATCCGGCGGGTCGGGATCGTCGATCCCTCCGTCGGGAGGCGGCGGAGTCGGAGTAGGAGGCGGCGCCGGCGTATCGTCTCCGCCGGGCGTAGGCGTATCGTCTCCGCCGGGCGTGGGCGGCTCCGGCGGATCGGGCTCGGGCGCCTTGTCGTGGACCGGGCAGATCTTGGAGAGCTCGCCGGTACTGCCGTTGAGGTACTTCAGCAGATAGACGTGATCGTTGGCGCGCATGTTTTCAATGATCTCCCGATCATAGTCCAGCACGGCTACCCGCTTGATGGTCTCCTGGGGGCAGAACTCCGTGGCGATGTGCTTGCCGGCGGTGCAGTAGTCCACCATCTTGTGCATGTTGCAGCTGCGGGTGGGGGCGGTGTCGGCCGCCACCAGGACGCTCTTGACCCGGCTGCCGCGCAAGTCGTGCTTGCAGGCGTCGGTCGCCAGCAGGCCGCTGTCGGCGCAGACCGTTACCCAGGTCATACCGCTGGGGGCCTCGGGGAAGCCCGGATCCTCCAGCCCCTCGTGGATCTTGATCATGCAGTCGTGCCAGAGATTGCTGGAGGGGTTGCCGCTGACGTGGATGGTCTGGTTCTTGGCGAAGCCGGTCCAAACGGCGGCGCAGTAGTAGGGCGTGAAGCCCACGAAATAGCGGTCGTACTCGTCGTTGGTGGTACCGGTCTTGCCCGCGATGGACATGCCGGAGAACTTGGCCTCCCAGCCGGTACCGGTGGACGCCACCTCCTTGAGGACCTCGCGGATGGTATACACCGTCGTCTCCTTGAAGGCCACGGTGAAGTCCGGCTCGTTCTTCAGCAGGAGGTTGCCCTCCGCGTCCTCCACCCGATAGAAGGTGTAGGGGCGGGTGTAGAGGCCGCCGTTGACGAAGGTGCAGTAGGCCGCGCACATCTCCTCGGTGGTGGCGCCGTGGTGCAGGCCGCCCAGGGCCATATTGCCCACCTGGGTGCCGTCCACCTCAGGATCCAGCGTGGTGAAGCCCAGCTTCTCGGTCATAAAGTTGTAGGACCGGGTGGTGCCGTAGGCCATGTTGACGCGGACCGCCACGATGTTCAGAGAGCGGTACAGCGCGTTGGTGACAGAGGTCATGCCGCCCATGCCGCGCATGGCGTTGCGGGGATAGGGCTTGCCGTCCATCAGGATGGGATAGTCGTCCATGGTGGAGGCGGCGGTGATGGTGCCGTCATCCAGAGCCGGGCCGTAGGTGGAGATGGGCTTGATGGAGGATCCGCACTGGCGGGGCGCCGTGGCCCAGTTCCAGCCGCGGTCCACCTCCTTGACGCCGGTGCCGCCCACCATGGCCAGCACGGCGCCGGTGTAGGGATCCATCAGCGTGATGGCCGCCTGGAGGGGATCTCCGTAGACCTCGCCCAGGATGTTCTGGTAGGCCGTGTTCTCGAAGACCTCCTCGCAGATGGTCTGGAACTTGTGGTTCTCCGTGGTGTAGATCTTCAGGCCGGAGAACACCCGGTTCTCCGCCGTCTTGCGGTCATAGCCGTACTTCTCCATCAGGGCGGCCATCACGTCCTCGATCACCTGATCGGTGAAGTAGGAGTTGTGGGCCCGGACCACGTCGGTCTCCGGGGTATCCGGCTCTTCCACGGGCTCGCCGGTTTCGGGATCCACGGGATTCGGCTCCTCCTTCTCCACGCGCTGGCCGAAGATATTGTAGCCGTCGGTGAAGACGACCTCCTCGTTCCTGGCCGCGTTGTAGAGCCCCTCGGAGATCATCCCCTGGTCCAGCATCTCCTTGAGGATGATCAACTGGCGCTTCCGGTTCTGGGAGCGGGTCCAGTCGCTGATCAGCGGATCGTACTGGGAGGGGTTGTTGGTGATGCCGGCCAGACTGGCACATTCGGCCAGGGTCAGGTCGCTCACGTCCTTGCCGAAATACATCTTGGAGGCGGTCTTGACTCCGTAACAGCTCTCGCCCAGGTAGATGTAGTTCAGGTAGATCTCCATGACCTCGTCCTTGGAGTGGGTCTCCTCAAAGGCCAGGGCGCGGAAGATCTCCACCACCTTGCGCTTGACGGTGTTCTGGTTGTCCCCCGTCACGTTCTTGATCATCTGCTGGGTGATGGAGGAGCCGCCCTGCACGTCTGCGCCGGTCAGGGTGCTCTTGATGGCCCGGCCGATGCCGCGCCAATCCACGCCCTTGTGGGTATCAAAGCGCTTGTCCTCGATAGCCACCACGGCCCGCTGCAGATACTTGGGGATCTCGTCCAGGGTCACCCAAATGCGGTTCTGGGATTTGAGGAACAGGGTGTCGTACATGATCCACTCGCCCGTGTCCGGGTCCTTGCGGTAGAGCTCCGAGGAGACGGAGGGGTTGTAGGCCGCCACGTCCACCTCCACATGACCCCGCAGGCTGGTGTTCACATAGCGCATGAAGATCCCCACAAAGATGGCAGCCGTCAGGACGCCCACCAGGCAGATGGTGAACAGCCCCAGAAAAATGCGGCCGATGATGCTGGGCTTCTTCTTTCTTCTCTTCCTTTGGGGAGCAGAAGTCCCTCCCGCGGCGCTCTGTGCGGCGTTGGCTCGGGTTCTCTCGTCCAATACAGGGCACCTCCCTTTCTCATGGAATTCAGCGTTCCGTGCCCGGATCGGGCACAGCAAACCGATGTTATAACCGTATACAGATATTTTACCACGTCTGTCAACCTTCAAAAACCTTTTTGTTTGTCTTATTTTGTCGCCCATTTGTAACATTTATCCGTCTTTTTCCATGACAATGTTCGTAAAATCCTCATTTTCCCCGGAATGGAACAAATCAGACCGTTGCAATATCCGGAGAAATGGGGTATGATAGGGGCAACCAATGAAGAGGAGGCGCAGCTATGAGCGAAGAATTCGGCCCGAACTTTATCACCGTCACCGATGAGGATGGCAACGAGATCGTTCTGGAATACGTGGACGCTCTGGAATACAAGGGACAGACCTATATGGCCTTCTTCCCTGCCCAGGAGGACGAGAACGCCGAGGACGAGGATTTCGGCCTGGTGATCCTGAAACAGATCACGGAGAACGGCGAGGATCTGCTGAGCACGCTGGACGACGAGGAGGAGCTCAACGCCGTCTACGAACTGTTCATGGAGCAGCTCTGGGAGGACGAGGAATAAGGTTCTTTCTGCGGCAGGCCCCGGCCTGCCGCAGCGCACATTCAGGACGTGCGGCTTGCCGCAGATTTATGGCAGATTAAGCCAAAGAAAGAGGGCGCCATCCCGCGGATGGCGCCCTCTGTTTGTTTCTCTGTTCCGCTTTTGCCCGCCCGTTCAGATCCACATGGCGAACAGGCGCAGGACAGTCCCCAGGAGCTTGCGGTACCAGGGACGCTTTTTCCAGTCCTCCAGCGACACCTCGGCGCTCTCGCCGATGATCCCGTGCAGGTCCTCCAGGATCTCCTCCACCACCGGATCGTCGTAGATCAGGGTGCCGCACTCGAAGTGGAGGCGGAAGCTGCGGTAGTCCACGTTCACCGAGCCCACGAAGGCCGTCTCCCGGTCCGCCAGGACGATCTTGCTGTGGAGGAAACCGGGCGTATAGGTGAAGATCTGCACCCCGTGGCTCAAAAGCTCGCCGAAATAGCACTCCGCCACCAGATAGGCGTACTTTTTGTCGGGGATCCCCGGCAGCATCAGCCGCACGTCCACGCCGCTGTCCCCCGCCAGGCAGAGGGCCTTGATCATGGCCTCGTCGATGGCCAGGTAGGGCGAGGTGACGTACACCATGCGATTGGCGCCGGAGATCATCTGGAGGTAGATGTCCTCCACGGTGCTCTGGGGGTTGTTGTCGGGGCCGTCGGACACGCTCTGGCAGAAGCCGTCCACCTCGAAGCGTCCGTGGGGGCGGTAGTAGTCGTGCTCCTGCTCCATGCGGCCGTCCAGTTCCTCCCACATGTGGATGAATTCCCGGGTCAGGCCCCAGGCCCCCTCCCCTTCCAGGCGGACGCCGCAGTCCTTCCAGTAGCCCAGCTTGTGGGTGATGTTGGCGTATTCGTCGCCCACGTTGACGCCGCCGGTATAGACCGTGTCACCATCGATGCTGGTGATCTTCCGGTGGTCCCGGTAGTTGAAGTAGAGGCGGTTGACGTAGTGGTGAACGGGATTGAAGATCTTGACCTCCACGCCCATCTGCCGCAGCTGCTCCAGATCCTCCCCGCGGATGCGCATCATGCTGCCGAAGTCGTCGAACAGCAGCTTGATCTCCACGCCCTGGGCGCTCTTGCGCTGCAGCACGTCCACCAGCTTGTCCCAGATCTGGCCGGTGGCCATGATGAAGTACTCCATGAGGATGAAGTGCTCCGCCTGCTCCATCCGCTCCAGCATATCGGCCAGGTATTCCTCGCCGCTGGGCAGATAGGACACCCGGGTGTGCTGATAGAGCGGGAAGCCCTGCCGGTGGATATAGGAGGCCATGCGCCCCCATTGGGGATGGACCCGCCGCAGCTTCTCTACGTTCAGGCGGCTCTGCTCCTCCTTGGCCTCGCTCTCCCGGGGCAGCGGGATCCGCTTCAGATTCAGCTGCTTGTTCTGCCGGTCGCCGCTCCACAGCAGATAGAGGATCATGCCCGCCACGGGGGCCAGCAGCACCAGGGCGATCCAGCCCATCTTGTAGGCGGCGGTCCCGGGCCGGTTGTAGATGCGGATGGCCAGCGCCATGGCGGCCAGCTCCAGCACCGTGTAGACGATGGCGCTGCGCTGGCGCAGCAGGGCGCTGAGCAGAAAGGTCAGCCCGATCTGCGCCACCAGCAGCACGAAAGCCAGCAGCAGCCGCAGGGCCGCCGCGATCCGCCGCTCGGTATGCTGCTGGACCTTTGGTTTTTTCACAGGCTGATCTCTCCTTTCCGCCGAATATCGTCACGGGGCTGTCCGCACAGGCGGACAGCCCCGCGTGTGATTTGCTCAGTTGCTGCTGTGCAGCAGATCCTGCTGGATCTGCCACAGCTTGTCGGACAGGTCCACGTAATAGGTCTGGGGGTTGTCAAAGCGCTTGATCTCATCCCAGAACGTATCCACCTGCTCGCGGCAGTATGCCTGGATCTCCGGCAGAGAGGGGCACTCATAGACCCGCTTGCCGTTCAGGAAGACGGGCACCAGCAGCTCCTTGGCGTTGAAATCGTACACCGTCTTTTTCTTCCAGGTGGCGTTGGGGTCGAAGATCACCAGATCGTGGCTGTCATCCACCGTCTCGTCGTGAAGGGTGATGTAGTCGGCGATGGCCTTGCCGGTGTCGTTGCCGAAAAAGCGGTACACCTTCTTGAAGTGGGGAATGGTGATCTTCTCGATGTTCTCGCTGACCTTGATCTTGGGAATGATCTCTCCCTTCTCATCCTCCACGGCCACCAGCTTGTAAACGCCGCCGAACACCGGCTCGGATTTGGAGGTGATCATCCGCTCGCCCACGCCGAACATGTCGATCTTGGCGTCCTGGATCATCAGGTCGCGGATCAGGTACTCGTCCAGGGAGTTGGAGGCGGAGATCTGGCAGGTCTCCCAGCCGGCCTCGTCCAGCATCTTGCGGGCCTGCTGGCTCAGGTAGGCGATATCGCCGGAGTCCAGGCGGATGCCGCACTTGGTGATGCCCAGAGGGCGCAGCACCTCGTTGAAGGCGCGGATGGCGTTGGGCACGCCGGATTTCAGCGTGTTGTAGGTGTCCACCAGCAGGGTGGCGTTGGTGGGATAGATCTCACAGTAGGTCTTGAAGGCGTCGTACTCCGTCTCAAACATCTGGACCCAGGCGTGGGCCATGGTGCCGCCGGCGGGAACGCCGTAGATCTGGTCGGAGATGGTGCAGGCCGTGCCGTTGCAGCCGCCGATGTAGGCGGCGCGGGCGCCGATGATGGCGGCGTCCGGGCCCTGGGCGCGGCGGGAGCCGAACTCCAGCACCGTGCGGCCCTTGGCCGCCCGCACGATGCGGTTGGCCTTGGTGGCGATGAGGCTCTGATGGTTGATGGTCAGCAGAGTGAAGGTCTCAATGAGCTGGGCCTCGATGGCCGGGGCGCGGACCACCACCAGCGGCTCCCGGGGAAACACGGGCGTGCCCTCCGGCACGGCGTAGATGTCGCCGGTGAAGCGGAAGTCCTTCAGATATTCCAGGAACTCCTCGCTGAACAGCTTTCTGCCCCGGAGATACGCGATGTCCTCCTGGTCGAAATGGAGGTTCTCGATATAGTTGATCAGCTGCTCCAGGCCGGCTGCGATGGCAAAGCCGCCGCCGTCCGGCACACGGCGGAAGAACACGTCAAAATAGGTGATGCGGTCTTTGTAGCCGTTCTGGAAATAGCCGTTTCCCATGGTCAGCTCGTAAAAATCGCAGAGCATGGTCATATTCAGTTTCTCTTCCGGTCTCATGCCTCATACCTCGATCCTTTGTATTTTGGATGCCAGCGTGCAGTGACGCTTTTGTTATTATATCGCATTTTTCCCGCCTGTGCAACGGCTTTCTCCGATTTTCGGAAAAGGGGCCTATCATTTTCCGCAAAGCGGAAAGAAGACCGGCGATCACTCGCCGGTCTTCCCTGTCACAGGTCTCAGTCCTCGTCTTCCTCGTCAGTGCCGGTGGCGTTGGCCAGGTCGCTCAGATCGAACTCCAGCTTGGCGCCGCAGTTGGGGCAGACGACCTCGCCGTCCTCCAGGACGGACTCGTCGAAGATGACCTCCTCCTCGCACTCGGGGCAGGTGGTGACGAAATACTCGTCGTCATCCTCTTCGTCTTCCTCGTCCTCGTCGTCGCTGGTCTCGTAGAGGAACTCTTCCACGTCGTTGAGATCATCGCTGACGGCGTCCAGACCATCCTCCAGATCCACGATCTCGTCCTCGATGTCCGCAAACTCCTCGGCCATGTCGTCCAGCACGTCCAGAATGGCCAGCAGCAGCTTGCCCTCCTTGGTGGACTCGTCCAGGCTCAGGCCCTCGGCCAATCCCTTCAGATAGGCTACCTTTTCAGAAATACCCATGTTCATACTCTCCTTTCCTGTGTCCAGTATGTCCCGTTGACTTCTTACTTTGCGCGGCCCAGATATTCGCCGGTGCGGGTGTCGATGGTGATCTTGTCGCCGATGTTGATGAACAGAGGCACGCGGACCTCGGCGCCGGTCTCCACGGTGGCGGGCTTCAGGGTGTTGGTGGCGGTGTTGCCGGCCAGACCGGGCTCAGTCTCGGTGACCTCCAGGTCCATGAAGTTGGGGCACTCCAGGCCGAAGACGCTGCCCTTGTAGCTCAGCACCTTGCACACGGTGTTCTCGGTGATGAAGCGGAAAGCGTCGCCCAGCAGGTCCTTGCCCAGAGGAACCATGTCGTAGGTCTCCTGGTCCATAAAATAGTAGAGATCGCCGTCGTTGTAGCTGTAGGCCATATCCTTGCGCTCGATGTAGGCTTCCTCAAACTTGGCGGTGGGGTTGAAGGAAGTCTCCGTCACGGCGCCGGTCACCACGTTCTTCATCTTGGTGCGGACGAAAGCGGCGCCCTTGCCGGGCTTGACGTGCTGGAACTCCACGACCTGCATGATCTTGCCCTCATACTCGAAGGTCTTGCCGTTTCTGAAATCGCCGGCGGTAATAGTTGCCATATATCGATCCTCCTGTATCTGTGAGGAAACTCCCATTTCCTCGAATTGATGGTATGCGTCCTCATAGGACTGATATATTTTACATGATGTGCGGCGCTTTGGCAAGTGTTTTGCCGGATTTTTCGAAAAAAACCGCCTCTTACAGGATGATCAGGGACTTATCGGCCAGGGCCAGGTCCAGGCAGCCGCCCTCCTGCAGCACGATCACGTCCTCGATGCGGACGCCGAAGCGCTCCGGGATGTAAATGCCGGGCTCGGCGGAGACCACCACGCCGGCGGGCATGGGCTTGTCGTTGGCGGGGTTGGCGTTGGGGGCTTCGTGGATCTGCACGCCCACGCTGTGGCCGAAGCCGTGGCCGAAATACTGGCCGTAGCCGGCGTCGGCGATGTACTTGCGGGCGGCGCCGTCAATGGCCGCGCCGGTGACGCCGGCCTTGGCGGCGGCGATGCCGGCCAGCTGGGCCTGCAGCACGATGTTGTAGACCTCCCGCTGCTCGTCGCTGACCTGGCCGATGGCGATAGTGCGGGTCATGTCGGAGCAGTAGCCCTCGTAGACGCAGCCGAAGTCCATGGTGATGAAATCGCCCCTGCGGACCTTCCGCTCGCTGGGAACGGCGTGGGGCATGGAGCCGTTGGGACCGCTGGCGATGATGGGGTCGAAGGACATGCGCTCGGCGCCGTAGCGGAGCATCAGATACTGGAGGCGCGCGCCGATCTCCTGCTCGGTCTGGCCCTCGTGGATCTCCTGCAGCAGGTCGGTGAGCGCCCGCTCGGAGATGCGCTGGGCGTCCGTCAGGCGGCGGATCTCCTCGGCGTCCTTCACAGCCCGCAGGCCCGTGATCAGATCGGAGGCGGGCAGCAGCTCGCAGTGCAGGGCCTCCTGATAGGTGTGGAAGGCCGCCACGCTCATGGTGGCGTCCTCAAATCCCACCTTCACGGCGCCGGTCCTGGCAAGGGCCTCGTTGATCCAGGCGATAAAGGGCTTGGATCGGTCCGTCATGCCGATGACGGCGCCGTCGATCTGCCGCTCTGCCGCCTCGATATAGCGGGAGTCGGTGAAGTAAAAGCTCTCGTTCTCCGTCACCAGCGTCACGCCCTCGCCGTGGAAATACGTGGCCCAGAAGCAGTTGGGGTCGCTGGTCAGCAGCATGGCGTCCAGCCCGCGCTCACGGAGAGCGTCGGAGATCCTCTTGAAATGGTTCATCTGTTTTTCCTCCTGTTCATTCTCTTAAACGGCTCCTGCATGGCATGCAGCGCCTTTTGCAACAAGGTTTTCGGCCCGCCTGCCGGCTCCACCATCAGCGCCGGAGAGCCGTTGAAATGGGCGCAGAGCACGTCCGTCAGCAGCTTGTCGCCCAGCATGGCGGTCTGGGCCCGTGTGGCGCCCGCCTGCTCCATGGCCCGGCGAAAGCCGCCGGCAAAGGGCTTGCCCGCGTGGCCCACGTAGCGGATCCCCAGGTCCCGGCAGAAGGCCTCCACCCGGGCGGGGCTGCGGTTGTTGGAGAGGATCATCACCGTGACGCCCGCCCGGCGCAGAGCGTCGATCCAGCGGCGTATCTCCGGATCCGGGGTCCGGACGCTCTTGGGGGCCAGGGTGTAGTCCAGATCGCACAGCAGCAGCTTGACGCCCATCTGCTCCAGTATCTGCGGCGTGATCTGCCCGTAGGAGTCGAACAGACGGTCCGGCACCAGAGAAAAACGCATAAGCCCCCTCCTCCCCACATATATCATGGTATCAGTGTATCATTCTTTTCACCGGAAAACAAGGGGGGAATGCCATTGCAGATCTATTTGGCCGCTGCGCCGGACCGGCTGGGCACCGTGCGGCGATACGCGCTTCCGCCCGCCCACGCGGCGTACCGGATCGGCCCGGACGGCCGTCTGGCCTCCCTGCCCCTGCCCCCCTCCCTGCGGGGCGGCCTGCTGATGCTCACGGATCGGGGCGCACCTGATACCTGGGACCCGGCGCTCCTCTGCCGCGATCTGGTATGGGAGTGCCGCCGGCGCTCCGCGATCGGCGTGGTGCTGGACTTCCTGTCCCCGCCCAACGCCTCGTCCGCGCGGTTCGCCGCCCTTCTGGACGGGGAGCTGCAGCGGCAGCAGCGCCGTTTTTACGTACCGGAGATCTGGGCGCCCTGCGTCAAAAACGGCTGCGTGCTGATCTGCTCGGCCATCTCCGGCGGCCGTCTGCGGGACCGCCTGGCGGAGGCCGCTGCCCGCGTTGCGCCCCGCAGCGCAGCTCTGGACTGCCAGCGGCTGGCCATGGACTTCCTGCTGCCCTCCCCCAACGGAGAGGGCGCGCCTCTCACCCTCGCCCGCCTGGATGAGCTGCGCCGCGGCTGTACGGCCTACTACTCCGACGCCCTGGGCGCCCGGTATTTCACCTATCGCGCCGGAGATCGGACCCACTTCGTCCTCTTTGACGACGCCGAAACCCTGCGGCGCAAGCTGGCGCTGGCCGGGGAGCTGGGGTATCGCGCCGCCTTTCTCATGCTGCCGGAGGTGGAGGATCTGCTGGAGGAGCTGTTCAGAAAATGAGAAAGCGCCATCTCGTTTGAGATGGCGCTTTACGCTTGCATCAATAGTAACGCTTGTTCCGGTTCTTGCGGGCGGCCTCGGACTTCTTGCGGCGCTTGACGCTGGGGCTCTCATAGCACTCTCTCTTCCGGACCTCTGCCAGAACGCCGGCCTTGGCGCAGCTCCTCTTGAAACGCTTCAGGGCGCTGTCCAGGCTCTCGCCTTCCTTGACATGTACTTCGGACATCTATTTTCCCTCCCTCCGATGTACCCGGCTCTATCCAGGGTACTCTTTAAGAGTCATTGGACATGACTAACGCATGTATTATACAAATCCGCCGAGTGCTTGTCAAGACATATTTTTAATATTTCCAGAAATAGTAATCTCTGCCCTTTCTGCTCACCGGGCGGGCTTGACGATCAGATTCACCAGCTTGTTTTTCACCAGGATGGTCTTGCACACCTGCATGCCCTCGGTGGCCTTCTTCACCTTGTCCAGGCCCATGGCGGCCTCCACCACGGCGGCCTCGTCGCTGTTCAGCGGCACCACCACGGTGCCTCTCAGCTTGCCGTTGATCTGGACGGCCATCTCCACCTCGGCGTCGATGGTCTTGGCCTCGTCGTACCGGGGCCAGGGCATCTGCATGGCCATCTTGCCGTATTTGGCGGCGAAGCCCATGTTCTCCCACATCTCCTCGGCCATGTGGGGCACGAAGGGACTGAGCATCAGGATCAGCTGCTCCAGATCGCCCCGGGACAGGCCGCCGGCGTAGAACTCGTTGACCATGGCCATCAGGGCTGCAATGGCGGTGTTCAGCTTCAGCTCGTCGATGTCGGAGGTGACCTTCTTGATGGTCTTGTGGATCAGGGACTCGTTCTTCTTTGAGATCCCCTCCTCGCTGCTGACCATATCCTGCAGGTTGAAGCAGCGGTCCAGGAAGCGCTTGGAGCCCTTTACCGCGTCGTCGGACCAGGTGGCGGTCTTCTCAAAGTCGCCGATGAACATGATATAGAGGCGCATGGTGTCGGCGCCGTAGGCCTTCACCACGTCGTCGGGGTTCACCACGTTGCCCAGGGACTTGGACATCTTCACCGCCGGGCGGAGGGCCTGGTTGCCGTACTTGGCGATGAGCGCCTGCTTCTCCTCCTCCGTCTCCACGTTGCCCACATAGTGGGGATTCTTGCCCAGGATCATGCCGTGGCTGGTGCGCCGGGCATAGGGCTCCGGGGTGTGGACCACGCCGATGTCGTAGAGGAACTTATGCCAGAACCGGGAGTACAGCAGGTGGAGCGTGGTGTGCTCCATGCCGCCGTTGTACCAGTCCACGGGCCCCCAGTACCGCTCCGCCTCGTTGGACACGGCGGCCTCGTCGTTGTGGGGATCCATATAGCGCAGGTAGTACCAGCTGGAGCCGGCCCACTGGGGCATGGTGTCGGTCTCACGCTTGGCGCTGCCGCCGCAGCAGGGACAGGTGGTTTTGACCCAGTCGGTCATCTTGGAGATGGGGCTCTCGCCGTCGTCGGTGGGCTCGTAGCTCTCCACCTGGGGCAGGACCAGGGGCAGCTGCTCCTCAGGCACCGGGACCCAGCCGCACTTGGGGCAGTTCACCAGGGGGATGGGCTCGCCCCAGTAGCGCTGGCGGGAGAACACCCAGTCGCGGAGCTTGAAGTTGACCTTCTCCCGGCCCCAGCCCTGCTCCACGGCGTATTTCTTCATGGCGGGGATGGCCTCCTTGACGCTCATGCCGTCCAGGAAGCCGGAGTTGACCATGACGGCGGTGTCGTCCTTGGCCACGAAGGCCTCCCTGGTGATGTCGCCGCCCTTGACCACCTCCACGATGGGCAGGCCGAACTTTGTGGCAAACTCCCAGTCGCGCTGGTCGTGGCCCGGCACGCCCATGACGATGCCGGTGCCGTAGCCCATGAGCACGTAGTCGGAGACGAACATGGGCACCGCCTTGCCGGTGGCGGGGTTGACGACCTCCACGCCCTCCAGGCGCACGCCGGTCTTGTCCTTGTTCAGCTCGCCCCGCTCAAAGTCGGACTTGCGGGCGGCCTGCTCCTGATAGGCGGCCACCTGGTCCCGGTTGGGGATCCGGTCCATCCACTTCTTCAGCAGGGGATGCTCCGGGGAGATGACGGTATAGGTGACGCCGAACAGGGTGTCGGCCCGGGTGGTGTAGACGGTGACGGGATCGCCCATGTTGGTCTGGAAGGTGACCTCGGTGCCGGTGGAGCGGCCGATCCAGTTGCGCTGCTGGGTCTTGACCCGCTCGATGAAATCCACGCCGTCCAGATCGTCCGCCAGGCGGTCGGCGTACTTGGTGATGGCCAGCATCCACTGGCTCTTCTCCTTGCGGATGACCTCGCTGCCGCAGCGCTCGCAGACGCCCTCCACCACCTCTTCATTGGCCAGGACGCACTTGCAGCTGGTGCACCAGTTCACGGGCATGGTGGCCTTGTAGGCCAGGCCCTTCTTGAACAGCTGCAGGAAGATCCACTGGGTCCAGCGGTAGTAGCCGGGGTCGGTGGTGTCCACCACACGGTCCCAGTCAAAGCTGTAGCCCAGCATCTTCAGCTGGCGGGTGAAGTTCTCGATGTTCCGCTTGGTCACCACGGCGGGATGGATGTGGTTCTTGATG
Source organism: Oscillospiraceae bacterium (assembly GCA_017427645.1). Taxonomy (GTDB): domain Bacteria; phylum Bacillota; class Clostridia; order Oscillospirales; family Oscillospiraceae; genus Vescimonas. The sequence continues at coordinate 1,648 of JAFRSI010000148.1, read as the reverse complement.
GCGAAGTTCTCCGTGGGCAGGCCGAAGGCGTCGAAGCCGATGGGGAACAGCACGTTGTACCCGTCCATCCGGCGCTTCCGGGCGATGATGTCCAGGGCGGTGTAGGGCCGGGGATGGCCCACGTGGAGGCCGGCGGCGCTGGGATAGGGAAACTCCACCAGCGCGTAGAACTTGGGGCGGGGATCCCCCGTCACGGCGGCGTAGGGCTTGCTCTGCTCCCACCGCTCCTGCCATTTGCGCTCAATGGCGGCAAAATCGTATTTCATATGGTCGCTCCTTTATGTGAATGATTTTTGCTTTACTGTTGTTTTAATGCAATAGTATTACGGATTCCCACGTCGCTTCGCTCCTCGGAATGACAGAGTGGTTCTCCTTTCATTCCGAGGGCCGCAGGCCCGCGGCAATCCATCTCGATCCGGCAAATGAAAAGCCCCCGACCGGGAAATCCGGTCAGGGGCGTTGTGTCTGATCACGCGGTACCACCCTGCTTCGCCGCGCAAAGCGGCCTCAGGCGCGCCGGTAACGGGGCGCGGTCCGTCCCGCCCTGTTCAGGCGGAAGACTCCGGGGCCAGTACAGACGGGCTTCTCCGCCGGCTCGCACCAGCCGCCGGCTCTCTTGGGGCAGAACGTCCCGTCCTTTTTCCCTTCTCAGTCGTTTGCTCGATAACGCACCCCATTGTAAGCGGTGCGGATGATTTTGTCAAGGGGAGATTACTCCTTCTCCTCCAGGATACCGGTCAGGTCCACCTGCCTGCCGTCGCGCCACAGATGCTCCAGGCCGTAGAACTGCCGGTTCTCGGCGTTGAACACGTGGACGGCGATGCAGCCGTAGTCCAGCAGGACCCAGGTGCCGCCGCGGTAGCCCTCCCGGTGCAGGGGCTCCTCCCCCGCCTGCTCGTGGAGCTCCTTCTCCACGTTGTCCACCAGGGCGTTGATCTGGGTGTTGCTGGAGCCGGTGGCGATGACGAAATAATCCGCCAGCGTGGTCAGATCCGTGATCTCCAGCACCTGGATATCCTTCGCCTTCTTGTCGTTCAGGGCTTTTGCGGCCAGAATGGCCAGCTCCTTCGGTGTCTTCATGGTCGTTCCCCCATTCTTCAGTAGATAATCCCGCGCCTCGCGGGTGTTCTTATGGATCGGATTGCCCATCTCCTCCATCTCGCGGATGGTCATATTCAGGCCCATGAGCAGGCCACCGTCCAGATCGGCGCGGACGGTCTTCCGCAGCTCCTCCACGCCGGGGAAGTCCCGGGTGGGCTCGATGTAGTCCGCCAGGTAGATGATCTTCTCCAGCAGGCTCATATCCGGCTTGCCGGTGGTGTGCCACCAGATGGCGCTGTATATCTCGTCGCTGACGCCGAACACGTCCCGGGCCACGGCGGCGCCGGTCTTGCTGTGGAGCAGCTTCAGCGCCCTGCGCTCCAGCTCGTCCAGCTCGATGCCGTAGTGCTCACACAGGGCCAGCTGCGCCGGCAGGTCCAGCTTCTTGGTGCAGTCGTGGAGCAGGGCGGCGATCCGGGCCTCCGTCACGTCGGCCCCGTACTGCTGCGCCAGGCGGATGGCCTCGGCCTCCGTGCCCAGCACGTGGGGCATCCGCTTGGGCTTGAGATAGCTCAGGGCGATGGGCCGCAGCTCCTCCGGCCCCAGG
>JAFRSI010000147.1 GCA_017427645.1 Oscillospiraceae bacterium | reverse complement strand
GAGATCCGGGGCGAGGTCCGGGAGCTGGCCGTCCACTACGAGCAGCTCATCGACATGGTGCAGGAGCTGGAGGAGAACGAGAACGGCTTTTTCAAGGAGGAGAACCTCCGCTACTTCCACCTGTTCATGAACCGCATGGCCCGGCTCCACGACACGGCGGCCTCCCTGCGGGATCACACCATCCAGGTCCGCGACCTGTATCACGCCCAGCTGGAGGCCAAGCAGAACCGCATCATGACGCTGCTGACGGTGGTGACCACCGTGTTCATGCCGTTGACGCTGATCGCCGGGTGGTATGGCATGAACTTCGTCTACATGCCGGAGCTGAAAACCACCTGGGGTTATCCGGCGGTGATCGCCGCGTGTATCGTCATCGTAGTGGTGAGCCTGCTGTTCTTCAAAAAGAAGAAATGGCTGTGAGAGAACGGAGAAGGAAAAACAAGACTGCGGCAGGCGCAAGGAGCGCCTGCCGCAGTTTCAGACAAAGCGGAATAATTATGTAAACCAATATACGCTTGCAGCGGGGGTTATAGGGAAGGGAACGGTTTGGCGGAAAAGATTATGTAAACTATATACGGCCCCGGACAAGGATGACGCATCCTCAGTGGCTCTCCACGATGGCGCCGGCGCGGTAGGCGTCCAGCAGGGCCAGCAGGTCGTCGATACGGGCTTGGAGCTCCCGGCCGGTATCGGTGTCCTGGATCTTGTGGCGGAACTCCAGCCGCTCGAAGCGATCCATGGAGGAGGAGATGTCAAAATTCTCCCGGATGGCCTTCTCCCGGCCGGCAAAGGGCTGGTGAGCCGCGATGCGGAAGGACTGGGAGGTGTAGATCAGGGTGTATCCGGCAATGCCGGAGGTGGGCTGATAGGCCCTGCAGAAGCCGCCGTCGATGACGATCAGCTTGCCGCCGCCCTTGATGGGGCTCTCGCCCTTCTTGGCCTTGACGGGCACGTGGCCGTTGATGATGTGGCAGTGGGGACCCTCCAGGCCGAATTCCCGCAGGATCCGGTCGCAGACGTCCGGGTCCTCGTACAGGGTGTAATAGGGGTTCTTGGGCTCGGTCCACGCCTTCTCGTCGGCGATCAGCCGGCGCTCAAAGGTGGTCATGCGGTCGCGGCCGAAGATGGGGCTGTTGCGGCCGGCCCACAGGAACCACAGGAAGTCCATGCCCAGCGTCCGGGCCAGGGAGCCGGGGGTGTAGTAGTAGGCCTGGCGGGCCGCCGTGTCGGCATAGTCCAGGAAGTCCTTGCCGGAGCGCTCCTTGCCGTCCAGGTTGAAGGAGAGGAACGCGCCGCTTTCATCCAGGGGGATACAGCCGTGGAAGAGGAGGTTGCCGTTGTAGATCTTGTAGAGGCTGCCCTTGGAATAGAGAAAACGCACGTGGCGCTGGAGCTTTTCACTGTGCAGGAAGGAGTCGGTCAGCTGGTCGATGACGGCGTTTTCCTCGTCCGTGAGAGCGTAGGGGTTGGCCGGGTCCACCGTGGGGAAGTCCGTATCCTCCAGGGGCCAGGTTTTGCCGTTGATGGTGATGCACTTGTGCTCATAGTCGATCTTGTCCAGCAGGAGCCGGTCGTTCATGCCGTACTCCGGGTGGCGCAGGATCTTCTGGCCCTCCAGCTTGAAGAGGATCACGGTGATGGCCTTGTGCATCCGGGCGGAGAGCAGCTTGTCCTTTTCGGTGTAGCTGTCGGCGTCGTCGCCGGTAAGCTTGACGGCGAAGCGGGACACGTCGCAGTTGCGGTAGACCTCGTTGGCAAAGACGGACAGGGGACGCAGGGAGATGCCGTAACCGGTCTCCACCACCTCCAGATTGTTGTAGTGGATGGAGTTGGACAGCACCGTAGCCACCAGGGTGCGGCTGCCGGAGGCGGCGCCCATCCACAGCACGTCGTGGTTGCCCCACTGGATGTCCACGCTGTGGTAATTCAGCAGGGAGTCCATGATGATATCCGCCCGGGGGCCCCGGTCGAAGATGTCGCCCACCAGATGCAGGTGATCCACCACGGCCCACTTGATGAGCACGCAGACGGCACAGATGAACTCCGGGGCCTGGCCGATCTCGATGATGGTGGAGATGATGTTCTCAAAGTAATCCCGCTTGTCCGCCTCGTCGCCGTGGGTGTAGAGCAGCTCCTCCAGGATATAGGCGCAGTCGGCGGGAAGGGCCTTGCGGACCTTGGAGCGGGTGTAGCGCTCCGTCTCCTGGCGCGCCAGGGCGATCAGGCGGTGTAGGGTGATGCGGTACCACTCGTTCAGATCGGCGATCTGGGGCTTGAGCTGGGCCAGCTTTTCCTCGGGATAGTAGATCAGCGTGGCCAGCTGGTCCAGCTCCCGGCGGGAGACGGTGGTGGCGAAGAGCTGATCCATCCGCTCGCGGACCACGCCGGAGCAGGAGTTGAGGATGTGCAGAAAGGCCTCGTGCTCGCCGTGGACATCGGAGATAAAGTGCTCGCAGCCCTTGGGCAGGTTGAGGATAGCCCGCAGGTTGATGATCTCCGTGCCGGCGGCGCGGACGGTGGGATACAGGCGGGCCAGCATCCGCAGAGGGCGCAGTTCAGCTTCGGTATATGTACGGTGAGTAGACATGGGGATCCCTCCTGACAGTATATTTATTTCATTATACCACAACAGCGCGAAGGCGGTATACATTTTTTCGCTGCCCGGGAAAAATATGAGAGCGAAATGACGAGAGCCGGTATCCTAAACCGCGACAGCCGCGGTCAGAATACCGGCTCTTGGTGGCTTATCACTTCACCTGGGGAAGAACGGTTATGGCAGCGGGCCGGACGATGATGGCCTGGTCTGCTGCTGCATGCAGCGTGGCCGGAGCGGAGACCGCCGTCTTGCCGTTGACGTCCGCCACCCGGCAGCGAAACTGCATCCCGCTGCGGACGGCAGTGACCTGGATGTACATTGTCGGGGTGTTCCAGCCGTCGACCTTGGTGTTGTACCATTTGCCGTCCTTCAGGGACTTGTACTGCCACTGGTAGATGAGCTCCTCACCCTGGGCTTCCACGGTGAAGCTGGCAGTACTTCCGATGGGACCGGTGAAGTCCTCCGGCTGGACCGTGATAGTCAGCGCCGCACCGGCGTGCAGGGTGGCCGGAGCGGAGATCGCCGTTTTTCCTCTGACGTCCGCCACCTTGCAGCGGAACTGCATGCCGTCACGGGAAACGATGACGCCGATTTCCAGGGTGGGCGTGTTGTAGCCGTCCGCCTTGGTGTTGTACCACTTGCCGTCCTTCAGGGACTTGTACTGCCACTGGTAGGTCAGATCCTGGCCCTGGGCCTCCACGGTGAAGCGGGCGACGTCGCCGATGGGGCCGGTATAGTCTGTCGGCTGGCCGGTGATGGCCAGGGCAGGGATATCTGCCGTCAGGGTGGCGGGATCGGAGGTCAGCGTTTTGCCGCTGGCGTCCGTCACCCTGCAGCGGAACTGCATGCCGCTGCGGGCAACGGTGATCTCGATACGGAAGTTGGGGGTATCGAAGCCGGCGATCTTGGTGTTGTACCACTTGCCGTCCTTCAGGGACTTGTACTGCCACTGGTAGGTCAGATCCTGGCCCTGAGCCTCCACGGTGAACTCGGCGACGTCACCGATGGGGCCGGTATAGTCTGCCGGCTGGCCGGTGATCTGCGGACCGGTGGCCGCCAGAAGCACCTCTTTGACGTCGGCGTATTCCACCCCGTCCGGACCGGTCACGGTGGCGGTGTAGATCGTCTGGCCCGCGCTGGCGGGTGTGGGCTCCGTGGTCGTCACGGTCACGTCCGCGGCGATTTCCACCACGTGGGAGGCGTCACTGCCGCAGGTGAAGATGGCTGTGGCAGCGCTGTTGTCCTCTGCCCAGAGCCACTGGGGCTGGCCCCAGGCGTGACCGGCAGCGGGCACGTCTGCCACAGTTCTGACCTGGGTTTCAAAGGCCGGATTGGTGAAGACGGCTGTGTAGGTGGTCTCGCCCGGCTCCTCGCAGGCGGCGGGGAGGGTGATCTCGGCAGAGGTGCTCACCGTTTCGGCCTCCACGTGGTCGGGATCGTTGGCGCAGATGCGGGTGGCCGTCACGGTGCTGTTGTCCTCTGCCCACGCGTAGACGGGCTCACCCCAGTCGTGTCCCAGGGCGGGGATGGGGACGTTCTTCTGATAGTCGTCGTAGTAGTCGGCGTCGGCCTGGCTGCACAGGCAGTAGCGGTAGCCCAGACCCTCCTCCGTGCAGGTGGGCTCGTGGTCCTCGTAGGGCACGTACGTATAGGTGTGGGTGTGGGCCGGGCGGCCGTCGGCGCTGTTCTCCGCCGTATAGTAGGGCAGGGTGTGGAACAGAGAGCCGGGATTGCCGGCACTGTTGATCTTGGCCTGGATCACCGAATAGGTGTCCATGAAGTGGGGTTCGGTGAGCTTGGTGGCGTAGGAAATCAGGCTCCATTTATCGAAGTCGAACTTTTCCGCCAGCTTGTTGCTGGTGATGAAGGTGGAGGCGCCGCCCAGGGTCTCGCCCTTTGCCACAGCGACCAGCAGCTCCACCAGGACCTGCAGGTCGTAAGCCGGGGTCTCGCAGATGCCGTCGTGCCAATAGCTGTATTTCCGCAGGCGGGTGGCGTAGCCGTTGTAGCTGCTCTCGCTGGGGCCGCCCCAGTTGGTGATGCTCTGCTTCTTTACAAAGGTAGTGCTCTGGGTGTCGCCCACGGTTTCGCCCTCGTGGGTGTGGCCGCAGTGGTAGACGTAGACCTCCCGCCAGCCCAGGATCTTGCCGGGATTGTCGCGGTCGGCGTTCTCACCGGTGATGCAGATGAACTTGCCCAGCAGGGTGCTCATGTCACTGGCGGTCAGATACTTGCCGTCGTAGTCCTCTCCGGTGGCCGCCTTGATCTGGCTGGCATAGGCGGAGGCGTCCACGGAGGCGGTCTTGCCGTAGCGGGTGAAGCCCCACTCCGGTATGGGCAGCATGGGAATGAAGTCGTTGCTGTTGACCAGATTGAAAATGCTGTCGTACTTCTCCGCCGAGGCCTCGGTGTTGGCGGTGTTGTAGGGAGCGGCAAAGGTGTAGGCGTAGACCTGGGCGCCCTCGTCGATCAGATAGGAGGCCATCAGGTTTGCCACGGCGGCGCCGCGGGAATGCCCCGTGAGCCAGTAGGCCAGGGAGGCCTCCGGCGCGGCGTCCAGAGCCGGCTGGACGTAATCGTCCAGATAGTACGCCTTCAGATAGTGCAGCAGGCGGGTGGCGCACACGTCAAAGCCACGGTGATTGGTCTTGCGGGTCCAGTCGTCGTTGCTCTGATGAGGCACCTTGGTCGCCACGGAGTCGTAGGCGTCGAAGAAGCGGAACAGATCGCCCATGTGGAAGTTGGAGCTCCACTCCTCCATGGAGGTGGCGTCGGTGCCCCGGACCCAGATGGCCACGATCACCTTGGTGACGCCGTTGAAGGTCACGGTGCGGTGCCCCAGCAGGACCTCGCAGAGATCGTCGTCGCCATAGGAGTCCAGGGTGTAGTCCACCACGTCCTCAAAGCCCAGTACCTGCATCAGCTCCAGCCCCTGGACCTTGGAGGCTGTGCCGCCGGCCCAGGTCTGGGGGGCGTCGAAGGTGAACCAGGCGTCGGAATAATCCGCCTCATAGTAGGCCAGTGCGGCGCCCATGACGGAAAATGCCGCCAGATCGGGATCGTAGAGCGTGGGGGCGTCGAAAAAGGCGCGGTAGTCCACGGTAAAGCTGACCGAGGTGGTCCCGTCGTGGCCGCTTTTCAGCTTGCCGGTGAAGACGTTGCTGTCCGGCGCCGTGTCGAATTCGTCGGGTATGCCGTCGTAGTCGCTGTCCACGAGCGTGGGATCCGTGCCGTACATGGCGCCTGCGCCGCGTCCGGCGGTCTCGGCGCTGACCGTGTCCACGATCCCGGAGGAGAGGAGCAGGATGAGCGCCAGCAGGGCGGCGGTCCACTTTTTCAGACTTTTCATGCGTTCCACCTCATCAATCAGTATGGGCTATGGGTGCTTTTACCGCTCCCATCATACAACATATCCGGGCGCTCCGTCAAGGAAATGACAAATAATTGCGAAAATTTGCATGAAAAATTGTGCAATCTGCGATGCGGGTCTGCGCGCTTTTCGTGACACGCTTTCGGTCCGGCGGAAAAACGGCGCGGCCCGTTTTTCCTTGACGCACATAAAAAAGCGGCCCATGCGCTTTGCATGGACCGCTTCTGATCTGAGGGGATTCAGGCGCCGCTGCCGTGTTCTCCGTTATCCCAGCAGCAGGAGGCTGAAGACCAGCGTGAACAAGGCGACGGTTTCTATGACGCCGATGACAATGAAGTAGTTTGCCGTGCCCTTTCCGGTGGAGCCCAGAGCGTCGGACGCCGCCGCAGCGCATCTGCCCTGGAACAGGGCGGACAGGCCGATGGCCAGGCCGCCGAAGAGGCCCACGCCGAAGGCGAGGCCGGCGTCTGCGCCGTTGGCTACGGCGCTGCGGATGAAGTTCATCAGCAGGAAGCCGTAGATGGTCTGGGTCAGGGGTGCGCCGGAGAAGGCGATCATAATGAAGGGAGCGGGCTTACCGGCAGCGTAGCACTTCTTCCATGCGCCCACGGAGGACATACCGGCAAAGCCGGTGCCGAAGGCCGAACCGGCCGCAGACAGGCCAAGAGCGGCAGCCATACCAACAAAAGCAAAATTCATAACAAATCTCCTATTCTATAAATTTTATCGGACGATTACTTTTTGATCGCTTTGTTTTCCTGAAAAGGCTCGTATGCCACGCCGGTCCATTCCAGACCTGCCTGACCGGAGAATTCCAGTACGTTCAGGCGCACGCCGTGGACCACCACGGACAGCAGCGCCATGACCAGGTTCAACCCGTGGCCGATCAGCAGCACCACGACGGCAAGGACGATCATGGGGCCCTTGAAGCCGGCGGCGATGTCGTTGAAGCTCTGGGCGATGGCCAGGGAGGCCATGCCCACGGCGAACAGCCGGATGTAGCTCATGACGTTGCCGAAGCAGCTGATGGTATCCAGGAAGACCGTAAATGCATTGCCAAGTCCCGCCTTCAGCCCCTGGCCGAAGCTCTTGTCCGGGGACATGCCGCCGAACAGCACCACGATGAGGAAGGCCCCCAGGATCACAGCAAAGATCGGGGTGATGCTGATCTTTTCTCCGATGACCAGGTACAGCGACAGCAGATACATGGCAATGGAGGCGACCAGCCAGCCGATATCGGCCACGAAGCTGAGATTCTTCTCGCTGAGCTTTTTGCGGATGCTGAGGATGCAGCCCAGCGACAATTGGATCACGCCCAGGGTGAAGGAGAACTTCATGATGGTGTTCTGCTGGGCGGAGGCCGTGATCCCGAAGTACTCCGGGTAGTTGGCAAAGCTGGGGATGACCAGGGCCTTCAGGAAGGGGACCTTCATGGCGGCCTCGCTGCCGAACCAGGTTCCTGTAATGGCGCCCCATATGATGGTGGCGATGGACAGGACGTAGATCAGGAAGATGGCGTTGTTGACCTTCTTGGTCTTCACCGTGAGCCCGATTGCCACCAGCAGGAAGATCACGCCGTAGGCGGCGTCGCCGATGATCATCGCCGTGAAGATGGTGAAGAAGAGCAGGAACCAGAGGGACACGTCCTGCTCATGGTAGCCGGGCAGGATGCCCAGGATATCAAACAGCGGCGCGATGATCTTGGTCACCTTGTTGTAGCGGACCTTGGTGGGGATCTGATCGTCCTCCTCGGGCGGATCCTCCGCCGCCCAGGCCAGGCCGTTTTCCGATGCGTACTGCCGGAAGTGGTCCATCTCGTTTGCCGGCAGGTAGCCGCTGAGCCAGACCAGATCCTCGTCGCCCTCCACCGTGGCGTTGGCCGCGGAGAAGATCTCGGCGTTCTGCGCCTTCAGCATCTGTGCGGCAAAGCTGTTGTCGTAGACGGAGGCCTTTTTCAGCGCCTCGTCGCACTCTGCAACGCCGGCGTCACAGTCTGCGATCTGCCGGCGGAGCTCATCCAGCCCCTTTTCCGGCAGCGGGAACTCCGTGCCCGGGATGGATTCCGGCAGCGTTCCGATCACCGCGATGGCCTCCGTCTTGCCCACCGGGGCCAGATGGATCAGCTTCACGTTCTCGTCCGCGGCGGCCGCCTCGTAGGCGCTGGAGCTGACCTGGTAGAAGTGGAGGTCGATGCCCTCCGCCTGCAGGGCGCGGATGTCCGCCGGGGAGAAATCTCCCCACGGCGCCAGACGCTCCGTCTCGGACACGGCCGCGCCCCGGGCCTGGATGTAGGCAGTACGCTGATCCAGGGTTTTCAGAACGTCCCGGTACAGGGACTCAAATGCCTCGTCGGAGAGCAGCGGCTCGTTGGGCTTTTTCTTTTCGGCGTAGTCCTTCAGCGCCATCTCCGTTTTGGCCAGGTTGGCGAATCGCTCCGTGGCGGCGCGGTCCGCGCTTTTCTTTTCTGCCAGATGTAGCAGCCCGAAGTCCCGCAGGGAGGACAGAAGCGCCTGCTTGCGGGAGGCTGAGGACACGAGGCAGATCCGCTTCATTTTCTCAATCATTGCCCCGCCTCCTTCAATTTTTTCTTGGAGATCTTGCCCCGGACGACGGCTGCTGTCTGCTGATCGCCCAGGTAGACGCCGATCACACGGATGTTCTCCCTGGCCTCCGGGATCTTGACCTTCTCAAAGAGGTTCACCCGCTGGGAGGTGGCCCGGAGCTCCTTGTCCAGCAGCTCCACCTGGGTGCGCAGGGTTTTCACCAGGGCGTCCAGCCGGGCGATCTCCCGCAGCTTGACCACGGCGGTATCCACCCAGAGGGGGTAGTCGTCCACGTCGTAGGAGACGTCCCGGAACGTCAGCTCCTGGAAGGTCGGGATCGAGACGCCGGCGATGTTTTCCATCCGGGAGACGATGTGATCCGGCTGCACCAGGTGATCCAGCTTGAGGGGGTCAGGGAAGATACCGTTCTCGGCGAATACGGCGACCCAGTCGTCCAGATCTCCGATGGCAGCAAGGCGCTCCGCCTCGGTCTGCTCCAGCTGTGCGCTGATCCGCATGATGACCGATTGCAGCTGCTGTTTTTTCAGCTGCAGGGTCGGGAGATAGCGCAGGTACTGTCTCAGCCGGTCCTTCTGCACCTTCTGCTCGTTTTTCGTCAATTTGATGTTAGCCATAGACAGCTCCTTTATTTGAGCGCCTCTTTGTTGGGCCATCTCTCCTTGATCAGATTCGTCTGCAGACCGGTTTCATTGGGCTCGAAGCACTCCGCCAGGATCTTCCAGCCCAGGTCCAGTGCCTCCTCCAGGGGGATGTTCACGCTCAGGTCCATCAGCTTGGACTCAAACAGCTCGCCGTATTTCAGCAGCTTTTCATCCCACTCCGTCATCAGGAAGCCCATGGATTTCTTTTCCAGACTGTCCTTATAGGCGGCGTAGATGCGGATCATGCCGTCCATCAGGGCCCGGTGGTCGCTTCTGGTCTTGCTGTTGACGTTCTGCTTCAGACGGGACAGGGAGCCGAAGGGCTCGATGTGTCCGCCCTTCAGGTAGTACTGGCCCTCGGTGATGTAGCCCGTGTTGTCCGGCACCGGGTGGGTGACGTCGTCGCCGGGCATGGTGGTGACGCCCAGGATCGTGATGGATCCGGCCCCCTCGAAGTCGACGGCCTTCTCATAGCGGGAGGCCAGGCAGCTGTACAGATCGCCCGGGTAACCGCGGTTGGAGGGCACCTGCTCCATGGTGATGGCCATTTCCTTTTGGGCGTCGGCGAAGTTGGTCATATCCGTCAGCAGGACCAGGACCTTCTTGCCGGCCAGGGCGAACTGCTCGGCCACGGCCAGGGACAGGTCCGGCACCAGGGTGCACTCCACGATGGGGTCGGAGGCCGTGTGAACGAACATGACAGTGTGGCCCATGACGCCGCCCTTTTCCAGGGTATCGCGGAAGGTCAGATAGTCGTCGTATTTCAGGCCCATGCCGCCGAGGATGATGACGTCGACCTCGGCCTGCAGGGCGATGCGCGCCAGCAGCTGGTTATAGGGCTCGCCGGACACGGAGAAGATGGGCAGCTTCTGACTCTCCACCAGGGTGTTGAACACGTCGATCATGGGGATACCGGTGCGGATCATGTTCCGCGGCATGATGCGTTTGGAGGGGTTGACGGAGGGCCCGTTGATGGGGATCATATTCTCCGTCAGCGCCGGTCCCTTGTCTCTGGGCACGCCGGCGCCGTCAAAGACGCGCCCCAGCAGATGCTCGGAGAAGGAGACCATCATGGGCCGGCCCAGGAAACGGACCGGGTCCGTCGTGCTGATGCCCAGGCCGCCGGCAAAAACCTGCAGGGAGACCATGTCCCTGTCAAGCTTGATCACGGTTGCGTAGCTGTCGCCCACCAGGGCCAGGTCGCCGTTTCTGACGCCCTCGGCCCTGACGGTCACCACGTTGCCGACGATCGATTCAATTTTCGTATAAATCCTTTGCAT
>JAFRSI010000020.1 GCA_017427645.1 Oscillospiraceae bacterium | reverse complement strand
CATGGCGGCGCACTCGTAGCGGGTGGTGTGGGCGCTCTGGTCAGAGGTCAGCAGCTTGACGCCGCCGTTTTCCAGGGGCAGGGCCACGCAGCACTCCGGCTCCAGGAAGGCGTGCTCCGTCCACGGGGTGTGGAAGGTCTCGGTGATCACGTATTTGGCGCCGGCAATGGCGGCGTCGGGATCGCCGCGCTTGATATGGCGGTGGGCCTGCACGTTGTCGCGGTCGTTGACGAACACCAGCGGCGCGCCGGGCGCCATGGCCTCCGCAGGATTGCGGACCAGGGGCAGGGGCTCGTATTCGATCTTTACCAGGGCCTTGGCCTGCTCCAGGGTTTCCCGGTCCTCGGCGCAGACCAGGGCCAGAGCGTCTCCCAGATACTGGGTCACCTCGCCCTCGCCCACCAGGGTGGGCTGGTCCTTCTTGATGTGGCCTACGTTGATCTCGCCGGGGATATCCTTTTGGGTCAGCACAGCCACCACGCCGGGCAGCGCCTCCGCCTCGGCGGTGTCGATTTTCAGGATCCTGGCGCGGGCGCAGGGACTGCGGACGGCGCCGCCGTAGCACATGCCTTCCACGGACACGTCGTCGGGGTAGAGGCCGTAGCCCTGTACCTTTTCCTCCACGTCCAGCCGCGTCACACGGCTGCCCACCTGCCAGTCGTCGGAGGCATCCTCCGGCAGCCTGCCTGCGCGGCGGATTTCGGCTGCCAGCAGAATGGCGTCGATGATCTTCACGTAGCCGGTGCAGCGGCAGTAGTTGTTGCGGATGGCGTAGGCCGCCTCCTCACGGGTGGGATGGGGATTCTCGTCCAGCAGCGCCTTGGTGCACAGCACCATGCCGGGGATGCAGAAGCCGCACTGTACGGCGCCCGCCTTGCCGTAGGTGTAGGTATAGAGCTCCTTTTCCCAGGGGGTCAGGCCCTCCACGGTCAGAACGGTTTTGCCCTCCAGCTTGTCGGTCTGGGGAATGCAGGCCCGCATGGGCTTGCCGTCAACGAGTACGGTACAGGTGCCGCAGGCGCCCTCGCTGCAGCCGTCCTTGACGCTGGTCAGATGCAGGGTGTCGCGCAGAAAGCGGATCAGTTTTTGGTTTTTATCCACCGTGACAGTACGGCTGTTGACAGTAAACGTCGCCATAGCGCCGCTCCTTTCGCAACTGCACAAAAACTTTTTGCCAGACTTACATATTTTTATATATTATACCACAGCCGCGGGGAAAAGCAATCGGAAATGACTGCCACCGTAATTCTTTTGAGAAAACCACGGACCGGGAGCCTGTACCAATCCGGTGCAGGCTCCCGGTCCGTTTTTCACTTGGTTGTCGGCGCAGGATACCGTTCAGCGGAGCAGGATCCGCGCCCCGCCGCGGTATTCGCCCACCGTTCCGATCCGCTGGGCGGAGGGGACTGCTTCCCGCAGCTCGGCATACAGGGCGTCGGCGTCGGCCGGGTCCACGGCGATCAGGAGGCCGCCGGAGGTCTGGGGGTCGTAGAGGACGTCCTGGCGCGCCAATTCCACCTGTCCGGGATCCACATAGGGCTGGGCAAAGCTCCGGTTGCGGTACATGCCCTCGGGGAGAATCCCGATCCGGGCCAGCTCCACCGCCTCGGGGATCAGATCCACGGCGTCCACGTCGATGCGGAGTTCCACGCCGCTGCCCTGGGCCATCTCCAGACCGTGTCCCATGAGGGAAAAGCCTGTCACGTCAGTGCAGGCGTGGACCCGGTATTTGACCATGGCGTCCCGGGCCCCCTTGTTCAGGGTCGTCATCAGCCGGACGGCCAGCTCTGCGGATTCCGGGGTGGCCATATCCACCTTGGCAGCCGTTGTGAGGATGCCGATCCCCAGTGGTTTCGTCAGCAGGAGCACGTCGCCCGGTCGGGCGCCGCTGTTGGTCAAGACCCGGTCGGGATGGACGAAGCCGGTGACGGAGAGGCCGTATTTGGGCTCATCGTCCAGAATGCTGTGGCCGCCGGTGATGATGGCGCCGGCCTCGTAGGCCTTTTCGTAGCCGCCGCGCAGCAGCTCATGGACGGCCTCGGAGGGCATGTCCTTGGGAACGGCCATGACGTTGAGGGCCAGACGGGGCTCGCCGCCCATGGCGTAGACGTCGGACAGGGCGTTGGCTGCGGCGATCTGACCAAAGGTATAGGGGTCGTCGTGGATGGGGGGGAAGAAGTCCACCGTCTGGACGATGGCCAGATCGTCCGACACCTTGTAGACGCTGGCGTCGTCGCTCTTGTCAAAGCCCACCAGCAGATTGGGGTCCTGAAGGACTTTCAGGTCGCCCAAAAGCTGGGCCAGAACGCCGGCTCCCACCTTGGCGCCGCAGCCGGCGCATTTGGCCAGCTTGGTCAGCTTTATTTCATTCTCCATCGATGATCGACCTCCTGTGAAGAATTGCCTCCAATACGCCTCCGGCTACAGAGAGAGCCTTGTCGGAGACCAGCGAGCAGTATTCCGCCTTTCCACGGGGGTCCACATCGCCGGATTTCATGCCTCTCCTGACGGGAACGCCGTCGGCCAGCAGTCCCCGCAGCACCCCGGAGATGGTGGCTGCCATGGGAACGCCGTCCACCGTGCCCACGATCTCGCCAGCCTGCACGGTCTCGCCGATCCGGCGCAGTCCGCGGAAAACCCCGTCGGCGGGGGCGCGCAGCACCCGCTCACCGGCAAAGCCGCCGATGAGGCCGGGCACGTTCGTGTTGGGCAGAGTGCTCCCCTGATAATAGACGCGTCCCAGGGTGTGTCCCCGCATGGTCTCCACCACGGCGTGACAGTCCACGCCGGCGGTAAAGCCGGGACCTACGCCGATGACAATGGCGGCGTCCGTGATGGCGGTACCCAGATTTCGCTTGGCCAGAATGGCGTCGACCACCACGTCCGGCTTCAGGAGGCTGCGGCAGCGGCAGTCCGGGTCCACCAGAACGGGGATACAACCCTCAGCGGCCATTTGCAGAGCCTGTGACGGGTTTTCCGCCAGGCGGGCAGTGATTCCCTCCACCTCCTGGCTGCCGTGCACCACGGCGTCGGAAAAGGCCACCGTGCGGCGTATGGTGGTGGGGTGGGAGATCTCTGTCATCACCACGTGAAATCCCGATCGGTACAGGCGTACGGCGACGCCGCTGGCGATATCGCCGGCGCCGCGGATCAGCGCAAGCATCGGTATTCCCCCCTTTGCAGGCTTCCGGCCGCCACCGGCAGCTCCAGATGAAGAGCCAGATCAAGAGCCGCCTCACGGGAGGCGTCGGATTCCGCTTTGTTGATAAAAACGCGGCTCCCGTATCCCTCGGCGCGGATCACCCGCGCTTCTCCGGCGGGCGCGGCAATGCCCTGTAAATCGACGCCGGCCAGCTGCGCCCAGAGAGACGGTCGGTGACAGACGGAAGAAACGGTTTTGCCGAAGCCGTCCGCTCCCACCACAAGGACCACGTTGTTGGCAGGGGAGGGGATCACCGGCTCATAGGACGCATGGGCCTTCAGCGGCAGGCCCCGGGAGCCGTCTGCCTCCACAAGTACGTAGTCGGCCAGATGGGTCAGCGTCCGGAAGTCGATCGCCGGAGCGGTGAGCTTGCCGCTGTCGGCCGGCATGCCGGCGCAAACCACCCGGTTCCGCCGCAAGGCGTCCCGCACGGCGGCATCATCGCCCGTAACGAGGGGATATTGGGGCGGGATCCGGATATGGGTTGACGTGCACAGCAGGACGCTCCCCGTTTTGCGCAGCTCATCGGCCAGCGCATAGAGAAGCGTCGTTTTGCCGCCGCCGCCGATCACGGCAGTCAGACCGGGCTGTATCTCCAGATAGTCAGAAAGCTTCATCACAGCATCATCCCACAGATCCCGTCAAACGCGACCCCTGCCGCCGTCAGGCGAGAGACCTTTCGTTATTTCTTGAAAAGTACCATGCTCATTATAGCAGATCCGCCGGGACTTTACAAGAGGGGGGCAATGGGCTATAATTTCCGCATAAGGAGGGGTTGACATGAGACGGGAATTGCGAGCCGTGCTGTCCGTGCGGCTGTTTACGGATCAGAAGTGCTTCGGCCCGGGGATCGCGGAGCTGCTGCGGCGTGTGGATGAGCGCCATTCGCTGCGCGCTGCGGCGCAATCCATGGAGATGGCTTACTCCAAGGCATGGAAAATCATGCGAAATGCCGAGGAGGGTCTGGGCGTCAAACTGCTGGACTCCAGCACCGGCGGCAAAAACGGCGGCGGCGCGGTGCTGACAGATGAGGCCCGGCAGCTGCTGTCCGCCTATGACAGCTATTGCGGGAAGCTGCGCGAGTATGCCGACAGGCTTCTGGCGGAAGAATTTGCGTTCTACGGTGATTGGCAATGATCTATCTGGACAACGCAGCAACCACGCTGCATAAGCCGCCTCAGGTAACGCAGGCCGTTCTGGAGGCCATGCAGACGCTGGGAAACAGCGCCAGGGGGGCCCATGCGGGCGCTCTGGACGCATCCCGCGTGATCTACACCGCGCGGGAACGGCTGGCCCGTCTTCTGGGGTGTCCCCGCCCGGACCACGTGGTGTTTACCTGCAACGTGACGGAGGCGCTGAATACGGCCATCTGCGGCCTGGTGGAGCCCGGCGACCACGTGGTAACCACCGTGCTGGAGCACAACTCCGTTCTGCGGCCCCTGTATCGACTGGAAAAGGAGGCCGGGATCCGGCTGGATCTGGTCCCGGCGGACGGACAGGGGCGTTTGGATTACGAAACGATGGAGCGGCTTGTGGGCAGGGACACCTGTCTGGTGGTCTGCACACACGCCTCCAACCTCACCGGCAATCTGACGGATATCCCACGCGTCAGCGGGATCGCTCACGCTGCAAACGCCCTGCTGGTGGTAGACGCCGCTCAGACCGCGGGCACGCGGCGCGTCGATATGGAGGACCTGGGAGCGGACGTCCTGTGCTTTACCGGTCACAAGGGGCTCATGGGCCCCCAGGGCACCGGCGGCCTGTGCATCCGGGAGGGCGTGGAGATCCGGCCCTTCAAATGCGGCGGCACGGGAGTACAGACGTATCTGCCCCGGCAGCCGTCCCAGTACCCCACGCGGCTGGAGGCAGGGACGCTCAACGGACATGGCATTGCCGGCCTGTCTGCCTCCGTGCAGTGGATCCTGGAGACCGGCGTGGAGAAGATCGAGGACAGGGAGCGCGCCATGACGCAGCGCTTCTGCGAGGGCGTACGGGGCTTGCCCGGCGTCAAGGTGTACGGCGACTTTACCGGTCCGCATGCCGCCATCGTGACACTGAATATCGGGGATCTGGATTCCGGCCAGGTGGCCGACCGGCTGGCGGAGGACTACGGGATCGCAGTCCGCGCCGGCGCCCACTGCGCGCCGCGGATGCACGAGGCCCTGGGGACCCGGGAGCAGGGAGCCGTGCGCTTCAGCTTTTCCTGGTATACCGACGACGGGGAGATCGATGCGGCGGTGGAGGCTGTTGGCAGGATCGCGGAGGACGAACAGGAAAAACCACAATAGATGTAAAGGACAAAAACATTACAGCATGAAGGGGAAGTGATGGCGTGAACGCGGAGGATTCGGTGCTGCATCGGAAGCCGTCAGACTATACGGTCAGCCGATGGGCCGGCGGTACGACCACGCAGATGGCGATCTCACCGCCGGAAGCTGTGTATGCGGACCGAAGCTTTCTGTGGCGGATCAGCTCCGCAACCGTTGACGTAAAGGAGTCGACCTTTACAAGCTTGCCGGACTATGAGCGGTGGATCTGTCCCCTGCAGGGGGAGATGTGCCTGCGACATGGCGGCGGTGCGGAGGTCCGCCTGGCGCCGTTTGCCCTGCACGTTTTCCACGGCGGTGACGAAACGACGTCCCGCGGCTGCTGCACGGATTTCAATCTGATGCTGCGGCGGGATTTGGCGGATGGGAAAGCGGAGCATCTGGAAACGGGAACGGATTTGCTCGTCTGGACGCCGGATGAACGCGCGCGGGAGATCCTGGTTTACTGCGTCAGCGGCCGGTGCACGGCTGAAGCTTCCGGCGGCTTCTATGAGTTGGGAGAGCGTGAATCGCTGCTTATCCGGGGAAACCGCTCCGTTGGCTTTTCAGGTGCGGAGCCTGCGCATCTGATGATCTGCCAGATGTGGACGCTTTGTTAAAAGTTAAAAGAGGCGCAGCCGAACACTCTCGACTGCGCCTCTTTCACGTTTTGTGATGTATGGCGCTTAGGCCAGCGCGGGCATCTGGCGGCGAACGAGCTCCAGGAGCTCACCGGAGCGGATCATGGCCTCACAGGAACGCAGATCCGGCCAGATCTCCCGGTCCACCTCGTAGAAGGGCACCGTTTTCCGCACGTGGTCCAGCAGGGCCTGGTGGAGGGGGGTGATGCCCTGGCCGTGTGTGTTGAGCCGGCGGCGGACGTCCACGGCCTGGCAGGCGGTCAGCAGCTCGTCTGCCAGCACGTCCTGGGTGTTCCGCACGATCATCCGGGCCTTCCGGGCGGCGGTGGTGCCCATGGAGACGATATCCTCCTGGTTGGCCGAGGAGGGGATGGAGTCCACGGAGGCGGGATGCGCGTAGACCTTGTTTTCCGACACCATGGAGGCGGCGGCGTACTGCACGATCATAAAGCCGGAGTTGACGCCTGGCTGGGTGGTTAGGAAGGGGGTTAGCCCGTTGCTGAGGGCGGCGTTCACCATGCGCTCGATCCGGCGCTCGGAGACGTCGGCCAGCTCGGCGGCGGCGATGCCCAGAAAGTCAAAGGGCAGGGCCATGGGTTCACCGTGGAAATTGCCGCCGGAAATCACGGCCTCGTCCTCCGGGAAGATCAGGGGATTGTCGGTGACGGCGTTGAATTCGATCTCCACTTTCTCCCGGACAAAGTCCAGGGTATCCCGGCAGGCGCCGTGGATCTGTGGTACGCAGCGGACGGCGTAGGCGTCCTGCACGCGGTCATTCTGGCAGTTGTCGATGATCTCGGACCCCTCCAGCAGCGCCCGGAGATTGGCGGCGACGGCGATCTGTCCCTTCTGGCCCCGGGCGGCGTGGATCCGGGGATCGAAGGCGTTGCGCAGGGCGGTGAGCCCCTCAAAGGAGAGGGAGGCGATCACGTCGGCCAGCTGGGCGGCGCAGATGGTGTCGTAGAGAGCCAGGGCGCCCACGGAGGTCATGGCGCAGGTGCCGTTGGTCATGCCGAGGCCCTCCTTGCTGACCAGGGTGGTCAGCGTGGGGATCCCGGCCTTTTCCATGGCCTGGGCGCCGGTCATGCGCACCCCGTGATAGAGGGCTTCGCCGCGGCCCAGCATGGGCAGGGTCATGTGGGCCAGAGGAGCCAAGTCGCCGGAGGAGCCCAGCGAGCCTTTTTCCGGCACGATAGGCGTCACCCCCCGGTTGAGCATGTCGATCAGCATCTCCACCAGGACGGGGCGAACGCCGGAAAAGCCCACGCACAGGGCGTTGGCCCGCAGCAGCATCATGCCCCGGACGATCTCCTCGTCGTAGGGCTCGCCGGCGGAGGTGCA
Source organism: Oscillospiraceae bacterium (assembly GCA_017427645.1). Lineage (GTDB taxonomy): Bacteria > Bacillota > Clostridia > Oscillospirales > Oscillospiraceae > Vescimonas. Next base: position 15,362 of record JAFRSI010000020.1, on the reverse strand, counting down.
GTGGCTGAGGATCAGATTGGTGGAGAGCTGATTGCTCATCTCCTTGGGGACGGCGACCTTCTGAAATTCGCCGAATCCGGTGGTGATGCCGTAGGCCACACGACCTTCGGCGGCGATCTTCTCCGCAAGGTCGCGGGAGCGCTGCATGGCCTCCCGGGCCTCCGCCGCCAACTCCACCGTGGCGCCGCAGCGGGACACGGCAACAAACTGCTCCAGTGTCAGATGGTGGCCGTCGATGGCCACATGGTCAACTTCTGTGGGAGTCAGGATCATCATTCATACCTCGTTTTGTGGATTTGGGCCTTCTCAGCCCTGGATCTGCGCAAGAATGCGGGCAAAACCGGCATCAGCCAGAGGGAGGGCGCGATCCATGATCGCCTGCCCCCGCTCCCTATAGGCGGCGGCAAAGGCCGCATCCTTCAGGGAACCTACGTTGATCAATACGTTGAGCCAGGCGCCCTGCAGACCGGCCTTCAGGCTCAGCAGCGCCATGCCCAGATCGCTGGCGGCGGTGTCGTTGAAGCCGTCCAGCAGAGTGACGGACAGGCCGATGGCGTCGTCGATCAGCTCCATCATCTCCATGGGCGTTTTGGTGCAGGCTTTCAAACCGTCCTGGATGGCGGCGGACCGGGCGGCCTTCTCCTCGTCCGTGCTTCTGGGCAGGGCAAAGGCGTCGCTGACCATCTGAAAGGCCGCCGTATCCCGGTCCATCACGTCCAGCAGGCGCAGCTTGAGCGCCTGGGCGTGGGTCTGGACCTCTGCGGCGTGGTCGGCGTATGCGGCGTATTTCTTTCGCCCCTGGGTGAGTCCGGCCACCATAGCCGTCAGCGCGGCGCCCACAGAGCCGGCAAGCGCGGCCACGGAGCCGCCGCCCGGGGCCGGCGCGTCGGAGGCGACCGTATCCACAAAGACGTTTACCGGCATTTCAGCAAGCTTCATGTGCGCTCCCCCTCACTGGTTCATGTCGATCAGGTGATACTCCATCACCTGCTTTTTGCAGTCGAAATTCTCGATGCGCAGGTAGTGCTCGGCGCAGTCGATCAGCGCCTTGCCGGGGGTCAGCCCCACCAGCTCGGTGCCCACGATGGATACGCCGTAGCGCTCCGCCAGCACGCGGACCATCTCATAGGCGTAATAGAGGGGCGTGTCCTCATAGTTGACCATGTTCATGGACACCTGGGCGATGTTTCGCTCCTCCAGCATGATGCCGATGGCCTTGCAGCTGCGGAAGCCGCCGGAGCTGCCGCGGATGGCCTTGGCGATCTTCCTGGCGATCTCCACGTCGGAGGTGCTGAGGTTGATGTTGAAGGCGATCAGCGGCATCCGGGCGCCGATGGCGGTGATGCCGGCGGTGGGGTGGATCCTCCGCTCGCCGAAATCCGGGGCCCAATCCTCCTGGAGCAGCTTCTCCGGCATGCCTTCAAACTGCCCCTTGCGGCAGGCCGCCAGATTGCGGCGCTCCGGGCGGGCGGCGGAATCCTCGTAGAGGAAGGAGGGGATCTGCAGCTCCTCCCAGATCCGCCTGGCTACCCGTTTGCTCATTTCCACGCATTCGGCCACGGTGACGTCCATCTGGGGCACGAAAGGGATCACGTCGGTAGCGCCCATACGGGGATGCTGCCCCTGGTGCTTTGTCATATCGATGGTCTCCGCCGCCTGTCTGGTCAGCCGGAAGGCCACCTCCTCGATAGCGGCAGGGGAGCCGATCAGCGTAAAGACGCAGCGGTTGTGATTGCCGTCGGACTGTACGTCGAAGAGGGTGCAGCCCGGCACGCTGTTGGCCACGTCGACCAGCCCCTGAAAAACGGCCTCGTCCCGTTCCCGGCTGACGCTGAAGTTGGGGATACATTCCACGAGCTTTGCCATAATTGCCTCCTGTGTTTGCAAATTTCCATCATTTCGCATTATACTCCCGAAAGCGGCGGTTTGTAAACCTGTCATTACAGCTTTTTTATTTCTCCCATAAGAAATCCCGTGCGAAAAAAATGCCGCGGGGCCTTTTCTTCGGCGAAACTTTCAGATATAATAAAGAAAACATACGGCGGGCAGGGATCCCGCAGAATCACAAGCACATAAGGAGGCTGTATCCATGAGCGACCTGGCAAACGAAGCAATGACCATCAAGCTGGATTACGAGCTGCCCGCCTATCCGAAAATGGAGAGCTGCTACCGGCGCGCACCCCGCCGGGAATCCCGGCTGACCGAGGCGGACAAGGCGCTGGCCATCAAGAACGCCCTGCGCTATATCCACCCGGATCACCACGCCCGGATGGCGAAGGAGTTCGCCCGGGAGCTGGCCGAGCACGGCCGGATCTACGGCTATCGGTTCCGCCCCGAGGGGAAGATCTACGGCAAGCCCATCGACGAGTACAAGGGCAAGTGCATCGAGGGAAAGGCCATCCAGGTGATGATCGACAACAATCTGGACTTCGAGGTGGCGCTTTATCCCTACGAGCTGGTGACCTACGGCGAGACCGGCCAGGTCTGCCAGAACTGGATGCAGTATCGCCTCATCAAGAAGTATCTGGAGGAGCTGACCGACGAGCAGACGCTGGTGGTCATGTCGGGCCATCCTCTGGGGCTGTTCCACTCCCACAAGCTGGCGCCCCGTGTCATCATCTCCAACGGCCTGATGGTGGGCACCTTTGACGACCAGGAGAACTTCAACCGCGCCGCCGCCCTGGGCGTGGCCAACTACGGCCAGATGACAGCGGGCGGCTGGATGTATATCGGGCCCCAGGGCATCGTCCACGGCACCTTCAATACCCTGCTGAACGCAGGCCGCCTGAAGCTGGGCATCTCCAACGAAGGCAATCTGGCAGGCCGCCTGTTCGTATCCGCCGGCCTGGGCGGCATGAGCGGCGCCCAGGGCAAGGCCGCTGAGATCGCCGGCGCCGCGTCCATCATCGCCGAGGTGGACGATTCCCGCATCGACACCCGCTACACCCAGGGATGGGTCAGCCACCGCACCGACAGCCTGGCCGAGGCAGTCGCCATCGCCAGGGAGCACCAGGACGCCGGAAAGCCCTGCGCCGTGGCCTATCACGGCAACATCGTGGATCTGCTGGAGTACCTGTACGAACACGACGTCCACGTGGATCTGATGAGCGATCAGACCTCCTGCCACGTGCCCTACGACGGCGGCTACTGCCCCCAGGGCCTGACCTTCGCCCAGCGCACCGAGATGCTGGACAAGGATCCGGAGACCTTCCGCAGGCTGGTGGACAAGTCGCTGCAGCACCACTACGAGATGATCTGCAAATTCCATGACCGGGGCACGTACTTCTTCGACTACGGCAACAGCTTCCTCAAGGCCGTGTACGACAGCGGCGTCAAGAGCATCTGCCGCAACGGGGAAAACGACCTGGACGGCTTCATTTTCCCGTCCTACGTGGAGGACATCCTGGGCCCGTGTCTCTTTGACTACGGCTACGGCCCCTTCCGCTGGTGCTGCCTGAGCCGCAATCCCCAGGACCTGGACAAGACTGACGCCGCTGCCGCGGAGTATATCCGCAGCCACAACCGCCGCTATCAGGACCACGACAATTACGTCTGGGTCCGGGATGCCAAGGAGAACAAGCTGGTGGTGGGCACCCAGTGCCGCATCCTGTACCAGGATGCCATGGGCCGCATGAACATCGCCCTGAAGTTCAACGAGATGGTGCGCAGCGGTGAGATCGGCCCCGTGATCCTGGGCCGCGACCACCACGACACCGGCGGCACGGACGCCCCCTTCCGGGAGACCTCCAACATCAAGGACGGCTCCAACATCATGGCGGAAATGGCCACGCAGTGTTACGCCGGCAACGCCGCCCGCGGCATGAGCTATATCGCCCTTCACAACGGCGGCGGCACCGGTATCGGCCGCGCCATCAACGGCGGCTTCGGCATGGTGCTGGACGGCTCCGAGCGGGTGGACACCATCCTCCGCATGTCCATGCCCTGGGATACCATGGTGGGCGTCGCCCGCCGCTCCTGGGCCCGGAACGAGCACGCCATGACCACCGCCGCCGAGTACAACAAGCTCTACGCCGGACAGGACCACATCACCCTGCCTTACGTGGCAGACGACGCGCTGATCGCCGCCGCGCTGGCGGACAACGAATAAATAACAGGGGAGCCCCCTGAAGAAGGAGGACACAGGCATGGCATACAAGACTGACATCGAGATCGCCCGGGAGTGCAAAAAGAAGAAGATCACCGAGATCGCCGCGCTGGCCGGCGTGGACGAGAAGTATCTGGAGCAGTACGGCAGCTATAAAGCCAAGGTGGACTGCTCGCTGCTGAAGGATCTGGCGGACAGGCCGGACGGTAAGCTGATCCTGGTGACGGCCATCACCCCCACCCCCGCCGGAGAGGGCAAAACCACCACCTCCGTGGGCCTGGCCGACGGCCTGCGGGCCATCGGCGTCAACGCCATGACGGCCCTGCGGGAGCCCTCCCTGGGCCCCGTGTTCGGCATCAAGGGCGGCGCTGCCGGCGGCGGCTATGCCCAGCTGGTGCCCATGGAGGATATCAACCTCCATTTCACCGGCGATTTCCACGCCATCAGCGCGGCCAATAACCTGCTGGCCGCCATGCTGGACAACCACATTCAGCAGGGCAACAGCCTGGGCATCGATCCCAAGGCCATCACCTGGAAGCGGGCTGTGGATATGAACGACCGCCAGCTGCGCCGCATCGTGGACGGCCTGGGCGGCCGGCTCCAGGGCGTGCCCCGGGAGGACGGCTTTGAGATCACCGTCGCCAGTGAGATCATGGCGGTGCTGTGCCTGGCCTCGGACCTCATGGATCTGAAGGCCCGGCTGGCCCGGATCATCGTGGGCTATACCTATGACGGCAAACCCGTCACCGCCCACGATCTGAAGGCCGAGGGCGCTATGACGGTGCTGCTGAAGGACGCCATCAAGCCCAACCTGGTACAGACGCTGGAGGGCACCCCCGCCTTCGTCCACGGCGGCCCCTTCGCCAATATTGCCCACGGCTGCAACTCCGTCATCGCCACCCGTATGGCCCTGAAGCTGGCGGGCTACACGGTGACGGAGGCGGGCTTCGCCGCCGATCTGGGCGCCGAGAAGTTCCTGGATATCAAATGCCGCGTGGCCGGCCTGCGGCCCGACGCCGTGGTGATCGTGGCCACGGTCCGCGCTCTGAAATACCACGGCGGCGTACCCAAGGTGGAGCTGAACGCGGAGAATCTGGAGGCGCTGGAGAAGGGCCTGCCCAACCTGCTGCGCCACGTGGACAACATCAAAAACGTGTTCGGCGTGCCCTGCGTGGTGGCCATCAACGCCTTCCCCACGGATACGGAGGCGGAGTTGGCTCTGGTGGAGAAACGCTGCAGCGAGCTGGGCGTCAACGTGGCCCTCAGCGAGGTGTGGGCCAAGGGCGGCCAGGGCGGCGTGGCGCTGGCCCGCGAGGTGGTGCGTCTGTGCGGCGAGCCCAACCACTTCGATTTCTCCTACGATCTGAGTCTGCCCATCGAGGAGAAGATCCGCGCCGTGGCCAAGCGGGTCTACCGGGCCAAGCACACGCTGCTGCTGCCCGCTGCCAGGAAAAAGGCCCGTCAGCTCACGGAGCTGGGCTTCGATAACCTGCCCATCTGCATGGCCAAGACCCAGTACAGCTTCTCCGACGATCCCAAGCTGCTGGGCGCGCCGGAGGACTTTACCCTGAACGTGACGGATCTGAAGGTCTGCGCCGGCGCCGGATTCATCGTGGTCTACACCGGCGACATCATGACCATGCCGGGTCTGCCCAAGGTCCCCGCCGCCGAGAATATCGATATTGACGAGAACGGTGTCATCGTCGGCCTGTTCTGAGAAGTTTGCAGGAAAAATGCCCCGCCGATCGGCGGGGCATTTTTGGTAATGTTTTACGCGGGATTCACGTGGACCATACAGTGCTTGACGGCGTCGAAATCGGCTTCCACCGTGCGGTGGACCTCCTCGGCGATGGCGTGTGCCTCGGAGAGGAGCAGGGTGCTGTCCGCCGCGATCTCGATATCCACGTAGATCCGGCTGCCGAACATACGGGTCTTCATATCGTCCACCCTTACCACGCCCGGCACGGCGGCAGCCGCCTGCCGGATCTGCTGCTGGGTGGACTCGTCGGCGCTGTGGTCCACCATTTTGTCCAGGCTGTCCCGATAGATTTCCCAAGCGGCCCAGAGGATCATGCAGCAGATGATGAGACTGGCAACGGCATCGCCGGCGGGCCAGCCCAGCCGCGCCGCCCCGATACCGGCCAGAGCGCCGACGGAGGAGAGGGCGTCGGACCGGTGGTGCCAGGCGTCGGCCATCAGAGCGTCTGACCGGGTGCGCCGCGCCGCCCGCCGCGTGACCCAGAACATGGCCTCTTTGACAGCAATGGAAACCGCCGCCGCGACCAATGCCAGGACGCCGGGGACGGCGGCGGTGCGGTAGGCCCCGGTGATAAGGCTGCGCACCCCGCCCAGTCCGATCTCAAAACCGGCCACAGCCAGCGCGGCGGCCAGCAGTCCGGCGGCGGCGCACTCCATCCGCTCATGGCCGTAGGGGTGCTCCCGGTCCTGCTCCTTGTCCGCCAGCTTGACGCCGATCATCACCACGATGGTGCTGAACACATCGGAGGCGGAGTGAATGGCGTCGGAGATCATGGCGCCGGAGGCGGCAAAGAGACCGGCCAGCAGCTTGCCGACGGCCAGCAGCAGGTTCACGGCAATGCTGATCCACGACACGCGCATGGCCTCATTTTGTCTGTCCATTGAATCCACTCCCATCAAAAAAGCAGGGCAGCAGCCTGCGGCACTGTCCTGCAGGGCGTTGGTACGCCCGCTGTTATCCCATAACCCGGCCTCACGCCCCGGGGCGCAGCCTGTTCAGTCCTATCTGTTGTCAGTATAGCAGGGAAGACAGGATTTGGCAACGGGATTATATCTTATTTCAAAATTCGCCCGCAGAATGGGGCGCATGGGGCAAATAGATGCTTGTTATTTTTCCGCCTTGGTCTATAATGCTGTTAATGGAATCATTATCATTTTTCACATCAGTTCATCTGAAACAAAGGAGTATGTACCATGCCGACAGATAATGCAAATTCCGGCCTGCATCATCCCTACAGGGCCCAGCAGAGGGAACTGCTGATGCAGCTCCGCCGCGAGCAGGAGGGCAAGTCCATTCCCGGCTACGCAGATTACCTGCAGAAGATGGAAAAGCTTGACAGTGAAATGGAACGCCTCAGCCGGCGGGACTCCTGGAATACTGCCAAGCCGATGGACGCAGCGGATCAGGAGCGCCTGCAGAATATGATCCGGGAAACGGCGATGGCCGGTGAGACGTACCTGGAAAACGTACGAAAAACGGAGAAGGATGGAAAAAAGATCTCCATGAAGAAAGGGGCGCCGGGCATTGTCAACCGGCTCCAGGGTGTGTTGGCCAGAGATCTGCAGACCATCCAGCTCTACGATCCCAAAACGCCCTTGACGCTGCCCCAGCTGATGGAGCAGGCACGCACCAAGACGCTGATCCTGAACACCGATGAGATGAGCAGGCTGAAAGGGAATCAGAATGCCCGCATCCCCATCTCCCTTAAGACGCCCACCGGTGAGGAATACCGCGGTGTGTTCACCAAGGCTACCTACTCCAGGACCCGGCAGCTGATCCAGGACGTGATCAACTCCGCCGTAAAGAGAGCCGAGGAGGATCTGGGTCAGGAGCCGGATCCGGACGATGAGTATTCTGTGGAGGAGGGCGATCAGGAGGAGCCGACCGGTCCCATGACGGAGGACGACGTAGAGGAGCTTCGCGGCATCACCGCCAAGATGCGGCACTATTTGGCGACGGATCAGGAGCTTCGGCAGAATTATCCGGGACTTGCAAAGATGGACATCGACAAGATGGACGACGCCAGAGTGTTTCTCTTTACGATCGAGCTCCATACCGCCAAGGGCGATCGGATGAACCGAATGAAGTTCATGTGGCAGGATTTTGCCAGGCACATGGGATTGAATCCGCGGAAGTATGAAAACGCCCTCCGTGAGTTTGGCAGCAAGGCGGTGAAGCTGCGCTACAAAACCACTGATCAGATGATCAACACCCTGGATCTGGGGGTAGAGGAGGGCGCCCGCATCGACTCCCGGAACAGCGCCATGAGCGCTGTGGCGGATCTGCTGGGGGTGTCCAATCTGCTGGCCCGTTCCACGAATATGCGCTTTGCAGATAACCAGGGCAATATTGAGGAAGGCACCGTCATGGATTTCAGCAAGGGCCTGGATCTCAATGATGACCGCAGCTTGTTTGCGCAGGTCAACGACAACCCCTTCGGCGGGGCCGAGTCCTGGAATGCGCTGAAGCAGATGGCGGATATGCAGACCCTGGACTTCATCTGCGGAAACGTGGACCGCCATGCCGGCAATCTGATGTATCTTACCAACGACGCCGGCGATATCGTGGGCGTTCAGGGCATCGACAACGACAGCTCCTTTGGAAACTTTGCCACGGGAAACGCACGGAACAACCGCCTGCCCGGTCTGGGTGAAATGAACTGCATCAGCCAGAGCATGTGCAACACGATCATGAAGACGGATCCCGCCATGCTGCGGTTTTCCCTCCGCGGGCGAAACCTGTCGGAAAAGGAGCTGGACTTTGCCGTCAAACGGCTGGAGCAGATAAAAGAAGCCATCATCGAAGGCAGGGAGCACTACAAAAACCATCCGAAGATCGACGACAATACGGAAAAACCCTTCGACAAGGGCTTCCTCCGCGTCGTGTCGGACGATGAGTTCAAGCATCTGACCATGCAGAAGATGATTTCGGCAGCGGGAAAGAACGGAGCGGAGAAAAAGCAGGACAACCTGTTCTCCGAGGTCTCCAGCTGGCTGGACACGCGCCTGGAAACCACGCGCAATGAGCACGATATCCAGTATGATCCCACAGCCAAGGATCGGGCGAAGGAGAAAGAGCTGCCCGGTTTTCAGACCCAGGACCAGGTCTACACGGGCCAGGGACTGCTGTCTTCCATCCGGGGGATTTCCAGGGTCATCAAGCACGATGAACACGACATTGACAAGCTGACCAACTCCTGGCACGGCACATCCGACCAGTTTGATGAGATGGTCGAGTCAGCCAAGCGCCTGGCGGAGATGGAACAGAAGCTGGAGGAGGAGGTGCAGCAGCGCCAGGCGAATGGACACGTCCATTACTCCGCCGTGGAGTACAGCCGCCTTCGGGAACCCATCGCCCGGGCGAAGGAGGAGCTGGGGCGGAAGACGGATGCCTATCTGGCCAAGAAGATGCGCGAGAAGCACGTCACCAGCCTGGATCAGCTGCGGGGGAAGAATCCCTATGAGCGGGCCAGGATCCAGCAGGCCAAGGATCTCTCGGCATACGTGAATAGTCACACCGTGTCCCCGCAGCTCACAGCGGAGATCCATTCGGGAAAGGATCCGCAGGCGATGGAGATCCGCCTTGCCGGTGAGATTTCCGCCGAGGAAGAGGCTGAAGCAGCCATGAAGATGCTCCGGGCGATACACGATCAGCACGGCTTGCGTTCACCCGAGGAGATGCGCGGCATGAAGGGCGAAGATTTCAACAAAGAGATCGAGCAGGCGCAGAAGCAGCCGGAAGGCGTGCCGACGCTGTAAAATGGGAACGGAAAAGCAAGACCTCCGGCTGGGCCGGAGGTCTTGCTTTTTCAGTATTTGTGTTTTCGTCAGCGGAAATAGCGGACGGCAGCTTCAAACATCCGGATGTTGTAGTTGCCGGGGACATTCTTGTAGAGCCCGGTGCCGATCCGCTCGGAGTGCCCCATCTTGCCGAAGACGCGGCCGTCGGGGGAGGTGATGCCCTCCACGGCAAACAGGGAGCCGTTGGGGTTGAACTGTACGTCGCCGGTGGCCTGTCCGTGCAGATCCACGTACTGGGTGGCGATCTGACCGTTCTCAGCCAGCTTCCGGATCAAGGTCTCCTCGGCCAGGAAGCGGCCCTCGCCGTGGGAAATGGGCACGTTATAGACGTCGCCGACCCGGGTAAGTGACAGCCAGGGGGACTTGTTGGAGGCAACGCGGGTGCGGACGATCCGGCTCTGATGCCGGCCGATGGTGTTGAAGGTCAGGGTGGGGCAGTGCTCGTCCGTGTCCACGATGCGGCCGTAGGGGACCAGCCCCAGCTTGATGAGGGCCTGGAAACCGTTGCAGATGCCGCACATGAGGCCGTCGCGCCGCTCCAGCAGCTCGGTAACGCCCTGACGGACGGGACCGCTGCGGAAGAAAGCGGTGATGAACTTGCCGGAGCCATCCGGCTCGTCGCCGCCGGAGAAGCCGCCGGGGATAAACACCATCTGCGCCTCCTGCAGGCGGCGGGAAAAGTCCTCAACGCTGCGGGCGATGTCGTCAGCCGACAGATTTTTGACCACGAAGATCTCCGGTATGCCGCCGGCGTCGCGGACGGCGCGGGCGCTGTCGTACTCGCAGTTGGTGCCGGGGAAGGCGGGGATCAGAACGCGGGGCGCCGCGTGTTTGACGGCGGGAGCCGGACGGGGGGCGTCGGTCCGGCAGGAGAAGGTCTCCATGGGACCCTGGAAGACGGGAGTATTGCAGGGGTAGACGCTCTCCAGCGTTCCCTCGTAGAGAGCCAGCAGGTCCTTTTCATCGACACGCTCGTCGCCCAGGGTGAAGGCGCCGTCGGCTGTGACGGTCCCGATCACCTGGCCGTTCACGTCGTCCTCCACCTCCAGCAGGAAGGAGCCGTAGTCATAGCCGAACAGCTCATCCATTGTGAGGGCGCTCTCGAAGCGGAAGCCGAAGCCGTTGCCGAAGCACATCTTCATGACCGCCTCGGCGATGCCGCCCATACCGGGCGTACAGCAGGCTACCGCCTGACCGCTGCGCAGCAGGGCGGTGACGCGCTCGAAAATCGCCAGCAGGGAAGCGGTATTGGGCAGACCTCTATCGTCCCGCACCGGCGCCAGACGGATGATCCGGTGGCCGGCGGTCTTGGCATCCGGCGACACGATATGGGCCGTCTTGTCGGTGGTGACGGCAAAGGAAACGAGCGTCGGCGGTACGTCCAGATCCTCGAAGGAGCCGCTCATGGAGTCCTTGCCGCCGATGGCGCCGATGCCCAGGTTCATCTGAGCCTCAAAGGCGCCCAGCAGAGCGGACAGGGGCTTGCCCCAGCGGCGGCTGTCGCGGCCCAGCTTCTCAAAGTACTCCTGGAAGGTGAGATACACGTCCCGGAAAGCGGCGCCGGAGGCCACCAGCTTGCAGACGGACTCCACGACGGCCAGATAGGCGCCGTGATAGGGGCTCTTCTCCGTGATGAACGGATTGTATCCCCAGGACATGAGGGAGCAGTCCGCGGTGTGCTTTTCCTCCATGGAGATCTTCTGCACCATGGCCTGAGCCGGCGTCAGCTGGCGGCGGCCGCCGAAGGGCATCAACACCGTACCGGCGCCGATGGTGGAGTCGAACCGCTCGGAGAGACCGCGCTTGGAGCAGCAGTTCAGATCGGCGGCCATCGCCGTGAGATTCTCCGAAAAGCCGCCGCGGATCATCTTCCCATAGGGTTGGGGCGCAGCCGCTGTAATGGTGATATGCTTGTCAGCACCGTTGGTATCCAGAAAGGCCCGGCTGATGTCTGCCACCGTCTGACCGTTCCAGTGCATGACCAGCCGCGGTTCAGCGCTGACCGTTGCAACCGGGCAGGCCTGCAGATTTTCCTCGTGGGCGATGGCGAGGAAGGCGGATACGTCCGCCGCCTCCACCACGACGGCCATGCGCTCCTGGCTCTCGCTGATGGCCAGCTCCGTGCCGTCCAGACCCTCGTATTTCCGGGGGACTGCGTTCAGGTCGATCTCCAGGCCGGGGGCCAGTTCTCCGATGGCGACGGACACGCCGCCGGCGCCGAAGTCGTTGCAGCGCTTGATCATGCGGCAGGCGTCCTTGCGCCGGAAGAGGCGCTGGAGCTTGCGCTCCTCCGGGGCGTTGCCCTTCTGCACCTCGGCGCCGCAGGTCTCTACGGAGTGGGTGTCGTGGGCCTTGGAGGAGCCGGTGGCGCCGCCGATGCCGTCGCGGCCGGTGCTGCCGCCCAGCAGGATCACAACGTCACCGGGGATGGGAGCTTCGCGCCGGATGTTTTCCGCCGGTGCGGCGGCGATCACGGCGCCGATCTCCATCCGCTTGGCGGCATAGCCGGGATGATAGAGCTCGTCCACAATGCCGGTGGCCAGGCCGATCTGGTTGCCGTAGGAGGAGTAGCCGGCGGCGGCAGCTGTAACGATGGTACGCTGGGGCAGCTTGCCCGGTATCGTGTCGGCGATGGGCTGCAGAGGGTCTGCCGCGCCGGTCAGGCGCATGGCGCCGTACACGTAGGAGCGGCCTGACAGGGGATCCCGGATGGCGCCGCCGATGCAGGTGGCTGCGCCGCCGAAGGGCTCGATCTCGGTGGGGTGATTGTGGGTTTCATTTTTGAACAGCAGCAGCCAGGGCTCGCTGACGCCGTCGGCCTCCACCTGGATCTTTACGGTGCAGGCGTTGATCTCCTCCGACTCATCCAGCTTGTCCAGCTTGCCGGCGGCGCGCAGATGCTTGACGGCAATGGTTGCCAGATCCATGAGACAGACGGGTTTGGTGCGGCCCAGCGCCCGGCGGGCGGCCAGATAGCGGTCGAAGGCCGCCTGCAGCATGGGATCCTCAAACTGCGCGCTGTCGATCACCGTGTGGAAGGTGGTGTGGCGGCAGTGGTCGGACCAATAGGTGTCCAGCACCCGGATCTCCGTGATGGTGGGGTCCCGGTGCTCGGAGCGGAAGTACTCCTGACAGAAGGCCGCGTCCTCCTCGTCCATGGCCAGGCCGTAGCTCTTTACAAAGCCGGCCAGCCCCTGCCGGTCCAGCTCCGTGAAGCCGGTGAGCGTCTGCACGGAGGTGGGGATCTCATAGCGGGCCACCAGGGTTTCCGGCAGATCCAGGGACGCCTCCCGGGCCTCCACGGGGTTGATCACGTGCTTTTTGACGGCGGCGATCTCACCGTCGGTCAGATTGCCGTAGAGGGCGTAGACCTTGGCGGAGCGGATCAGAGGACGGTCCCCCTGGGAGATGATTTGAATACACTGGGCAGCGGAGTCGGCCCGCTGGTCGAACTGACCGGGGAGGTACTCCACGGCGAATACCACCGCGCCCTCCGTGTCGGGCCGGTCATAGACCAGATCCAGCTGCGGCTCGGAAAACACCGTGCCGACGGCGTCCCGGAAAAGGGATTCGGTGATATGCTCCGCGTCGTACCGGTTGAACAGACGCACCCGCTCCAGTCCGGCGATGCCCAGCAGGGAGCGGGCGTCGGCGCAGAGAGTGCGGGCCTCATTGTCCAGCCCCGGCTTCTTTTCCACGTAAATGCGATAGACCATTCTCAGTTCTCCTTCAAAGCCTGTAGCGCCCGCTGGCCGATGTCGCGGCGGCAGTAGGCGTTTTCAAAATGCACGCGGTCCGCCAGGCGGTAGGCGGCGGTAACGGCGCGGGGCAGATCCTCCGCAACAGCGGTGCAGCCCGCCACGCGGCCGCCGCTGGTGATCAGTTGGCCGTCCTTCAGGGCGGCGCCGGCCACATAGACCTGGTCCCGGATCTCCCGGGGGATCTCCAGAGGATAGCCCTTCTCGTAGGCCAGGGGATATCCCCGCGAGGCCAGGATCACGCAGCAGGCGGCTCCGTCCCGGAAATGCACCGGCACCTGATCCAGGCGGCCGTCGGTGGTGGCTCGCATGATGGCGAACAGATCGCTCTCCAGCAGGGGCAGCACCACCTGGGTCTCCGGGTCGCCGAAGCGGCAGTTATATTCGATGACCTTCGGACCGTCCGCCGTCAGCATCAGGCCGAAGTAGAGGCAGCCGCGGAAGGTGCGGCCCTCGGCGTTCATGGCAGCCACGGTGGGCAGGAAAATTTCCCGCATGCACCGTTCCGCAGTTTCCGCCGTGTAATAGGGGTTGGGGGCAACGGTGCCCATGCCGCCTGTGTTGAGACCGGTGTCGCCGTCTCCGGCGCGCTTGTGGTCCATGGAGGACACCATGGGGACGATGGTCTTGCCGTCGGTAAAGGCCAGGACAGAGACCTCGGGACCCTCCAGGAATTCCTCAATGACGACGTGCTCGCCGCTGGCGCCGAACTTCCGGCCTGCCATCATATCGGTGACGGCCTGCACGGCCTCCTGGCGGGTCTGGGCAATGATGACGCCCTTCCCCAGGGCCAGGCCGTCCGCCTTGACGACGGTGGGCAGAGGCGCGCTCTCCAGATAGGCCAGCGCCGCGTCCATATCGTCAAAGGCGCGGTAGCCGGCGGTGGGGATGCCGTAGCGCCGCATCAGGTCCTTGGCGAAGACCTTGCTGCCCTCGATGATGGCGGCATTGGCCCGGGGACCAAAGCAGGCTACGCCCGCCGCCTCCAGGGCGTCCACGCAGCCCAGCACCAGGGGATCGTCCGGCGTGACCACCGCGTAATCGATCTGCTCGCGCCGGGCAAAATCCACGATGGCGGGGATATCCTTGGCGCCGATGGGAACGCAGACGGCGTCCTCGGCGATGCCGCCGTTGCCGGGCAGCGCGTAGAGGGCCGTGATCTCACGACTCTCCTTCAATTTGCGGATGACAGCGTGCTCTCGGCCGCCGCTGCCGATCACCATGACTTTCAAAGGGATCCCTCCGATCAGTGGTGGAACAGGCGCATGCCGGTAAAGGCCATGACCATGTTGTATTTGTCGGCGGTCTCGATCACGTTGTCGTCCCGGATGGAGCCGCCGGGCTCAGCCACGTAGGCCACGCCGGATTTCCGGGCGCGCTCGATGTTGTCGCCGAAGGGGAAGAAGGCGTCGCTGCCGCAGGTCACGCCGCTCTGGGTGGCGATCCAGGCCTTTTTGGCCTCGGGGGTCAGCGGAGCGGGCTGCCGGGTAAAGACCTTCTGCCAGGCGCCGTCGGCGAGCACGTCCTCGTATTCATCGGAGATATACACGTCGATGGCGTTGTCCCGCTCGGCGCGGCGGACGTCGGGCCGGAAGGGCAGGGCCAGCACCTGGGGATGCTGGCGCAGATACCAGTTGTCGGCCTTGGAGCCGGCCAGACGGGTGCAGTGGATGCGGCTCTGCTGTCCGGCGCCCACGCCGATGGCCTGGCCGTCCTTTACGTAGCAGACGGAGTTGGACTGGGTATACTTGAGGGTGATCAGGGCTACGATCAAATCGATCTTGGCGGCCTGGGGCAGCTCCTTGTTGCGGGTGACGATGTTGGTCAGCAGGTGCTCGCCGATGGCGAAGTTGTTGTGGCCCTGTTCAAAGGTGATGCCGAAGACGTCCTTGTATTCCTGGGGGGCGGGGACGTAGTCGGGATCGATCTGCACCACATTG
>JAFRSI010000146.1 GCA_017427645.1 Oscillospiraceae bacterium | reverse complement strand
GTCACCGTGATTGTGCTCGGCAAAGCAGAACTCGTCGAACTCCGGCACCATCTGGCCCGGCTCAATGCCGGTGTAGAGGCCGCCGGCACCGCTGGAGCCGGTATCCTCGGAGTAGAGGCTGGCCAGCACGGCAAACTCCGCTTCGCTCTGGTCCCCGGCCAGGAAGGCGGCCAGGATCTCCTCGGCCTTGGCCTTGGCGGCGGCCTTGGCCTCGTCGGTGTAGCTGCCGCTCTCGTCGGCCTCGGCCATGATCAGGATGTGGCGGACAGAGGCGGTCTCCTGGCTGTTGTCGCCGCGCTCCTGGAACAGAGCCACGGTCCAGCCGCTCTCACCCTCGATGGCGGTGATGTCGCCGGCCTGGCGGCTCTCATCCACCAGCCAGTCACGCAGATCCGCGTCCAGCTCGGAGCCCAGGACCTTGGTGCGCTCGGTGGCGCTGGCTTCGGGGAAATCCTCGGCCAGCAGATCGTTGAAGGCGGCGACAAGCTCGCCCTCGCCGTCATAGCCGTCGTGGAAGCTGTCCACCAGGGCCTCGGCAGCGGTCTTGGCCTCGGCGGGATCGGCGCCCTCCTCGGCGGTCACCAGATAGGTGGCATAGGTGAACACATCGCCGTCAGCAGGATCTTCGTAGTAGGCGGCCAGCTCCTCGGGGCTGTAGCTCTGCTCCAGGAACTTGCTGTACATGGCCTTGCTGGCCAGACTGTTCTCTTCCATGGCGCTGCGAATCACGCTCTCGTTCACGCCGGCGCCGAAGATGTAGCTCATGTAGGTGGAGAGGCTCACGCCGTTGGTCTTGGCGCCTTCCCGCAGATACTGCATCTGGGTCTTGGCCACGTCGGCAACGGCCTTCTTCTCCGCGGCGCTCAGGCTGATGCCCTGCTCGCCGGCGTAGTTGATCAGGGCGGCGTTGCGGATCAGCTTGCTGTTCACGTCGTTTTCCAGCAGCTGGTCGGCAGTCTCCTGCCCAAAGTAGCTGACGATGTTGTCATAGCCGTAGCCGGCCAGGGAAGACTTGGAGCTGGCGCGGAAGTAGTTGATCTCGGCGGGGGAGTAGTTCTGGCCGCCCACGGTCTCGGCGGTGGTGATCCGGTACATGACGGGGGAGCTGAGGAACAGCACCAGCGCGATGCAGAGGACGACGGCGACGGTGCCGATGATCCATTTCCGCTTGCTCTTGCGGGCCTTCTCCTCCGCCTCTTTGGCGGCCAGAGTCTTTTTGTCCGTGCCGGCGGCGATGGCCGCGGCCCGGTTCTTCTTTTCGGGAGAAGCACTCATAGTTGATCTCTTCCTTCTTGAATAAAATGAAATCCAAAGCATTATAACCCAAAGCTTCCGGGGTTTCAAGTCCCGATATAGGAAAAACCGGCATCATTTGCCGGCTTTTCACATAGAATGAAGGGTCATTCAAAAAATAAAGGAGGCATTTCGATGGAAACCGACCTTGACGACTGGATCTTCTGCGGGGAGGAAGCCGGCCCCAGCCAGCGATAGTTTTTAGAACCTAGTTTCTAGGAGAGGAAAACGAAGCGCTGCTGTGCTGTGTCCACCCACCCTGGAAACTAAAATTAAAAACTAGAAACTAGAAACTCAGTTTGCGGCGCGCATGGAGAGGTAGGCGTTGATGAAGCCGTCCAGATCGCCGTCCATCACGTTCTGGATGTTGCCGGTCTCAAACTCCGTGCGCAGATCCTTCACCAGCTGATAGGGCATGAACACGTAGGAGCGGATCTGGCTGCCCCATTCGATCTTCATCTGCACGCCCTTGATGTCGC
>JAFRSI010000145.1 GCA_017427645.1 Oscillospiraceae bacterium | reverse complement strand
GCAAGAAGCTGAATCTCTCCTGCGACGTGGAAAACACCCGCGACGGGCAGAACCACTTCTGGCTGCTGCAGCGGAAAAAGTGAGCACATCCGGGACCAACCAATAAAAAGCGTGACAAGCAAAACTGCTTGTCACGCTTTTATGCTGCTGGAGCTCAGTCGATCTTGCCCCGGGCGTGGAGCACGTCGTCCTCCGTGATCGTCATGAGATCCTCCCGGGTGATGGTCTCCATGGCGGCCAGGCGGTTGTTCTGCTGGACCAGGATATTCTCAAAGATGTTGCGGACGCCGCGGCCGTTGCCGAAGGTGTTGGGGTCCACGTTCTCCTCGGTGATGTAGTCCCGCACCAGCTCCTCCACACCCTCGCCCAGGGTGTAGAAGCCCTTTTTGCACTGCATCTTGAAGATGCCCATCATCTCGTCGGTGGTGTAGTCGGCAAACTCCAGGAAGCGGTTGAACCGGGACTCCAGGCCGGGGTTGGAGTGGATGAACTTGTGCATCAGGTCGGTGTAGCCGGCCACGATGACCACCAGGTCGTCCCGGTGATCCTCCATGGCCTTGAGCACCGTGTCGATGGCCTCCTGGCCGAAGTCGTTCTCGCTGCGGCCGTTGAGGGCGTAGGCCTCGTCGATGAACAGCACGCCGCCCATGGCCTTCTCAATGACCTTGGAGGTCTTGATGGCGGTCTGGCCCACGTAGCCGGCCACCAGGCCGCTGCGGTCCACCTCCACCAGCTGGCCCTTGGACAGGATGCCCAGGGAGCGGTAGATGCGGGCCATCATCCGGGCGATCATGGTCTTGCCGGTGCCGGGGTTGCCGGTGAACACCATGTGGAGGGACATGTCCGTGGTGGGCAGGTCGTGCTCCCGGCGCAGCTTGTAGACCTGCACCATGTTGATGAGGTTGCGGACCTCCTCCTTGATGGCGTCCAGGCCGATGTAGCCGTCCAGCTCCTTCAGCAGATCCTCGATGGGCTCCGCCGGCAGCTCCTCCTCCCGGACCTCCGGCTCCTTTTCCTTGCCGTCGGCGGTGGGGGGCTGATCCTTTTTGGCCTCGCCGGCGCCGGGCGAGGCGGGGCTGTCGGACTTCCCCACGTTGGCAAAGGGGGTGCCCCAGAAATCGTTGTCCATGCGCCTGAGGTTGTTCTCCGTCATGGAGCGGATGACCTCCAGCTGCTGCAGAATGATGGAATCCTTCTTATCCATATGGCTGCTCCTTTTTTATTTACTCGGTTTTTTCCGCAAGGTGCAAATGCAGCAGCGGCCCGCCGCAAAGCCGGTGAGCAGAGCCGCCGCCGGGGAGAACGGACGCCGCGTCACAGCTCCTGCCGTCCGGCCAGAGCGCGCATCAGCGTGGCGTCGTCGGCGTACTCCAGGTGGCTGCCCACGGGGATCCCGTAGGCCAGGCGGGTCACCTTGACGCCGAAGGGCTTGATAAGGCGGGAGATGTAAAGGGCGGTTGCTTCCCCCTCGGTATCGGGATTGGTGGCCATGATGACCTCCCGGACGCCGCCGGCGGCCACCCGATCCACCAGGGATTTGATGTGGAGATCATCAGGGCCCACGTGGTTCATGGGGCTCAGCACCCCGTGGAGCACGTGGTAGCGCCCGTTGAACTCTCTGGCGCGCTCAATGGCCACCACGTCCCGGGAGTCGGCCACCACGCAGATGACGGACCCGTCCCGGCGGGGGGAGGCGCAGATGGGGCACAGCCCTCCGGCGGTGAGATTCTGGCACACGGGGCACAGGGTCACGCTCTTCTTGGCGGCCACGATGGCGTCGGCAAAGGCCTGGGCGTTCTCCATGGGCAGCTCCAGCACGTGGAAGGCCAGGCGCTGGGCGCTCTTGCCGCCGATGCCCGGCAGGCGGGCGAACTGTTCCACCAGATTTTCCAGCGGTGCGGGGAAGTATTCCATGGGCTCAACCTCTCAATTCACGGATTCGCGCCGGGATGTCCGGCGCCTTGTAGACGGAGCTGCCGGCCACCAGCACGTTGGCGCCGGAGGCTGTGCAGACCCGGGCGGTGACGGGGTCCACGCCGCCGTCCACCTCCAGCTCGCAGCCGGGGTTCAGGGCGTCGATATAGCTGCGGATCCGGGCCACCTTGGGCATCATGTCGGCCATGAACTTCTGGCCGCCGAAGCCGGGCTCCACCGTCATCACCAGGATCATGTCCACCCGGTCGATGAAGGGCAGCACGGCGCTGGCAGGGGTCCTGGGCTTGACCACCACGCCGGCCCGCTTGCCCCTGGCGCGGATCTTCTCCAGGGCGGCCAGGGTGTTCTCCTCCGTGTCCGCCTCCACGTGGCAGGTGACGATATCGGCTCCGGCGTCGCAGAACTGCTCCACGTAGCGCACCGGCCGGTCGATCATCAGATGCACGTCCAGGGGCAGGGCCGTCACCGGGCGGATGGACTTGACCACCGGGATGCCGATGGTGATATTGGGCACGAACAGGCCGTCCATCACGTCCACGTGGACGTAGTCGGCGGTGGAGATGGCCTCGATGTCCCGCTGCAGGTTGGCGAAGTCAGCGGAGAGGATGGAGGGTGCGATCTTGATCATGGCAGAAACGTCCTTTCTCGCTCCGGCGCACCGCCGCAGCAGCGGCGGCATAGGATACGGTAAGCGGCAGCAGGCGCGCCCGGCGCCGACCACGCAGCGCGATCCGCCCCGGCCGGGGCGCAGCCGCGCCGCTTTTCAGATAGGGGCCGGCGGGCTGGGGCCTGCCGGCCCCGGTGTGCAAAATTATACGCATATATTATAGCAATCCGGAGACCGGATTGCAACGGATAAAGCGGTGAGTGGGGCAAAAAGTGTCCAAAGTGTTAAATTTGCGCCGCCCCCTTTACGGCGGGGACGTTTTTCTGTAAAATACAGATGTTCCAAGACAGACGAAAAAGGAGCATGGCACCTATGAGCTTCCTGCAGAGAATCGGTAATTCCCTGGCCCGCTTCATGTACGGGCGCAACGGGGCGGACCAGCTGGGCCTGGGCATGATCTGGCTGCTGGTCATACTGAATATCGTGAGCATCTTCGTCAGGGGCGGGATCCTGGCCTCCGTGCTCAACGTGGCTGCGCTTCTGCTGGCGGTGTGCATCATTTTCCGCATCTTTTCCCGCAATCTGCCCAAGCGGCGGGCGGAGAACGCCGCCTTCGTCAACAAGGTCTGGAACCCCATCCGGAACCGCATTGCCAACACCCGCAACCAGGCCAGGGACAAGGACCACAAGTATTTCACCTGCCCCCAGTGCCGCGCCGTCTGCCGGGTGCCGAAGGGGAAGGGCAACATCGTCATCACCTGCCCCCGCTGCGGCAACCAGATCCACGGCAAGAGCTGAATACTGCAAAAAAATGGCGAACGCTCCCCGCTTGGGGAGCGTTGTTTTCTTGACGGGCGCGGCGGAACGCGCTACAATTACGGTAACGCAATAAAAGAAAGTGAGGGGAGCCATATGCCGCCGCCGCTTGGACGCTCCTTTGGCCCGCGGGGCTTTTTGACGGAGGAAGAGAAGAAAAACCAACCCAAGGTGACCGGCGCGCTGATCCGGCGCATCCTGTCCTACCTGAAGCCCTATTGGTTCCAGTTCCTGCTGGTGTTTCTGGCCATCCTGCTCTCGTCGGTGGTGGGCCTGCTGCCCAGCATCATCACCGGCCGCATCGTGGACGAGGCCCTGGTGGGCCGCAACATGAGGCTGCTGGTGAAGCTGCTGCTGTACGCCTTCGGGACCCTGGCTGCCTCGCAGATCATCGGCGTGCTGGAGAGCTACATCAACGCCTGGATCTCCCAGAAGATCATCTTCGACATGAAGAACCAGATGTACGACCACCTCCAGCATATGCCCCACGCCTTCTTCACCTCGGAGAAGCAGGGCGACATCATCACCCGCATGAACACGGACATCAGCGGCGTCAGCTCCGTGATCTCCGGCACCCTCAGCAGCATCGTCAGCAACCTGGCGGTGGTGGTCACCACGCTGATCGCCCTGTTCTCCATGAGCTGGCGGCTGGCCCTGGTGGGCATCGTGGTGATCCCGCTGCTGATCCTGCCCACCCGCAGCGTGGGCCGCACCCGCTGGAAGATCCTCACCGACAGCCAGGCCAAGAACGACGAGATGAACCAGCTGGTCAACGAGACCCTGTCCGTCAGCGGCTCGCTGCTGGTGAAGCTGTTCACCCGGGAGGAGAGGGAGTACGAGCGATTCGTCACCGTCAACGGCGAGGTGACGGAGCTGCAGCTGAAGGAGCAGCGCAGCGGCAAGTGGTTCCGGGTCATCATGGGCATGTTCACCCAGCTGGGGCCCCTGCTGATCTACTTTGCCGGCGGCTACTTCATCATCGCCAAGGCCGACACCGCCCTGACGGTGGGCACCATCACCGCCACCGTGGCCCTGGTGAACCGGCTGTACCGGCCCATCGAGTCCCTGCTGAACATCCACGTGGACTTCACCCGGTCCCTGGCCCTGTTCACCCGCATCTTCGACTATTTCGACCTGCCCAATCCCATCAAGTCCCCGGAGAACGGAGAGACCCCCGACGTGAGCGACGCCGATGTGCAGTACGACCACGTGGCCTTCTCCTACGACCCGGAGAAGCCGCTGCTGACGGATATCAACTTCACCGTGCCCGGCGGCCGGATGTTCGCCATCGTGGGCGCCTCCGGCTGCGGCAAGTCCACGGTGGTGAATCTGATCCCCCGGCTCTACGACGTGACCGGCGGCGCCGTGCGCATCGGCGGCGTGGACGTGCGGGACTTTGACCTGAGCTACCTGCGCCGGCAGATCGGCGTGGTGACCCAGGAGACGTACCTTTTCAACGGCACCATCCGGGAAAACCTGCTGTACGCCAACGAGAACGCCACCCAGGCCGACATCGAGCACGCCTGCGCCATCGCCAACCTCCACGATTTCATCGCCGCCCAGCCGGACGGCTACGACACCGTGGTGGGCAACCGGGGCCTCAAGCTGTCCGGCGGCGAGAAGCAGCGCCTGTCCATCGCCCGTGTGATCCTGAAGGATCCCAGGATCCTGATCCTGGACGAGGCCACCTCGGCCCTGGACTCCATCTCGGAGAACGCCATCCAGGACGCCCTGGAGGTGCTGATGGAGGGGCGGACCAGCATCGTTATCGCCCACCGGCTCTCCACCATTCTGAAGGCGGACCGCATCCTGGTGGTCCGGGACGGCGTGATCGCCGAGGAGGGCACCCACGAGGAGCTGCTGGAGCTGGGCGGCACGTATCGGGATCTGTACGAGACCCAGTTCCGCAAGGTACTGGAATATGAAGCGGGGCATGAGAAGCATGAAGAACACACTCAAGCGTGAATTGACCGTGGACCCGGGCGTGTGCGACCACTCGGGGGCGCTGGGCGTCCCGGACGCCTTCGGGATCTGCATGGATCTGGCCGCCAGCCACGCCGCCGCCCTGGGCATCGGTATGTGGGACCTGGCGGCGCGGGACCTGTTCTGGCTGACGGTGAAGACCCGGGTCCGCTTCCTGCGGCGCCCCCGCATGTGCGAGACGGTCACCGGGGAGACCTGGCCGGAGCCGGCGGACAAGATCCGCTGCAACCGGGATTACCGCCTGTGGGCGGGGGACCAGGTATTGGCCCTGGGCAAGACGGAGTGGGCCGTGGTGAACGTGAAGACCGGCAAGCTGCACCCGGCAGCCGACGTCTATCCGGCCGGACTGGAGATGCGCCGCGACGCAGTGTGGGACGAGCCCTTCGCCCGCCTGCGGGACGACTTTGACGGCGTTCCCGTCTTTGCCCGGCACACCGTCTGCTCCACGGATATCGACGTGGGCGGCCACATGAACAACGTGGCCTACGTCCGCTGCCTGGCGGGGGCCTTCTCCACCGGAGAGTGGGACGCCCTGAACGTCCGGGACCTGGAGATCCACTTCAAGGCCTCCTGCTACGAGGGGCAGCTCCTGGAGCTGCAGCGCCGGGAGCGGGACGGCGGCCTGGAGATCCGCATGAGCGTGGAGGGCAAAACCGTGACGCTGGCGCGGATCGGGTAGGAAAGCATAGCAAATAGCGTAACCGCCACGAGGAGACACTTTGCAGGGAAGTCGGCAAAGGGACAAAGGAGTTGACGATTTGGCTACAGTGTTAAGCCGTAACGAATATCTGTTTGCAGTGATAGCTGGTCTCACATCTATTGCTGCAATAGTAGTTGGATTGCCATACCTGAGAAACAAAAAGCAGAGGATGATTGCAATTGGTTTTTTCCTTGCTGCGATAGGATTAGCCATATCAGCGATCTATTCCCTTCATCTGTTTCCACAGTTCCTTGATACAACATTCATCGTAACAGCGTGTATATTGACCTTTGGAGGTATTGGCAGCGCGTGGTATACTGCATATCACAATAGGAAGAGCAAAGGAGAAAAAAACGATCTGCGCTATAAGCCCTGGCTGCTGTTAGGTGCAGGAATAATGATTCTGGGCCTACTGATGGGAATTGTTGCGTGTATTGGGATTATACTAAGCAACAGATCATTCAGGACACTATAACGGCATATTCAGGTAAAAGAAAACACCGGGGCACGTTCCTTCCGGAAGGTGCCCCGGTGTTTTTCTATTTTCGAAAGATGTGCCGCATTGACAAAATGGTTTACATAATCTCCCACACGAAGGTGGCGTGGTCGCTGATGTCGATGCTGTCCGGCGTGAAGTCCAGGGAGGCCTTGGCGCTGCGCAGCAGGCCGGCGCCGGCAAACTCGGTGGGGGAGAAGAACTCCCGGTCGCCCCAGCTGTAGTGGATGCGGACCAGGGCGCCCAGATTGACGCCGGAGGCGGCGGCCAGGACCCGGGCCCGGCGCAGGGCGCTGTCGGCGGCCTGGCGCAGCAGCTCGTCGGAGACGGCGGCGGTGTCCTTGACGGTGAAGCGGACGTTCAGCTCCGGGTTGGCCTCGCAGCCGGTGATGGCGGACAGGGTCTGACCCAGGCGGGCGGCGTCGAAATCCAGGGACAGCTTCAGCTCGTGGGTGCAGGAGTAGCCCCGGAAGACCCGCTTGCCGTTGCCGAACTGGTCGTTCTGGAAATCGTACTCGGTGGAAACGCGGAAATTGGTGGTCTTTAGGTCGGTCCGGTCAAAGCCCACGGGGGCCAGGGCGGAGCGCAGGGCCTCCAGCCTCTCGTTGGCCTGGACCATGGCGCTGTCGTAGCTCTCGTTCTCCGAGGTCAGCGTCATGGAAATGACGACCTGATCCGGGCGCAGGGACAGCTTGGCGCTGCCCTTGACGGTGATGATGCGATCCATTGTTACACCCCCATATACGCCAGCAATAAGGCGTAAGTATTGCGCAGCCCATCCAGATGGGTGCGCTCGTAGCCGTGGCTGTTGGCCGTGCCGGGGCCGATGGCGGCGTGGCGCAGGTCGTAGCCGGCGGCCAGGGAAACGTCGCAGTCGGTGCCGTAGTGGGGCGTGAAAATATCCATCACGTAGTCCACCCCGGCGGCGATGGCGGCGGCGCGGAGCTCACTGGTCATCTCCCAGTGATAGGGATATCGGGAATCCTTGGCAAAGATGGAGACCTTCCGCTCGTCGGAGTTCTGGTCCGGGCCGGTGGGCGCGATATCCAGGGCCAGGATATCCCGCACGTCCTCCGGCAGCCAGGAGGTGCCGTGGCCGATCTCCTCGTACATGGAGAAGTAGGCGTAGACCTGGCGATTGGGGGTCAGGCCGTTCTCCTGGATGTACTTCATGGCGGTCAGCACCACGGCGGCGCAGGCCTTGTCGTCCACAAAGCGGGACTTGAGATAGTCCCCGGAGCGGACGAAGCGGGGATCCAGGGCGATCACGTCGCCGGTCTCCACGCCCAGGGCGCGGGTCTCGGCGGCGGTGGACACCGACTGGTCCAGCACCACGCATACGTTGGTGCGGAAGTCCGGCGCCACGGCCCGCAGCTCCTCCTCCGTCACGTGGATGGAGTTGGGCGTGCGGCAGACGGTGCCGGTGTAGACGGCGCCGTCCCGGGTGTGGACGCGGACGTTCTCACCCATGCAGTAGAAGGGGTACAGACCGCCTACGGGGCACACGTTCAGCGTGCCGTCGGCGTTGACCTTGCGCACCATCAGGCCGATATCGTCCAGGTGGACGGTGACGGCCAGGGCGTTGCCCGTGCCGCCCAGATCGGCGATGACGCCGCCCTTGTGGGTGATGTAGCTGTCGTAGCCCAGGCGGTCCAGCTCCTCGGCCAGATAGTCCTGTACCGCCCGGAACTGTCCGGTGGTGCTGTCGATGTCCAGCAGGTT
The DNA here is from genome assembly GCA_017427645.1 of Oscillospiraceae bacterium. GTDB lineage: Bacteria > Bacillota > Clostridia > Oscillospirales > Oscillospiraceae > Vescimonas. The sequence continues at coordinate 4,262 of JAFRSI010000145.1, read as the reverse complement.
CCGGAACTGCCGGAGACAGTACTCGCTGTCAAAGGGAATCATAGGGGATCACTCCTTTTCCGTTGATTGCATGCGGGATCAGAGAAGGGACTCCAGCTCGTCCACCAGCTCGCCGAACAGGGCCAGCGCGCTGTTGACGGGCTCCGGGGAGGACATGTCCACGCCGGCGATCTTCAGCAGGCTGATGGGGTCGGTGCTGCTGCCGCCGGAGAGGAACTTCTTGTAGTCCGCCACAGCCGGGGCGCCCTCGGAGAGGATCCGGTTGGCGATGGCCACGGCGGCGGAGAAGCCGGTGGCGTACTGGAACACGTAGTAGTTGTAGAAGAAGTGGGGGATGCGGGCCCACTCCAGGGCGATGCCGTCGTCGGACACCATATCCGGGCCGAAGTACAGCTTGTTCAGCGCGTGGTATTTCTCGCTCAGGGCGTCGGCGGTCAGGGCCTGGCCGCTCTCGGCCATGCGGCCCATGGCCAGCTCGAACTCGGCGAACATGGTCTGGCGGTACACGGTGCCCTTGAACTGGTCCAGGAAGTGGTTGATGAGGTAGGCCCGCTGCTTCTTGTCGGTGGTCTTGTTCAGCAGGTGGCGCATCAGCAGCACCTCGTTGCAGGTGGAGGCCACCTCTGCCACGAAGATCACGTAGTCGGCGGTGTTGGTGGGCTGATACTTGGTGGAGTGGTAGCTGTGGAGGGCGTGGCCCATCTCGTGGGCCAGGGTGAACTGGCTGTCCAGATTGTCCTTGTGGTTCAGCAGCACGTAGGGATGGGGCCTGCCGCTGCCGGTGGAGTAGGCGCCGCCCCGCTTGCCCACGTTCTCATAGACGTCGATCCAGCGGTTGTCGAAGCCCTCCTTCAGCAGGGCGATATAATCCTCGCCCAGCACGGCCAGGGCCTCCAGCACCGTCTCCTTGGCCTGCTGGAAGGTGATGGCGGCGTCGGCGTCGGCCACGATGGGGGTGTACACGTCGTACATGTGGAGCTCGTCCACGCCCAGCATCTTTTTGCGCAGGGCCACGTAGCGGTACATCTTGTCCAGGTTGTTGTGGACCGCCTCGATGAGGTTCAGATACACGGGAACGGGCACCTCGGTCGCGTCCAGAGAGGCCTCGATGGTGCTGTTGTAGCCCCGGGCGTCGGCAAAGAACTTGAGCTGCTTGAACTGGCCGTCCAGGGTGGCGGCCACGGTGTTCTTGAACTCACCCATGCGCTTGTAATAGGCCTCAAAGGTGTTCTTGCGCAGGACCCGGTCGTCGCTCATCAGCAGGGGCACGAAGGTGCCGTCGGTGAGCTGGCGGGGGTTGCCCTGGCCGTCCGGCACGTCGGGGAAGGTCAGGTCGGCGTCCCGGAAGGTGGAGCAGATGTGGTCGGGGGCGTTGGCCATCTCGCCGGCGGCGGCCAGCAGCTTCTCCTCGGCGGGGGAGAGGATATGCTCCTTGCGGCGGCGGATCTGATAGATGCTGCGGCGGTAGGTCTCCAGCTCCGGCTGGGCGACGTAGAAGAGGTTCAGCCTGTCCTCGTCGATGGCCATGATCTCCGGGCCGGCAAAGGCCGCCGCGCTCTGGATGGCGACCAACGTGGCGATGGCCTTGGCCCGCATATCCTGGTAGGTGCTGTTGGCGGTGTCCTCGTCGCCCTTGCAGGCGGCGTAGGTATAGAGCCGCTCCAGACGGATGGAGGCCTCGTCCTGGGTGCGGAACCAGCGCAGCAGATCCTCGGCGCTGCGGCCCAGGACGCCGCGGAAGGCGGCCGCCTGCTCCGGCATGGTCTTCAGGGCCTCGTACTCGGCCAGCCAGGCCTCGTCACCGCCGGGGAACAGATCCAGCAGGTTCCAGGTCAGCTCCTGGGGCACTTCGCTGCGCGGGGGAATGGGTCGATCAGTCATGGGAATTACCTCCGTTTCCTATTATAAAAATGTTTGCTCTCTTTTCAAATGCGCTCACCACAGGGGCTCCAGCTCCCGCTCCAGCGCGGCGGCCACCTGCTCCAGTCCGGCCCGGTCCGCCTCCGTGAAGCGGCCCGGCAGGGGACTGTCCACGTCCAGCACCGCCACGATCTCTCCGCGGGCGCGCAGCGGCACCACCACCTCCGAGCGGGAGGCGGCGTCACAGGCGATGTGTCCGGGGAAGGCGTGGACGTCGGGCACCAGTTGGGCCTGTCCGGCGGCCACGGCGGCGCCGCAGACGCCCCGGCCCGGGGCGATCTCGATGCAGGCGGGCCGGCCCTGGAAGGGGCCCAGCACCAGGGTGTCGCCCTCCAGCAGGTAGAAGCCCACCCAGTTGATGTCCGGCAGGGCCTCCCAGAGGGCCGCCGAGGCGTTGGCCAGGTTGGCGATCAGGTGGGGGACGCCGGAGATCAGGCCCGACACCTGCAGGGTCAGCTCACGGTAATTGGTCATGGAAAAGCCTCCTGTCGAAATGGGATCATACACCGTTATTATAGCAGAAGGCAGCGGATTTGTACAGGGGCAGGGAGGCGGCGGAGAAAACATTTGCACACGGCGGGCAAAACGTATATAATAAAGGGGAAAATCCGAGGCGAAGGGGGGACGGCCCGTGAAAAAGACCAGCGCGCGGCGGCGCATCTTTGACATCATCCAGATCGGGCAGGTGAACGATCTGCCCAGCCGGATCTTTGACGTGTGTCTGGTGGCCGTGATCCTGCTGAATATCCTGGCCATGTTCCTGGAGACCTTTGAGGAGCTGGCCGCCTGGCACGGCGTTTTTGAGGCGATAGAGCTGATAACGGTGACTCTGTTCTGCGTGGAGTACGCCCTGCGGATCTGGACGGCGGATTACCTGTACCCCGGCGTCAGCCGCGGCATGGCCATCCTGCGGTTCCTCCGGTCCTACGACGGCGTGATCGATCTGCTGACCATCCTGCCCTTCTTCTTCCTCTCCGGCTTCGTGGTGTTCCGGATGCTGCGGGTGGTGCGCATCTTCCACCTGTTCCGCATCAACACCCGGTACGACTCCTTCAACGTCATCAAGTCCGTCCTCTATGAGAAGCGCAACCAGATCGCCTCATCGGTGTTCATCATCGTGACGCTGATGCTGGCCGCGTCGCTGTGCATGTACAGCGTGGAGCACGAGGCGCAGCCGGAGAACTTCCGCAACGCCCTCAGCGGCGTGTGGTGGAGCATCAACACCCTGCTGACGGTGGGCTACGGCGACATCTACCCCGTGACCATTCTGGGCAAGGCCATGGCCATCGTCATCACCTTCCTGGGCGTGGGGGCCGTGGCCATCCCCACCGGCATCATCAGCGCCGGCTTCGTGGAGCAGTACAGCAAGATGCAGCAGGAGACGCCGGAGATCACCAGCCTGCTGAAGACCGTCACCATCGGCGTGGACAGCGCCTGGGCCGGCAAGACGGTGGAGGATATCGAGAAGGAGTACGATCTGGACATCGTGCTGGTGAAGCGGAAGGGAAAGGTATCCCCGGCAAAACAGCACTACGCCATTCACCAGGGCGACGAGGTGGCATACCTGTAGTTTACATAACATAAAGCTCCCCGGCCGGTTAGGCCGGGGAGCTTTTGCGTCACGGCTCCTTGCGCTTGCGGTTCAGGTATTCGTCCAGCTCGGTTTTCACCTTGTCGGGGATCTCCCGCTTGACCGGGCACTTGGCGGCGTCGGCCATCTGGGCGGTGAAGTCCGCCAGGAAGGCGCCGTCCTCCCGGAGCTGCCGCAGGGAGAGGAGGTCCATGGTGTCATAGCGGTTGTGGATGGTGGCCTGGCTGGGGGGCGCCAGCCGGGCAAAGGACAGGGAGGGCACGCCCTTGTCGGCAAAGGGGGTGGAGTCGCTGGAGTAGACCCCCTGGCGGGGGGCGATGCCCCAGCCCCGCAGGGCGCCGAAGTAGCGCAGGAAGGTGACCAGACCCTCCTCGGCGCTGCAGCAGGCGATGAACTTGCCCATGTGGGTGCCGATCATGTCCAGATTGATGTTCAATGCGATCTTTCCGAGCTCCTCTGCGTGGGCGGCTGTATAGGCCTTGGAGCCGAGGAGCCCCCGCTCCTCGCTGCCGCAGAAGACAAAGCGAAGGCCGTAACGGTGCGGCGCGTCCTTTTTCATCGCCTCAAGGATCTCGAGAAGGCCGATGCATCCGGAGAGATTGTCGTAGGCTCCGCGGGACAGAGAGGTGGAGTCGTAATGCGCGCTGAGCGCGATCCATTCGTCCGAAGTGCCGGGGATCTCGGCGATGACGTTGCGCGAAAGGCCCGTGAACTCGCGCTGTTCGACCTCCAGCCGGACGGTCTTCCCCTG
>JAFRSI010000019.1 GCA_017427645.1 Oscillospiraceae bacterium | reverse complement strand
GCCGAAAACCCGGCATTGACAACCGCTGAAAATGTGGTACAATGGGTCACGTTAAACAGCGATGACGAAGACGAGACACGGAAAAGCGGCCTGCAGCGAGGCGGGAAGGGTGGAAGCCCGCCGGCGTCGGCACCGTGTCAGCCCCTTCCGAGCCGGCGGCGACGAGCCGCTCGCCCCATCCCCGTTAACGGATGATCCGAGGCGGCAGCGAAAGCTGTCAATTAGGGTGGTACCGTGAAGTCAGACCTTCGCCCCTATGCGGCGCGGAGGTCTTTTGTTTTGCAGAAGAAAAATTCAGATAAAGGAGTCAACCGTTATGTCCCATCCCTATCACGGTCTCAACGAGCTGCGGGAGATGTTCCTGCGCTTCTTTGAAACCAAAGACCACCTGCGGCTGCCCAGCTTCTCCCTGGTGCCGCAGAACGACAAATCCATCCTGCTGATCAACGCCGGCATGACCCCCATGAAGCCCTGGTTCAAGGGGGAGGAGGAGCCGCCCCGCCGCCGGGTCTGCACCTGTCAGAAGTGCATCCGCACCGGCGACATCGACAACGTGGGCCACACCGCCCGCCACGGCACCTATTTCGAGATGCTGGGCAACTTCTCCTTCGGCGACTACTTCAAGCACGAGGCCATCGCCTGGTCCTGGGAGTTCCTCACCAGCCCGGAGTGGGTGGGCCTGGAGCCCGACCGCCTCTATCCCTCCGTCTATCTGGATGACGACGAGGCCTTCGACATCTGGAACAAGGAGGTGGGCATCCCCAAGGAGCGGATCTTCCGCTTCGGCAAGGAGGACAACTTCTGGGAGCACGGCGCCGGTCCCTGCGGCCCCTGCAGCGAGATCTACTACGACCGCGGCCCGGAGTACGGCTGCGGCAAGCCCGGCTGCACCGTGGGCTGCGACTGTGACCGTTACATTGAGGTCTGGAACAACGTGTTCAGCCAGTTCGACAACGACGGCCACAACAACTATACCGAGCTCAAGCAGAAGAACATCGACACCGGCATGGGCCTGGAGCGCCTGGCCTGCGTGTGCCAGAACGTGGACAGCCTCTTCGACGTGGACACGGTGATGAACATCACCCACCGCGTCTCCGAGCTCACCGGCGCCCACTACGGCCAGAGCCACAAGCGGGACGTGAGCCTGCGGGTCATCACCGACCACATCCGCTCCGCCACCTTCATGATCTGCGACGGCATCCTGCCCTCCAACGAGGGCCGGGGCTACGTGCTGCGCCGCCTGCTGCGCCGCGCCGCCCGCCACGGCAAGCTGCTGGGCGTCAACGAGCCCTTCCTCTATGAGGTGGTGGACACCGTCATCCGCGAGAACGAGTGCCAGTACCCCGATCTGCGGGAAAAGCAGAGCTATATCACCAAGGTCATCCGCACCGAGGAGGAGAACTTTGCCCGTACCATCGACGGCGGCATGAAGATCTTCAGCGAGATGCTGGATCAGCACAAGGCCAAGGGCGAGACCATGTTCTCCGGCGCCGACGCCTTCAAGCTGTACGACACCTTCGGCTTCCCCATCGACCTGACCATCGAAATGGCCGCCGACGAGGGCCTGACCGTGGATCAGGACGCCTTCCAGAAGCTGATGCAGGAGCAGAAGGAGCGCGCCCGGGAGGCCCGCAAGGCCCTGGGAGACCTGGGCTGGGCCGGCGTGGACCTGGGCAAGGACATCCCCGCCACCGAGTTCCTGGGCTACGATCACGATACCGCCCGGGCCAGAGTGCTGGCCATCGTGGCCGACGGCGAGCTGCGGGACGAGATCGTGGCCGGGACCGAGGCCATCGTGGTGCTGGATCAGACGCCTCTGTACGCCGAGATGGGCAGCCAGGTGGCCGACCACGGCCGGATCACCGCCGGTGAGACCGTCGCCTTCGAGGTGCGGGACGTGCAGAAGAACAAGGGCGGCAAGTATCTCCACGAGGGCGCGCTCATCAGCGGTGATCTGAAGGTGGGCGATACCGTGCAGGTCACGCTGGACGCCGAGCGCCGCGCCGCCATCCGCCGCGCCCACAGCGCCACCCATCTGCTGGACGCCGCCCTGCGCCGCGTGCTGGGCGACCACGTCCACCAGGCCGGCTCGCTGGTGGAGCCGGACCGCATCCGCTTCGACTTCACCCACTTCGAGGCCATGCACCCCCAGGAGATCCGTGAAGTAGAAAGCCTTGTCAATGAAGAAATCCTGATGGGTATCCCCGTCGTGACGGAGGTCCTGCCCATTGAGGAGGCCAAGAAGAAGGGCGCCGTGGCCGTGTTCGGCGAGAAGTACGGCGAGACCGTCCGCGTGGTGGAGATGGGCGACTTCTCCCTGGAGTTCTGCGGCGGCACCCATCTGGACAACACCGCCAAGGCCTGCCTGTTCCGCATCCGGTCCGAGAGCAGCGTGGCCTCCGGCGTCCGCCGTATCGAGGCCGTCACCGGTCCCGCCGTGCTGGCCCAGCTGGACCACGCCGAGGAGACCATACTGCACGCGTCCGCCGCACTCCACACCAACCCCGCCGATCTGGAGCACCGGGCCCAGCAGCTCACCGAGGAGTTGAAGGAGGCCAGGCGGGTCATCGAGCAGTACAAGGCCAAGGAGAGCGCCGGCGGCGCCGACGCCATGCTCCGCAGCGCCAGGGCCGTCGGCCCCGTGAAGGTGGTCACCGCCAGGCTCACTGAGGGCGACGCCAACAGCCTGCGCCAGTTGGGCGACGTGCTGCGTGACAAGGAAAGCGCCGTGGTGGCCGTCATGGCCCTGGTAAACGGTCCCAAGGTCAGCCTGCAGGCCGTATGCGGCAAGGACGCCGTGGCCGCCGGGATCCGGGCCGGGGACATCATCAAGGCCGTGGCGCCCATCGTAGGCGGCAAGGGCGGCGGCAAGCTGGACAGCGCCATGGGCGGCGGCAGCGACGTGACCAAGGCCGACGAGGCCCTGGCCGCCGTGGAGCAGTTCGTGGCGGCGAAGCTCTGAGCCATGCTGCCGGAGGACCCCGCGATCCTGCTGAGCTTTGTAAACATGAAGCTCCGGGACGAATATGAAGATCTGTCAGATCTTTGCGCCGTATTGGATATCAAGGAGAATTACTTGACAGTTAAACTGGCGTCCGTCGGTTATCGGTACGACCCTGTGACCCGTCAGTTCATCTGAGGAAAGGAGAAGACCCATGAAAAACGACTGCCTGTTCTGCGCCATCGCCGCGGGGGAGATCCCCAGCAGCAAGGTGTATGAGGACGAGATCTGCTTTGCCTTTTATGACATCGCGCCCCAGGCGCCGGTCCATTTCCTGGTGATCCCCAAGGAGCACATCGGCTCCGTCGCGGAGATCAGCGGTGAGAACAGCCCGGTGGTGGCTCACATTTTTGAAGTCATCGCCCGCGTGGCCCGTGAGCTGGGCCTGGAGAGCTACCGCGTGGTGTCCAATATCGGTGAGCAGGCCGGTCAGAGCGTGCATCATCTGCACTTCCACGTGCTCAGCGGCCGGGATATGACCTGGCCTCCGGGCTGATCGAACGGTCAAGCGGAAAGCCGCCGGGGCACCCCGGCGGCTTTGTATCTGTGAATCCGGCCCGGCCGAAAGGAGAATTGCCATGAGCGAAAAGCGCGCGGAGACGAATCTGATCGACTATCTGAACTGGCGGGGCGACCTGACCCTGGCGCAGGACCCTTTCAATGAGGTGGATAGTCTGCTGCTGTCCGTTCTGTCCTATATCAACTTCAGCCGCCTGCCGGAGCTCCGCAGCAAGTCGGAGGCCGACGCCGTCCCCATCGGTTCGGTCTGCCGGCAATTGACGGCGCAGGATGAGCAGCAGGGGCTGTCCATCCACGACTATATCCCGGTGATGCAGCAGGCAGCCGCCACGGAGCGATTCCGGGAGCTGCGGATGCTGGGGTACGAGAGCATCCACGACGAGGCGCTGGAGATGCAGTTTGCCGCCGTGTCTTTTCTGATCCCGGACGGGTCCGTTTACCTGTCCTATATGGGCACGGACCGGACGCTGGTGGGCTGGAAAGAGGACTGCAACATGAGCTTTATGGACGCCGTCCCGGCACAGCTGCGCGCCGCCGCCTACGCCGGCGAGATGGCTGCCGGCTGCCCGGCGCGCATGCTGCGGCTGGGCGGACACTCCAAGGGCGGCAATCTGGCCGTCTGGGCGGCCTGCCATCTGCCGGAGGCGCTGCAGCCCCGGCTGCTGGCGGCCTACAACAACGACGGCCCCGGCTTCTGCACGGATCTGCTGTCCTCCCAGGCATATCGGGCCGTGGAGGACCGGGTCCTTACCATCATCCCGGAGTCCTCCATCATCGGGGTGCTGCTGGAGCACGAGGACGATTACGAGGTCATCGCCAGCAGCAACCACGCCGTCATGCAGCACGAGGCCCTCTCCTGGCAGGTGATGGGAAATCGCTTCGTGCGCCTGGCCAAACGGTCCCAGATGGGAAAGGTCTCCGACGGCGCGCTCAGGGACTGGTTGAACGCCATGTCGCCGGAGGAGCGGCAGAGCTTTATCGACGCGCTGTTTCAGGTGCTCAGCCAGGGCGGACGACTCCACAAGCTGGAGGAGCTGTGGGACGGCGGCGTGATCGGCGGCGTCAATCTGGTACGGGAGTACGCCGAGGCAGACGATGAGACCAAATCGGTCCTCCGTGAGCAGCTGCGAAACCTGGTTGCCGAGGTGGGGGAAGAGCTGCTGCATACGGCGGGAGAGGGGATGGCTTCCATCCGTCAGCGGATCTGGGAGCATTTGCCGGATTGGCTGAAGCGCGAACAATAGAAAGCGGCCCTGTCGGGAAAGCCGGCAGGGCCTGTTACGTTGATATGCATATGTCAGCGGTGGAAATAATGCTTGGTGCAGGCGTGCCACTCCACGCCGATCTGCCCGCGCTCCTCCAGATACACCACGAAGCTGCTGAAATTGCGGCGGATCACACCCAGCTTGAAGGCGTTGGCAGTGCGGAAGCCCATGGCGCCGGCGTAGGTGATGCGCCACTGATCGGAGGTCATGCCGTCCTCCAGTGTGTCCAGGATCTCCCCGGTCATGCGGTGGACCGCAGCGATGTTCATGTCAACAATGGGGCGGATATCCTCCGTTACGTCATGGTGAGCAAGGATATATGCTTTACAGGATAACTCCCGCAGCGACGCCTTGCTTTTCAGGTCCGTGGCGATGTCCATGGAGGTCAGCAGCCTGGAGCCTGCCAGCGCAGACGGGCCGATCACGCAGTCTGCCACATATGCCACGTTATCCGGCGTGACGATGCCGATCTGTCCGGCGGTATGGCCGGGCAGCTGCAGGATGCCGAAGTCGGCGCCGCAGAAGGAAACGCTGTCGTCCTCCGTGCCGATGAGCACGTCAGTGGGGAAGAACTCCTGGGCAAAATAGGTCCGGCATTCCTCGTAGGTGGCAAAGGAGTAGTTGGCGCGGTAGCTCTCCGCCGTGGCGGCGATACCGGCCTCGATGATCTGGGCCGCCGTCTGCGCGTTCCAGCGCCGCCGGAGGTAGGCGGTGCTGCCGCAGTGATCGTAATGGGCGTGAGAGGCGAAGATCCCCCTGACGGCAAAGCCGTTCTCTTCGATCATGGCGTCCAGGTCCGCCCGATCCTTCTGCCGGATACCGGTGTCGATCAGGACCACGTCCCTGTCATTGAGGCGATAGAGGCCCATGGTGGCGCCGACGCCCATGGCAGCGTACGTATTCCCGAGGATATGACGCAATTCCATACCTGTGCTCCTTTTCAGAGGATGCTGTCATTATATACCATTCGGCGCATAATACAAGATTTGGTGGCTCATCTTTTTCGTCGCGACGAAATAATGCGAAAAAAGTTTTGATACCCCCTATGCAAACGAGAAAAAATAAGGTAAAATACGGGGGAGTAAAAATAGGGAGGCGTCATATGCAGGAGCCAAAATATAAGCGTGTACTGCTGAAAATCAGCGGCGAGGCCCTGGCCGGCGACAAGCACTTCGGCCTGGATTTCAACGTAATGGGCCAGGTGGCCGATGTGATCAAGGAATGCACAGCCATGGGCGTCCAGGTGGGCATCGTCATCGGCGGAGGCAACTTCTGGCGCGGCGTCAAAAACGGCGAGGGCTATATCGAGCGCACCCGCGCCGACCACATGGGCATGCTGGCCACAGCCATGAACTGCATGGCCATGGCAGACGTGCTGGAGCAGAAGGGCGTGCCCGTCCGTGTCCAGACGGCGCTGGAGATCCGCGCCGTGGCGGAGCCTTACATCCGTGCCCGTGCCATCCGGCATCTGGAAAAGGGCCGCGTCGTCATCTTCGGCTGCGGCGTGGGCAGTCCGTTCTTCTCCACGGATACGGCGGCTGTGCTGCGGGCTGCGGAGATCAACGCCGACGTGATCCTGCTGGCCAAGAATATTGACGGCGTATATGACAGCGATCCGGCCAAGAACGCCAACGCCGTGAAGTTCGACTCCATCACCTATGACGACGTGCTGGCAAGGCACCTGGCGGTGATGGATTCCACCGCCACGAGTCTGTCGATGGACAACCATATTCCCGTTTTGGTGTTCGCGCTGAAGGATCCCTACAACATCGTTCGGGTCATCCAGGGCGAAAAGATCGGTACCATTGTCAAGGAGTAATGCTGCGCCGCACGCGCAGTCCGGTAAAGAAAGGAAGGGATCCCTATGCTGAAGGATGAATACAAAATCTATGAGGAAAAGATGCAGAAGAGCATCGAGTCTGTCGCCAACGATTTCGACGCCGTTCGGGCCGGCCGCGCCAACGCCGCCGTTCTCAACCGCATCAGCGTGAACTATTACGGCACGCCCACCCCCATCCAGCAGGTGGCCTCCGTCGGCTCTCCCGACCCCCGCATGCTGGTGATCACCCCCTGGGACGGCACCCTGCTGCGCCCCATTGAGAAGGCGATCCTGGAGTCCGACCTGGGCATCAATCCCCAGAACGACGGCAAGTGCATCCGTCTGGCCTTCCCCCAGCTGACCGAGGAGCGCCGCAAGGATCTGGTCAAACAGATCCGCAAGTACGCCGAGGGCGGCAAGGTGGCCATCCGCAACATCCGCCGGGACGCCATTGAGAATTTCAAAAAGCAGCAGAAGGCCTCCGAGATCACCGAGGACGAGCTGAAGATCGCCGAAAAGGACCTGCAGAAGCTGACCGACGACAGCTGCAAGGAACTGGATCGGCTGCTGGAAGTCAAAGAAAAGGAACTGATGTCCGTCTGATGGGCCTTTTCGATCGCGGCAAAGAACATACGGCGGGGCAGGTGGACATGAGCCGCCTTCCCCGCCATATCGCTGTTATTATGGACGGCAACGGTCGTTGGGCGAAGCGGCGCGGGCTGCCTCGCACTGCCGGACATAAGGCAGGCGCAGAAGTGTTCCGGAAGATCGCCACGTACTGCAAGGATCTGGGCGTGGAGTATCTGACGGTTTACGCCTTTTCCACGGAGAACTGGAAGCGTCCGGCGGAGGAGGTCTCCGCCATTATGGGCCTCTTGAAGCAGTACATGCTGGAGGCCATCGATTCCATGGAGCGGGACCAGATCCGCCTGCGTTTTCTCGGCGATCTGAGCGCCATTTCACCGGACCTCCAGGCGCTGGTGGACAGAACCAACGCCATTTCCGAGCATATCCGCGGCTTTCAGGCCAACGTGTGCCTCAACTATGGCGGGCGCGACGAGATCCTGCATGCGGCGCGGGAATGCGCCGCGGCAGGGGAGGAGATGACGGAGGAGAACTTCTCGCGCCATCTCTATTCCGCCGGGATCCCCGATCCCGATCTGATCATCCGCCCCAGCGGAGAGCTGCGGCTGAGCAATTTCCTGCTGTGGCAGTGCGCTTACAGTGAGTTTTATTTCTGTGATACGCTGTGGCCGGATTTCAGCGAGCGCTCGCTGGATGAGGCCATCATCGCCTATCAGAAGCGGGATCGCCGCTTCGGCGGTGTGAAGTAAGGAGGAAGCCATGTTACAGAGGATCTTGGTAGCCGTGGTGGGCGTGCCGTTCCTGCTGGCCGTTCTGGTGGCTGCGCCGGCATGGGCCACCTTTGCCCTGCTGTGCGGCCTGTGCATCATCGGCGCCCACGAGATGATGAGCGCCGTCTGCGGCACAAAGAAAGCGCGCCGCTGGTGGGGACTGCCCTCCACGACCGCTGTGTTCGTGCTGACCACGGTGTTCTTTTCCGACCGGCGGTTTGACGGCTCGCCCATCTGCGGGATCTTCCCGTTCTTTGCAGCCGCCCTGCTGGTGCTCACCTTTGTCGTCCTGGTGACGGAGCACGGCAGGGGGGAGGACAGCCTCACCCTGCAGGATCTGTGCGCCATTCTCCTCTCCGGCACGGCGATCCCTCTGGCGCTCTCCTGCCTGCTGCGGCTGCGGCTGATGGAGTACGGCGGCGGCCTGGTGCTGATCCCGCTGGTATCCGCCTTCTGCAGCGATACCATGGCCCTGTTCACCGGTATGGCCCTGGGTAAGCACAAGCTTGCCCCGCTGGTCAGCCCCAAGAAGACCGTGGAGGGCGCCCTGGGCGGCCTGGCGGGCGGCATGATCGGCATGGTGCTTTTCCGCATCATTTTCTTCCTCTGCACGGAGGTGGCCCTCAATATCCCCTGGTGCGTGCTCCTGGGCCTGATCGGCGCCGCCATGGGACAGCTGGGAGATCTGTCCTTTTCCGCCGTCAAGCGGGAGTTCGGCATCAAGGACTACGGGCGGCTCCTGCCGGGTCACGGCGGCGTGCTGGACCGCTTTGACAGCGTGATTTTTGCCGCTCCGGTGCTGTGGCTCATCATTCGCAGCATCCAACTGTGGGGGAATTGACATGACGAAGACGATTGCGCTGCTGGGCTCCACCGGCTCCATCGGCCGGCAGACGCTGCAGGTGGCCCGCGAGCTGGGCCTCCGTGTGGCGGCATTGACGGCAAACACCCAGGTGGAGCGGATGGAGCAGCAGATCCGCGAATTTGCTCCCCGCCTGGCCGTGATGATGGACGCTGACGCGGCAGATGCGCTGCGGGACAGGATATCCGACCTGTCCACAGAGGTGCTCACCGGCCCGGAGGGCTTGATGCGCGCCGCCACCATGGACGAGGCGGACACGGTCGTCACCGCCGTGGTGGGAAGCGTGGGCCTGCGCCCCACGCTGGCGGCCATTGCGCAGGGAAAACGGATCGCCTTGGCCAACAAGGAGACCCTGGTCTGCGCCGGCGAACTGGTGATGGACGCGGCGGACCGCTGCGGTGCGCAGATCGTGCCGGTGGACAGCGAGCACTCCGCCATTTTTCAGAGCGTCCAGGGCTGTCGGGACCGCGGCGAGATCCGCCGGCTGATCCTGACCTGCTCCGGCGGGCCGTTTTTCGGCAGGCGGTATGAAGATCTGGAACAGATCCGACCGGAGGACGCCCTGAAGCACCCCAACTGGAGCATGGGGGCCAAAATCACCATCGACTCCGCCACGTTGATGAACAAAGGCCTGGAGATCATTGAGGCCATGCGCCTCTACCGGCTGCCGGTGGAGCAGGTGGACGCGGTGATCCACCGCCAGAGCATCGTCCACTCTCTGGTAGAATATCGCGACGGGGCCATGATCGCCCAGCTGGGCACCCCTGACATGAAGCTGCCGATCCGCTACGCCTTTACGTGGCCCCATCGCGCCGCATCGCAGGATCGGCCCCTGGATCTCCTGTCCTGCGGCGCGCTGACCTTTGCCGAGCCGGATATGGAGGCGTTCCCCTGCCTGCGGATCGCCCGGGAATGCGCCCGCGTCGGCGGCACCTCCTGCGCCATAATGAACGCCGCCAACGAGGAGGCGGTCATGGCGTTCCTGCGGCGGGAAATCGGATTTAACGACATCCCTCGGCTGGTGGAGCGCACCCTTTCCGCCGTGGCGGTGAAATATGCCCCCGCCCTGGAGGATATACTGGAAGCAGACCGCATGGCCCGGGAGGTCGTGCGGAATCGATAAAAAGGAACGAGAACGCATATGGTCTATGTATTAGCCGCGGTCCTGATCTTCGGCATTCTCATCGGCGTGCACGAGCTGGGGCACTTCCTGGCGGCCAAAGCCTGCGGTGTCCGGGTCAATGAATTTGCCATCGGTATGGGCCCCGCCATTCTGAAAAAGCAGAAGGGCGATACGCTCTACGCGCTCCGCCTCTTTCCCGTCGGCGGCTACTGTGCCATGGAGGGAGAGGACGAGGACTCCAGCGATCCCGCCGCGCTGAATAACCAGGGCTTTTTCAAGAAGCTGATCATCTATGCCGCCGGTGCCGGGATGAATTTTCTGACCGGCCTCATTATCATTCTGGCGCTCTACGCCGGAGCGCAGGCCTTTTACACGCCGACGATCGTGGGCTTTGCCGACGGCTGCCCCCTGGAGAGCGAAGACGGCCTGCAGACGGGCGACAGACTGCTCTCCATCGACGGGGAGAGGGTCTACGTGTACAGCGACCTGAGCCTGCTGCTGGGCCGCAATACCGACGGCACCTTTGACCTGACGGTACGCCGGGACGGCAGGAAGGTGACGCTGAAGGACTTCCCCATGGAGCGCCGTGAGTACGCCGCCTCCGGAGGCGGCACCTACAAGGGCTTCGGCATCTACTTCGGCTACGAGGAGGCCACCTTCGGCAGCAGGATCGCCTATAGCTGGAACAACGCCGTGGACTTCGTCCGGCTGGTGCGGCTGAGTCTGCAGATGATCCTGACCGGCGAAGCCGGCTTGCAGGACGTGAGCGGACCGGTTGGCATCGTGTCCACCATTACCGAAGTGGGGGAGAAGTCCGCCACCGCGCGGGACGCCATTGAGAACATCGCCTATTTTGCCGCGCTGATTGCCGTCAACCTGGCGGTGATGAATCTGCTGCCCCTGCCGGCTCTGGACGGCGGCAAGATATTCTTTCTGGTCATCAACACCGTTGCCATGCTGCTGTTCAAGAAGCAGATCCCGGCCAAATACGAGAACTATATCCACTACGGCGGGCTGATCCTGCTGCTGGGATTGATGCTGGTGATCACCTTCCACGATGTTTGGAAACTATTTACCTGAGAGGTTTGATATGAGCAAACAGATTCACGTAGGAGCCGTAGCTGTGGGCGGCGGCGCGCCGGTGACCATACAGTCCATGTGCAATACCCCTACCGCCGACGTAGAGGCCACGGCTGCACAGATCCACGCTCTGGAGGATGCCGGATGCGAGATCATTCGCGTAGCCGTGCCCGATATGGACGCCGCTCATGCGGTAGGGGAGATCCGCCGCCGGATCTCCATCCCGCTGGTGGCAGACATCCATTTTGATTACCGTCTGGCGCTTCAGTGCGTGGAGAGCGGTATCGACAAGATCCGTATCAATCCGGGCAATATCGGCAGCCGCGAGAAGGTCAAGGCTGTGGCGGAGGCCTGCTCTGCCCACGGCATCCCCATCCGCATCGGCGTCAACGGCGGCTCTCTGGAGAAAGAGCTGCTGCGCAAATACGGCGGCGTTACGGCGGAGGCCCTGGTGGAGAGCGCCATGGGCCACGTGCATCTGCTGAACGACTGCAATTTTGACGACATCTGCATCAGCGTGAAATGCTCGCGTGTGCCGGTGAATATGAAGGCCTATCAAATCCTCCGGGAGCAGACGGACTATCCGCTGCATCTGGGCGTTACGGAAGCGGGAACGCCCTCCATGGGGATCCTGAAATCCGCCATCGGCATCGGCGGACTCCTGTGTCAGGGCGTGGGCGATACGCTTCGGGTCAGCCTGACGGCCGATCCGGTGGAGGAGATCCGGGCCGCCAAGGATATCCTGGCGGCCGCCGGCCTGCGGAAGGACGGCCCCGATCTGATTTCCTGCCCCACCTGCGGCCGCACCGCATACGATATGATCCCCATTGCCCGGGAGGTGGAGCGCCGCTTGAAGGGCTGCAGGAAGCCCATCACCGTGGCGGTCATGGGGTGCGTGGTGAACGGCCCCGGCGAGGCCGCCGCCGCCGACGTAGGCATTGCGGGCGGGCGCGGCGAAGGTCTGATTTTCCGGAAAGGTGAAATCCTTTACAAGGTGCCGCAGGAGAGACTTGTAGACGCACTGATGGACGAAATCGAGAAGCTGTGAAAGGCGAGAAGTTTCATGACGGCAAAAACACCCTTTTTCCAATTCTTTGATAGCTTTGTACCGCCGCGGGATCTGCGCCTGCTGCTTCACAACGCCAGTGTGATCAGCGGTGTGCTGAACCGCGGCGAGCGAAGCATGGAGCTGGAGCTGGAGATCCCTGCCCCCATACCGGAGGCGGGGATCGAAACCCTGCGCCGGATGCTGATGGAGCACTACGGCCTGCGGCAGCTTCGGCTCACGTCCCGCCTGGCAGCCGATACCGCCAGGAGCGAGACCGGTGAGACGGTGATCAGCGGCAAGCCGATCCGCGGCAAGGCTGTCTCCATGGTGGGGCTGAATCCCAAGATGGGTTCCGTGATCGTGGAGGGAAAGCTCTTTGCCAGCGAGATCTACGAGAGCCGCCGCCCCGGCCAGTGGCGGATCAATCTGGAGCTGACGGATTACCAAAGCTCCGTCCTGGTGCGGAAGGTGACGGGGGAGAAAGAGGCCAAGGCCCTGGAAAAAGCGCTGAAGAACGGCATGTGGCTGCGGGTACAGGGCAAGGTGGAGCTGACCTGGGACGGCCGCGACGTGCAGATCAACCCCGCCAATATCGTTCGGATTTCCCATGACGGGCGCCACGACACGGCGCCTGCCAAGCGCGTGGAGCTCCATCTCCATACGCAGATGTCCAATATGGACGCCCTGACCAACACCAAGGACGCGATCAAGCGCGCCGTGGAATGGGGCCATCCCGCCATCGCCATCACGGACCACGGCGTGGTGCAGTCCTTCCCGGATGCCTCCAGTGCAGCGAAGGGTAAAATAAAAATACTTTACGGCATGGAGGGCTATTTCATCAACGATCTGGATGACAGGATCGTTGTTCACGGGGAGCAGGACCAGCCCTTTGACGGGGAGATCGTCTGCTTCGACATCGAAACCACGGGCCTGAATGTCGCTAGGGAGGCCATCACGGAGATCGGCGCGGCCGTACTGCGAAACGGCGAGATCACGGAGCGCTTTCAGACCTTCGTCAATCCGGGCCGCCGCCTGTCCGCCGAAATCGTGGGGCTCACCGGCATCACGGATCAGATGCTGCAGGACGCCCCTGCTCCCGCAGAGGCGCTGGAGGCGTTTTTGCGCTTCGTAAACGGACGGCCCCTGGCCGCACACAACGCAGAATTCGACGTAAGCTTTATCCGCAAGGGCTGCAGGGAGGCAGGGCTGCCGTTTCAGCCCACGTACATCGATACGCTGATCCTGGCGCAGAACCTCCTGCCGGAGCTGCATAAATACAAGCTGGATATCGTGGCTGAGCATCTGGATCTGCCGGCCTTTCACCATCACCGGGCCAGCGACGACGCGGCCATGGTGGGATATATGCTGATCCCGTTCTTCGAGCGGATGCAGAAGGAGCTGGGCATCAGCCGCCTGCAGCAGATCAACGGCGAGATGCTGAAGCTGCGGCCCCTGGGCAGCAAGAACAACCGCCGCCCCAAGCACATCATACTGCTGGCGAAGAACAAGCTGGGCCTAAAGCACCTGTACCAACTGATCTCCAAGTCCAATCTGGAGCACTTCCGCAAGGTGCCTATCATCCCCAAGACGGACCTGGCGGCGCGGCGGGAGGGCCTCATCATCGGCTCGGCCTGCGAGGCGGGGGAGCTGTTCCGCGCCGTGACGGACGGGCACAAGGACTGGGACGAGCTCAAGCGCATCGCCTCCTTCTACGACTATCTGGAGATCCAGCCCGTCTGCAACAACGCCTTTATGCTGCGGAACGGCTCTGTCGGCTCCGTGGAGGAGCTGCAGGAGTATAACCGCACCATCGTCCGCCTGGGGGAGGACCTGGGCAAGCCGGTGTGCGCCACCGGCGACGTCCATTTTCTGGACCCGGAGGACGAGATCTATCGCCACATCCTGCTGGCCAGCAAGAAATTCCCCGACGCCAACGAATCCCTGCCCATCTATTTCAAGACCACGGACGAGATGCTGGCGGAATTCGCCTACCTGGGCGAGGAGAAGGCCTTTGAGGTGGTGGTGACCAATCCGCGCCGGATCGCCGACCAGGTGGAGGTGATCGAGCTGCTGCCGCCCGGACAGCTTTTCCCGCCCCGGCTGGAGAATTCGGAGCAGGAGCTGAATCAGCGTGTCTGGGACAAGTGCCATGAGCTGTACGGCGAGGATCCGCCCCAGCGGATCGTGGACCGGCTGAACGTGGAGCTGGGCGGCATCCTGGGCAAATACGACGTGGTGTACATGTCCGCCCAGAAGCTGGTGCAGCGCAGCCTGGAGAACGGCTATCTGGTGGGCTCCCGGGGCTCCGTGGGCTCCTCTCTGGTGGCCTATATGTCCGGGATCACGGAGGTCAACTCGCTGCCGCCCCATTACCGTTGTCCGAAGTGCAAGTACACGGAATTCGACGACAGCGGGGAATACGGCTGCGGCGCCGATATGCCCGATAAGGTGTGCCCTCACTGCGGCACGCCGCTGATCAAGGACGGCTTTGACATCCCCTTTGAGACCTTCCTGGGCTACGGCGGCGGCAAGGTGCCGGATATCGACCTGAACTTCTCCGGCGAGTACCAGGCCCGCGCCCACCGCCACGCCATCGAGATGTTCGGCGAGAGCCAGGTGTTCCGCGCCGGCACCATCGGCACCCTGGCGGAGAAGACGGCCAAGGGCTTTGTGCTGAAGTACAAGGAGGAGAACGACCTGGACTTCGGCGCGGCGGAGCTGGACCGTCTGGCCAAGGGCTGCGAGGGCGTGCGCCGCACCACGGGCCAGCACCCCGGCGGCCTGGTGGTGGTGCCCGACGACATGGACGTGGAGGATTTCACCGCCGTGCAGCACCCGGCCGACGATTTCGGGTCGGATCAGAAGACCACGCACTTTGAATATCACTGCATGGAGGACAACCTGCTGAAGCTGGATATGCTGGGCCACGACGATCCCAGCATGATCCGCATGCTGGAGAACCTCACCGGCGTCAACGCCCGGGAGATCCCCCTGGACGACCCGGATACCATGAGCATCTTCACCAGCTCCAAGGTGCTTGGCTTCGAGGACGACCCCATCCTGGGGCCCACCGGCGCCGTCGCCATTCCGGAGTTCAACACCCGCTTCACCCGCGGGATGCTGATGGACACGCACCCCACCAATTTCAATACGCTGGTGCGCCTGTCCGGCTTCTCCCACGGCACCGACGTGTGGCTGGGCAACGCCCGGGAGCTGATCGTGGGCGGTACCGCCTCCGTTCTGGAGACGGTGGGCTGCCGCGACGACATCATGCTGTACCTGATCCGCATGGGACTGGAGCCCAAGATGTCCTTCAAGATCATGGAGGCCGTGCGCAAGGGCAAGGTGAAGAAGGGCTCCGCCTCCGACTGGCCCATGTGGGTGGAGCAGATGCACGCCCACAGCGTGCCCCAGTGGTACATCGACTCCCTGGCCAAGATCGGCTACCTGTTCCCCAAGGCCCACGCCGTGGCCTACGTGATGATGGCCTTCCGCATCGCCTGGTTCAAGGTCCACCGCCCGCTGGCGTTCTACGCCGCCTTTTTCTCCATCCGGGCCAAGGCCTTCGACGCCGAGTACTGCTGCACCGACATCGACCGGGTCAAGCAGAAGATCCGGGAGATCGAGAACAACAAGGACGCCACCGACGTGGAGCAGAATCTGCTGGTGACGCTGGAGGTGTGCTACGAGTTCCTGCTGCGGGGGTTTCATTTTGACGCCATCGACTACATGCGCTCCGACGCGCTGAACTTCCGCATCACGGAGAACGGCCTGCTGCCGCCCTTCGTGGCGGTCCACGGGCTGGGGGAGAGCGCCGCGCTGGACGCCGTGCAGAAGCGTCAGGGCCAGCAGTTCATCTCCATCGAGGACTTTGCCGCCTGCTGCAGCAAGCTCTCACAGACCCATATCGCCCAGCTCAAGGCGCTGGGCGCCTTCGGCGACCTGCCGGACACCAGCCAGCAGACGCTGTTCTGACAGCATGGATAACGAAAAACGGCCACGAAACGCAACTGCGCTTCGTGGCCGTTTTTTTATGGACTGCATTTCAGGCAGAAGTCTTGAAGTGATCTGGGACATACGTCCAGAATTCTTCATATTGCCCGGGCGTCATATCACGTAGATCGATAAGCATAACGTCATTTCGCTGTCTAAATCCTTGCTGGTGCTTCTCGCCTATTTCTTCTTCAGCGGAAAGGGGATCTGAGCCAGCAAAACGGCTACCAGCATCAGCATGCAGCCCAGGTACTCCCGGCCCGTCATGCGCTGGTGCAGGATGATGGCGCCGGAGATCACGGCAAACACGGACTCCATGCTCAGCAGGATGGTGACCACCGTGGGGTTGGAGTCCTTCTGGGCCAGGATCTGCAGGGTGTAGGCCACGCCGCAGGAGAAGATGCCCACGTACAGGATGGGCAGGGCGCAGGAGAGGATGGCGTCCAGACGGGGCTGTTCAAAGAGCAGCGCGCCGACGGCGGACAGCACGCCTGCCACCAGGAACTGGGCGCAGGAGAGCTTCATACCGTCCACCGTGGCGGTAAAGTGGTCGATGACCAGGATGTGGATGGCGAAGAAGAAGGCGCACAGCAGCAGCAGGAAGTCGCCGGAGGCCAGCTTGAGATCGCCGGTGATGCACAGCAGATACAGGGCGACCACGGCGATGAGCACGCTGATCCAGACGGGGAGGGAGACCTTCTTTTTCAGAAACAGCCCCAGAAGCGGCACCAGCACGATGTAGAGGGCCGTGATGAAGCCGGCCTTGCCCGCGTCCGTTCCTGCGCCGATGCCGGCCTGCTGGAAATTGGAGGCCACGGCCAGGGCCAGACCGCAGCAGAGACCGCCGATCATCAGATGCTTCCGGTCGGCCTTCTGCTCCTCCGCCGAGCGCTGGGGGCGATTCCTGGAGAGCTTACCGAAGATCCAGATGATGACCAGCAGCATCACCACGGCGATGAGAAACCGGACGGCGTTGAAGGTCATGGGGCCGATCACGTCGGCGCACATGTCCTGGGCCACGAAGGCGGTACCCCAGATCAGCGCCGCCAGCAGGGGAAATACGATCTGGCGGACGGCATTATTCCTTTTCATCGTTCACCTGTCCTTGTCTGGCGTCGCCCTCCTGGATGGGGTTGACGTGCCACTTGAATTTGTTTTCCGTGCCGTTGAGGAGCCGCTGGATATTGCCGCGGTGACAGTAGACGATCAGCCCGGCGATCAGGAAGCAGAGCACGGCGTGGAGCCAGCCGGGGTGCAGGAAGAGAAGGGCGGTAAAGGGCATGCTGGCCGCGCCGCAGATGGAGCCCAGGGATACGTATTTGGTCAGCAGCCACAGCAGGGCAAAGAGGCCCCAGGCGATCAGAGCGACACGCCAGTCCATGAACCACAGCAGGGTGCTGCCGGACAGGATGCCCTTGCCGCCCTTGAAGCCGAAAAAGACGGGGAACATATGGCCCAGCGTGCAGCCCAGCCCGGCCAGAAGCACGCCCAGCAGCCAGTCGCCGGCCAGATGATCGAACATATAGCCGCCGATCAGCGCCGCGACCACCGTCTTGCCCATGTCGATGGCAATGACCAGCAGCGCGTATTTGGCGCCGTAGGTGCGGTAGAAATTGGTGAGCCCGGCGTTGCCGCTGCCGTGCTTGCGCACGTCGTCCCTGATGATGAAATGGGAGGTCATGACCGAGCCGTTGATGCAGCCCAGAAAATAGGAGACCAGCAGAACGACTGCCGCCGCAAAGAAATGAAACATTACGGTTCCTCCTCGCCCTTCTGGCGGATGGTCAGGATGACGGGCGTGCCCTCCAGACCGAAAACGCCGCGGATTTGATTCTCCAGATAGCGCTGATACGAGAAGTGGAAGAGCTTTTTGTCGTTGCAGAAGATAACGAAGTGGGGCGGCTTGACGCCCACCTGGGTCATGTAGTAGATCTTCAGCCGGCGGCCCTTGTCCGTAGGGGGCTGGACGCGGGTCTGGGCGTCAGCCAGCACGGAGTTGAGCATGCCGGTGGTGATGCGGACGGTGGCCTGGTCGTTCACGTAGTTGATGAGTTCAAACAGGCGATTCACCCGCTGGCCGGTCAGCGCGGAGATGAACACGATGGGGGCGTAGGTCATGTAGCTCAGATCCCGGCGGATATCCTCGCGCATCCGGTCCATGGTCTTGCCGTCCTTCTCGATCAGGTCCCACTTGTTGACCACGATGATGCAGGCCTTGCCGGCCTCGTGGGCCAGGCCCGCCACCTTGGTGTCCTGCTCGGTGACGCCGTCCTGGGCGTCGATGAGGATGAGGCACACGTCGCTGCGCTCAATGGCCATGGTGGCCCGCAGGACGCTGTACTTCTCGATGCTGTCGTCCACCTTGGATTTTTTTCGCATACCGGCGGTGTCGATGAAATTGTACTTGCCCTGGGCGTTCTCAAAATAGCTGTCGATGGCGTCCCGGGTGGTGCCCGCCACGTTGCTGACGATGACACGCTCCTGGCCCAGGATCTTGTTGGTGAGGCTGGATTTGCCCACGTTGGGGCGGCCGATGATGGCCACCTGGATCACGTCGGACTCCTCCTCGTCCTCCTCCTGGGGCGGGAAATACTTGATGCACTCGTCCAGCAGATCGCCGGTGCCATGGCCGTGGACGGCGGAGACGGCGATGGGATCGCCCAGGCCCAGGTTGTAAAACTCATAGTAATCCGGGTCCGGCGCGCCCACGGAGTCCATCTTGTTGACGGCCAGCACGATGGGCTTCCGGGACTTCTGGAGCATATTGGCCACCTCCTGGTCGGAGGCGGTCATGCCGCTCTTGATATCCACCACGAAGATGATGACGGTGGCGTTGTCGATGGCGATCTGGGCCTGCTCCCGCATGAAAGCCAGGATCTGGCTGTCGGTACCGGGCTCGATGCCGCCGGTGTCCACCAGGGTGAACTTGCGGCCCACCCACTCGCATTCGCCGTAGATTCGGTCACGGGTCACGCCCGGCGTGTCCTCCACGATGGACAGGCGCTGGCCGATCAGTTTATTGAAAAGCATGGACTTGCCCACGTTGGGGCGGCCCACGATGGCAACAACAGGTTTTGACATGGGGTTCACTTCCTTTTCTTATCAGCGGGAGGGGTTGTACTGGTAATATTCCGCGGTCTCGTCGGCCGGGTGGGATTGCTTCTGCCCATCGTCCAGGCCGAAAATGGCGTCGCACAGCTGAAAGCCGTCCTGGGCCACGAAGGTGAGGGGCACGCCCAGGGCCTGCTCCACCTCCTGAATGGTCACGTCATCCAGAAAGACGTTCTCGTGGTAGCGCAGCATGTTGTCCGGCAGCAGCAGTCTCTCGCCCAGATCGCGGCCGCGCAGCGTTTTGATCAGATCCTGTCCGGTGACCAGACCGGAGACCACGATCTTCTCCCCAAAGAATTCGTTTACCACGGGGATCACCTGGCCCTGCAGACCGGGGCAGCGAGCGGAGGCCAGCTCCACCAGCTTCGTCAGCGTGGGGGCGGCGTCCAGTCCGGTGGCCACGGTGAAAGGGGAGGGGACCGCCGGCGGCTCGTCCAGCGTGTTCAGGGCGCCGCGGAACTCACACTCCAGCAGCCGCAGCATCCCCACGCCGTTTTCCAGTTGGGGATAGTTCTCGTAGTATTCATCCTCCGGCAGCTCCCGGCCCGCCAGAAGATAGAACTCGTCGGAGCACCAGAACAGGGTGGTGCCGAAGCGTTCCCGGCACTGCCT
>JAFRSI010000144.1 GCA_017427645.1 Oscillospiraceae bacterium | reverse complement strand
TATTCCCCGTCAGGCCGTCGGGGACGCCGCCCCCTACAAGGTGGACGGTGCCGCTGTCCCTCCGTAGGGCGAGCCCCATGTGTCCCGCCGCCGTTGCGTTTATCTTCCGCTGCGGGCGGACACACAGGTCTCGCGCCAGCACCGGCCCGCGAGGGACGAGCGGCTGCCGGGGCAAGTACCCTTGGGGTGCCCCTACAAGGTTGACGGGACGTTTCCGCGCCTCCCGCCGGGCCGTCGGGGACGCCGCCCCCTACAAAGGCTGGCGGTGACGTTGTTTTTTCGTAGGGGCGGACGACTCTGTCCGCCCCTGTTTTTCGCCTCCCGCCGGGCCGTCGGGGGCCCCGCCCCTACGCGGTAAACGGTGCCGCATTTGCGCCCCGGCCTGCCGCCCTGCGGCAGCGGCCTGCGAAGCACGCGCCCCGGGGCGGCAGGACCGCCCCGGGGCACGATTTACAACAGCATCTGATAGAGCCCGGCGGGTTTCACGCCCGCCGCCGCCAAGGTCTCCCGTACCGCGCTCTCGGCCTCCGCCGGGGCGCTCCAGGCCAGGCCGCAGTCGGCGGAGATGACGGAGGGGAGGGGGATCAGCCGCCCGGGGACGCCCCGCTCCCGGCACCGGGCCTCGGTGGCCAGGGCGTCGGTGGTGGTGTGAAAGGCCGTCACCACCCGCATGGTCCGCTCTCTCACGGCCGGATCACCTTGGGCGCGGCGGTGAGCTTCTCCACAATGGCGTACATATTGGTGACGCCGCCCACCCGCAGCTTGTCCTTGAGTCCGTAGAAGTCCAGACAGGTGCCGCAGGTCAGGATCTCCACGCCCTGGGCCTCCATGTTCTTCAGATCCTCCAGGGAGGCGGAGCCCTCGGTGGTCAGGCGGGCGCCGCCGTTGTAGAACAGGATGGTCCGGGGCAGCTCCTGCTGCTGGGACAGGGCGTAGAGGAAGCCCTTCATCAGAATGGCGCCCAGCTTGTCGTCGCCGCTGCCCATGAAGGAGGTCCCCACGGCTACCACGGCGCTGCCCCGCAGATCGCCCAGGCAGGCCGCCGGCTGCTCCGGCTCGGGAGCCGGGGCGTCGGCGCCGTCCACCTGCACGGTGACGGCGAAGTGGTCCTCCGCCAGCTTCTCGCTTTTGGCGGCAAAGCCCCGTCCTGCGGCCATCCGCAGCAGGTTCTGCACCGCCGTCTCGTTGTCCGCGTGCACCTCCAGCACGCCGGGCCGGGCCATATCGGCCAGGGCCCTGGTGGCCTTTACCACCGGGATGGGGCACTGCTGGCCCCGGGCGTCGATCACAACGTTTGCCATCAGGTATTACCTCCCTGCGCGGATTGCGCGCTGTCATTCTCTTTCGTCTCCTCCGGCTCCGTCCAGTCCACCATGGTGGCCACGCAGCGGTTGATGCTCTTGCCCTCGGCGTAGAACTTGGCCTCGTAGTCCGTCATGACGCCCACGGGCCCGTGGGCGTGGAGGTCGCGGGTGACCTCCGACAGCACGAAGCCGAACCGGGGGATCTCCTCCAGGGACCACTCGAAGAGCTTGTCGTTGTCCGACTTGAAGTGGAGCTGGCCGCCGGGGGAGAGGACCTTCCGGTACTGCTTCAGGAAATTGCCGTGGGTCAGCCGCCGCTTTTTCTGGTTGCTCTTGGGCCAGGGGTCGCAGAAATTCAGGTAGATCCGGTCCACCTCGCCGGGGGCGAACATCTCCGGCAGCGCCGCGGCGTCGGCGTCGATGAAGCGGACGTTCTCCAGCCCTGCGTCCCGGGCGCGCTCCATGGCCACCACCATGGCGTCGGGCACCTTCTCCACGGCGATCAGCAGCACGTCCGGCTCCGCCGCCGCGGTGAGGGCGGTGAAGCGGCCCTTGCCGCAGCCCAGCTCCAGCCGGACCGCCCGCGCCCCGGGCATCAGCTCCCGCCATCGGCCCCGCATGGCGCCGGGATCGGCCACCAGCCAGTGGGCGCAGGCCTCCATCCGGGGGACCAGGTTCTTCTTCTTGCGCATCCGCATGAGCATTCCTCCTGTCTGGCGGACGGACCGCCTCCGGTATCGTTCTGCCGTTATTCTATCACAGAGATAAGGGACTGTAAACGCAAAAATCAGCAGCGGTCAAAAGAGAGAAAAAAAAGGACCCTCCGGAGGGGATTTTTTTATGCCCGCTCAAGCGAAAAAGAGCTAAAAAACGGAAAACAGCCCTTGATAAAAAATAAACAAGGTATTATAATATCCAATGTATGGGGAGTACTATGCCCTCGCGGGGCCGCACTCCGCAACACAGGATAAAGAGGTAGCAAGGAGGAATGAACATGACGAATGTTCTGCTGGAGAAGAAGGGTCACGTTGCCGTGGCCACCATCAACCGCCCCAGAGCGCTGAACGCCCTCAATTCCGAGGTGCTGGAGGATCTGAACGAGCTGGTGGATCTGGTCAATGCCGACAGCGAGATCTACGCCCTGGTGCTGACGGGCAGCGGCGAAAAGGCCTTCGTGGCCGGCGCCGACATCGGTGAGATGAGCACCCTGACCCAGGAGGAGGGCGAGGCCTTCGGCAAGAAGGGCAACGACGTCTTCCGCAAACTCGAGACCATGCCGATCCCCACCATCGCGGCAGTGAACGGCTTCGCCCTGGGCGGCGGCTGCGAGCTGAGCATGGCCTGCGACATCCGTCTCTGCTCCGAGGCGGCCGTATTCGGCCAGCCGGAGACGGGCCTGGGCATCACCCCTGGCTTCGGAGGCACCCAGCGCCTGGCGCGGCTCATCGGGCCGGGCATGGCCAAGCAGCTGATCTACTCTGCCCGGAACATCAAGGCGCCCGAGGCCCTGCGCGTGGGGCTGGTGAACGCGGTGTACCCGGCCGAGGAGCTGATGCCGGCGGCGGAGAAGCTGGCCGCCACCATCGCCGCCAACGCACCCATCGCCGTGCGCGCCTGCAAGAAGGCCATCAACGAGGGCCTGGAGGTGGGCATGGACGAGGCCGTGGTCATCGAGGAGAAGCTGTTCGGCAGCTGCTTCGGCACGGCGGATCAGAAGGAAGGTATGGGCGCCTTCCTGGAGAAGCGCAAGCACGAGCCCTATCAGAACAAGTGACATCCAGACGGACGTCTGTTGAATCAGTATTCAAAAATTTTATTTAGGAGGAATTCACCATGAAAGTAGCAATCTTCGGCGCCGGTACCATGGGCAGCGGCATTGCCCAGGTCTTCGCAGCAAAGGGCCACACCGCCCTGATGTACGCCTCCAGCGTACCCAGTGCTCAGCGCCACAAGGACAAGCTGGCCGCCTCTCTGAACAAGAAGGTCGCCAAGGGCAAGATGACGCAGGAAGCCGCTGACGACATCATGAGCCGCGTCCTGGTGGAGGAGTTCGAGGCTGCCGCCGACGCCGATCTGGTCATCGAGTGCGTGGCCGAGAACATGGCCACCAAGAAGGAGCTGCTGGGCCGTCTGGATGCTCTCTGCAAGGACGAGACCATCTTCGCCACCAACACCTCTTCTCTCTCCATTACCGAGATGGCCCAGGGTCTGAAGCACCCCATGGTCGGTATGCACTTCTTCAACCCCGTGCCCGCCATGAAGCTGGTCGAGGTCATTGCCGGCGGCAACACCCCCGCTGAGCTGGTGGAGTGGACCAAGAACCTGGCTCTGGAGATCGGCAAGACCCCCGTGGTGGTCAACGAGGCCCCCGGCTTTGTGGTCAACAAGATCCTGATCCCCTACTGCAACGAGGGCGTCTGCGTCCTGCAGGAGGGCGTCGCCTCCGCTGAGGACATCGATATCGCCATGCAGCTGGGCTGCAACCACCCCATGGGCCCCCTGCACCTGGGCGATCTGATCGGCTGGGACGTGGTGCTGAACATCATGGACGTGCTGTATAACGAGACCCATGACAGCAAGTATCGCGCCAACGTGCTGATCCGGAAGATGGTCCGCGCTGGCAAGCTGGGCATGAAGTCCGGCGAAGGCTTCTTCAACTACAAAAAGTAAATTTTCGGAAAAGGAGAAAAGAGTATGGATTTCCATCTGACGAAGGAACAGCTTCTCGTTCGCAAGATGTACCGCGATTTCGCGGAGAACGAGGTAAAGCCTCTGGCTGCCGAGATCGACGAGGAAGAGCGCTTCCCCATGGAGACCATCGAGAAGATGGCCAAGCTGGGCATGATGGGCATTTACTTCCCCAAGGAGTATGGCGGAGCCGGCGGCGACGTGCTGAGCTATGCCATCTGCGTGGAGGAGCTGGCCAAGGTCTGCGGCACCACCGCCGTTATCGTGTCCGCTCACACCTCCCTGTGCGCCGCCCCCATCTTTGAGAACGGCACCGAGGAGCAGAAGAAAAAGTACCTGCCCGACCTGTGCTCCGGCCGCAAGATCGGCGCCTTCGGCCTGACCGAGCCCGGCGCCGGCACCGACGCCCAGGGCCAGCAGACCACCGCCGTCCTGGACGAGTCCGGCGAGAACTACATCCTCAACGGCTCCAAGTGCTTCATCACCAACGGCAACGTGGCTGACACCTTCGTGATCATCGCCGTCACCGGCAAGACTCTGGACAAGCGCGGCCGTCCCATGAAGGAGATCTCCGCTTTCATCGTCGAGAAGACCGACCCCGGCTTCTCTCAGGGCAAGCACGAGAAGAAGATGGGTATCCGCGGCAGCTCCACCTGCGATCTGATCTTCGAGGATTGCGTGATCCCCAAGGATCGTATGCTGGGCAAGCAGGGCCAGGGCTTCAAGATCGCCATGAAGACGCTGGACGGCGGCCGTATCGGCATCGCCTCCCAGGCTCTGGGCCTGGGCGAGGGCGCTGTGGAAGAGGCCATCAAGTACACCAAGGAGCGCGTGCAGTTCGGTAAGCGCATCTCCCAGTTCCAGAACACCCAGTTCCAGCTGGCTGACATGCACACCCGCATGCAGGCCGCTCAGTTCCTGGTCTACTCCGCCGCTATGAAGAAGCAGAACCACGAGCCCTACTCCATGGACGCCGCCATGGCCAAGCTGTTCGCCGCCGAGGCCGCTTCCGACGTGACCCGCCGCGCCGTTCAGCTGTTCGGCGGTTACGGCTACACCCGCGAGTATCCCGTGGAGCGCATGATGCGCGACGCCAAGATCACCGAGATCTACGAGGGCACCAGCGAGGTCCAGCGCATGGTCATCGCCGCCAACCTGGGCGTTAAGTAAGTAAGGAGGTAATAGGAAATGAAGATTATTGTTACTGTAAAGCAGGTTCCCGATACCTCCGGTAAGGTGGCCGTGAACCCCGATGGTACGCTGGACCGCGCTTCCATGCAGACCATCATCAACCCCAACGACATGAACGCCGTGGAGGCCGCTCTGTCCCTGAAGGACGAGCTGGGCTGCAAGGTCATCGCCTTCACCATGGGTCCCCCTCCCGCCGAGGGCATGCTGCGTGAGCTGATGGCCATGGGCGTGGACGAGGGTGTTCTGATCACCGCCCGCGAGTTCGGCGGCTCCGACACCTACGCCACCTCCCAGATCCTGGCCGCCGGCATCGACACCTACGGCGTCGAGCCCGACGACATCGTGCTGGCCGGCCGTCAGGCCATCGACGGTGATACCGCTCAGGTCGGTCCCCAGATCGCTGAGAAGCTGCATCTGCCCCAGATCACCTATGCCGGCGAGATCACCAAGAACGGCAACGAGATCACCGTCAAGCGCATCCTGGAGGACGGCTACATGACCATCAAGGTCAAGACCCCCTGCATGATCACCTGCATCAAGGAACTCAATCAGCCCCGCTACATGTCCGTGGGCGGCATTTTTGAGTGCTATCAGAAGCCGCTGGTCACCATGACCTACGAGACCCTGAAGGATCATCCCCTGATCGACAAGACCACCATCGGTCTGGCTGGTTCTCCCACCAACATTCTCACCTCCTTTACGCCTCCCCAGAAGGGCGCCGGCATGATGCTGGAGGGCGCCGGTAAGGAGACCACCGACAAGCTGGCCGGCATCCTGGCCGCCAAGCACATCATCTGATAGAAGGGAGAACGAAAAATGGCTTTCAATAGTGCTGATATTGCTGCCTTCAAAAACGTTTGGGTTTTCTGTGAGCAGCGCCAGGGCGTCATGATGCCCACTACTTTCGAACTGATCTCCGAGGGCCGGAAGCTGGCCAATGAGCTGGGCGTTGAGCTGTGCGGCATCCTGCTGGGCGACAACGTGGACGGCATCGCTCCCGAGCTGGGCAAGTACGGCGCCGACAAGGTGTACGTATATAACAGCCCCCTGCTGAAGGACTACACCACCGACGGTTACACCAAGGTGATCGTGGACGCCGTGGAGGAGATCAAGCCCGAGATCCTGCTGTTCGGCGCTTCCAACATCGGCCGTGACCTGGCTCCCCGCTGCGCGGCCCGCCTGCACACCGGTCTGTGCGCCGACTGCACCCACCTGGACATCGACATGCCCAACTACAAGGGCTTCCTGAAGGAAGCTTCCACCCTGCCTGCCGAGCGTATCGACAAGCTGGGCACCGTGATGATCAACAAGGAGCCCCACGCTGTGGATCGCGACCTGAAGATGACCCGTCCCGCTTTCGGCGGCCATCTGATGGCCTCCATCATCTGCCCCCGCTTCCGTCCCGCCATGGCCACCGTGCGTCCCGGCGTGATGAAGAAGCGCGAGTGCCCCAAGACCGCTGAGATCATCCATCCCGCCTTCAACCTGTCCGCTGAGGATATCCAGACCAACGTGACCGAGACCGTCAAGGCCGCCAAGAAGCTGGTGGACCTGATCGGCGCCGACTTCATCGTGTCCGTGGGCCGCGGCATCAGCAAGGACGTGGAGAAGGGCATCGAGCTGGGCCAGGCTCTGGCTGACGAGCTGGGCGGCGTGCTGGGTTCCTCCCGCGCCTGCGTGGACGCCGGCTGGATCACCGCCGATCACCAGGTCGGCCAGACCGGCAAGACCGTCCATCCCAAGGTCTATGTGGCTCTGGGCATCTCCGGCGCCATCCAGCACAAGGCTGGCATGCAGGAGTCCGAGTGCATCATCGCCGTCAACAAGAACGAGAACGCCCCCATCTTCGAGGTGGCCGACTACGGCATCGTGGGCGACCTGTTCAAGGTCGTTCCCGAGCTGATCGAGTCCATCCGCGCCGCCAAGGCCGCCAAGTAAGGCTGCCCGGCAGGGGATCCTCACCACAAGCGTCAAAGGGCCGCTCCTCCGGGGGCGGCCCTTTTGCTGTGTTTTGGGAGAAGGTCCGCCTCCCGCGTCACGCCGAACCAACCTGTCATTGCGCAGCCAGTGCGAACACTGGCTGCGGCAATCCGCATCCCACCCGCAGGGCGGGACCCTGCCGCCCGCCTCTTGCATTTTCCTCCGCTGTCTGGTAATATAGAACCAACCGAAAACCACCGATCAAACCATATCAGACGGAGGACGCCATGCTGACCTATACGCTGGACAAAAAGACGGGCGCCAGTCTCTACGAGCAGCTCTACGCCCATATCTGCGCCGATATCGTCTCCGGTACCCTGGCGGCGGGGGAGAAGCTGCCCTCCAAGCGGGCCCTGGCCCGCCACCTGGAGATCAGCGTGGTGACGGTGGAGAACGCCTACGAGCAGCTGATGGCGGAGGGCTACGTCCGGTCGGAGGAGAAGCGGGGCTACTTCGTCTGCGCGGTGGACCAGGCTCCCCGGATCCGGCCCCGGGCGGCGGAGCCGGAGGAGCCGGCGGAGCGGGCCTGGCTGCTGGATTTCGTCACCAACTCCACCGCCGCCGAGTATTTCCCCTTCGACACCTGGGCCCGGCTGATGCGCCGCACCATCCTGGACAAGAGCACGGATCTGCTGCGCTCCACGCCCTCCACCGGGGCCCTGGAGCTGCGCCGGGCCATCGCCGGGTGGCTGCTGGCCTTCCGCGGCCTGTCGGTGAGTCCCAGTCAGATCATACTGGGCGCCGGGACGGAGTCCCTCTACAGCCTGCTGATCAAGCTGCTGGGCCGGGAGAGGCACTACGCCGTGGAAGACCCCGGCTACGGGAAGATCGCCAAGATCTACGAGAGCGACGGCGTGACCGTCCGCCCCATCCCCCTGGACGAGAGCGGCCTGAGCGCCGCGGCCCTGCGCCGCAGCGACGCCGACGTGGTCCACATCTCGCCCAACCACCACTATCCCACCGGCATCGTCATGCCCATCGGCCGCCGCCAGGAGCTGCTGCGCTGGGCGGAGGAGCGGGAGGGGCGCTATATCCTGGAGGACGACTACGACAGCGAGTTCCGCTTCGTGGGCCGCCCCATCCCCACCCTGTACTCCACGGACCACCGGGAGCGGGTGATCTATCTCAACACCTTCTCCAAGACCATCGCCCCGTCCATCCGCGTCAGCTATATGATCCTGCCGCCCCATCTGCTGGCGGAGTACCGCCGCCGCCTGGGCTTCACCGCCTGCACGGTGTCCAGCTTTGAGCAGTACACCCTGGCCGCCTTCCTGTCGGAGGGCCACTATGAGCACCACCTGAGCCGCATGAAGACCCGGTATCACAAGAAGAGGGACGCGGTGATCGCCGCCATCCGCGCCGGATTGCCCCGTTCGGAGATCCTGGAGCAGGACGCAGGGCTCCACTTCCTGGTGCGCCTGGAGACGGACCGGCCCGACGGGGAGGTCCGGCGTCTGGCCGCCCGGCGGGGGATCCGCCTGGCCTTTCTGTCCGACTACTACCGGCACCCCGATCAGGCGCCCCAGCACGTGCTGGTGGTGAATTACTCCGGCCTTGCCATGGAGCGGCTGGCAGAGGGACTGAGCCGCCTGAACAGCATTTTGGAGGGAAACGACTGTGAACGATGAATTGACCCGGGAGGATATCCGGAAGATGCAGGAGGAGATCGACTACCGGGTGCAGGTGCTGCGCCCGCAGCTGATCGAGGACGTGCAGACCGCCCGCGCCTTCGGCGATCTCAGCGAGAATTTTGAGTACAAGTGCGCCAAGCAGGAGAAGAACCGCAACGACGCCCGGATCCGCTACCTCCAGCGGATGATCAAGACGGCGAAGATCATCGAGGACCGCTCCACGGAGGAGACCGCGGGCCTCTATGACCGGGTGGAGATCCTGATGGAGAACACGGGGAAGAAGAGGACGATCCAACTGGTGACCACCCTGCGCCAGGACGCCCTGAAGGGCCTCATCAGCAAGGAATCCCCGGTGGGGAAGGCGGTCATGGGCCGCCGGGCGGGCGACCGGGTGGAGGCCCATATGGAGGACGGCCGGAGCTTCTTTCTCCGGATCCTCTCCATCGAAAAGGGAGCCGACGACGGCTCCATCCCCATCGGCAGCTTTTAGGGACCGCCGTCCTTCGTCCGGATATTGCGGATTCCCACACCAGTGGCGTCGGTCACTGGCTCGGAATGACAGGTGCGCTGTCACACCAACCTGTCATTGCGAGGAGCCGGTGGTACACCGGCGACGCGGCAATCCGTATTCCCATTTTTCCTCACAGCAAAAAGCCGCCCCGCCGGGGATCCCGGCGGGGCGTCGACTTGACAGGAAGCATCGCAGATTTCGCGCCGCGCACGGCGCGAAGGTGTTTTATCGTATTTTGCCGCGGCGTGTACGTGGCAAAATACACCGCTCAGCCTGCGAAGTGTGCGAACTGTCCGCCGATAGCGGACAATGAGTGCGCGAAGCAGGCTGCAGGCCCTTTGCCAAAAACGGCAGCGCCGTTTTTGGCAGGTAAACCGCCCCGCCGGGGATCCCGGCGGGGCGGTTTACCCATTTGTCTTTGTCACAGCAGCTCCGGGAAGCCCCGGATGGTCCGGTCGCAGACCGATTGCATCTCCTCCCACGTCCCGTGGAAGAAGTCGTCGTAGACCCCGATCACCGTCATCCCGGCGGCCTTGGCCGCCCGGCAGGAGGCGATGGAGTCGTCGAATACCGTGCAGTCGCTCTCCTTTACCCCCATGAGCGCGGCGGCGGCGTGGTAGATCTCCGGCTCCCGCTTGTCCAGCCCCAGCTCCTCGGAGATCAGCACCCGCTCGAAGTAGGGCAGCAGGTTCAGGTGGGTCAGGGCCGTCCGGCAGTGGACCGGCACGCTGGAGGTCAGCAGCGCCATCCGCTCGCCTGCGGCCCGGCACCGCTCCAGGTATTCCACCACGCCCGGCTTCACCGGCACGGAGGTGGCGTACATGTCCCCGGCCAGCTCCAGCCACTCGGCCTTGATCTCCTCCAGACTCTCCTCCAGATGGCAGAATTCCTTGGTGAAGACGGCGGCCTTGGAGAAGGCGGTGTGGGCCACGCCCTCGTAGTATTCATGGGTGTAGGGGATGCCCCGGCGGGACAGAAATTTCTCATCCACGGTGCGCCAGATGCCGTTGGAGTCGATCAGCGTACCGTCCATGTCAAAAATCAGCATGGCGTATCCTCCCGTATAAATCGCCAGAGGAAGTCCCTGGCCTCTTCCGCGTAGTCGATGCCCACCCGCTTTGCCGCGCGGACGGTGAAGGGGACGGGCGGCTCCTCCGGCAGGCCCAGATCGGCGGGGGAGGCGCAGAGGAACAGCTGGTCGCCGGTCAGATCCGTTCTGTTCATGGACCTGTCAAGGCCAAGGGCCTGACAGCACTTTCCGGGGCCGTTGAGGAGATTCTTCCGCTGGTACGGCGTCAGCTCCCCCCAGGAGCGCCCGAAGCGGAGCCGGGCCATGGTGTCGGCGCCGCAGACGGGGGCCAGCCCCCGCAGCAGCACGGCGTCCGGCTCTCCGACCGGGTTGGTGACGAAGTTGAGGCAGCAGTGCATCCCATAGATCAGGTAGATATAGGCCCGGCCCGGCGGGCCGAACATGACGGCGTTGCGGGCGGTTTTGCGGTAGCCGTAGGCGTGGCAGGCCTTGTCGACGGCCCCCACGTAGGCCTCCGTCTCCGTGATGCGGCAGACCAGGGTCTCGCCCGGCAGCCGCCGCACCAGGCAAGCGCCCACCAGCGAGCGGGCGATGGCCACCGTGTCGCCCAGATATGCGTCGATCCCCAGCCTGGCCACGTCCTCACCCCCTTGGGGACCATTATAGCGGAGAACGGGCCGGCTGTAAACGCCTTTTTATCCCGTTTGGGAGGCCAGGACCGTCCGGGCAAAGCCGTCGGCAAAGAGGCGGGCGGCGTAGACGGCCTCGTCCAGGGAGTTGCCGGCGGCCCCCACCTCCACCAGCACGCTGCCCGGGGCCAGATCCTGGTTGTAGTTGGCGTTGATGAGACTGATGGGCCGCATCAGAGTGGGGTGGTCCGCCGCCAGAGTCCGCTGCACGGCGGCGGCCAGCTTGAGATTCTCCTCCCAGCCCTCGTGGTTGACGCCCATGATGAAGCAGACCTGGGCCGCGCGGGGATCCTCGGCGCTGACCAGCTTGTACTGTCGGCCCTCGGCGTCCTGCACCGCGTCCCGGTGGACGTCCAGGATGTAGGTGATGCCGGGGTATTTCTCCCGGTAGGCCCGGACGGAGGCGGCGCTGCGGGTATAGGCGCCGTTGTAGGCCGGGTCGTCGTGGCGGGTGCGGTCGTGGAGGACGGACAGCCCGTAGGCGGACAGCACGGCGGCCATCTCATCGCCTATCCGGATCACGTTCTTGTCGTTCTCCGCCGTCCGGTAGGAGCCGGTGGAGACGTAGCCCTGGCCCTCCGGCATGGTATAGGCCTCGCTGCCGTGGGTGTGGACGATCAGGATCTGGGGCCCCTCCCGGGGGCACACGGCGGCAAAGGCGCCGCTGTCCAGGTCCACGTCCTCCAGCCCCTGGCTGGACCGGTTGCGGATGGTGACGCCGCCGGCGGCCTCATAGTTGGATCGGGAGGGGTGGACCGTCTCAGCCCGGACGCCGTTTTGCTCGAACGACAGGCCCGCGGTGGGGTCCTCCCGTACGTTCGCCGGCGCGGGCGGGTCCTCGGC
>JAFRSI010000143.1 GCA_017427645.1 Oscillospiraceae bacterium | reverse complement strand
GAGACCTTCCACACCCCGTGGACGGAGCACGCCTTCCTGGAGCCGGAGTGCTGCGTGGCCCTGCCCCTGGAAAACGGCGGCGTCAAGCTGCTGACCTCTGACCAGAGCGCCCACACCACCCGCTACGAGTGCGCCGCCATGCTGGGCGTCACCTATGACAAGTGCCTGGTGCAGAACATGCTGGTGGGCGGCGGCTTCGGCGGCAAGGAGGATATGTCCGTCCAGCACCACGCCGCCCTGCT
The DNA here is from genome assembly GCA_017427645.1 of Oscillospiraceae bacterium. Classification (GTDB taxonomy): domain Bacteria; phylum Bacillota; class Clostridia; order Oscillospirales; family Oscillospiraceae; genus Vescimonas. Next base: position 6,131 of record JAFRSI010000143.1, on the reverse strand, counting down.
GTGCTACCGGACCCGGCGCCCGGTCAAGGTAAAGCTGAGCCGCCAGGAGTCCATTCTGGTCCATCCGAAGCGCCACAGCATGGACATGGAGTTCACCATGGGCTGCGACGAAAACGGGATCATCCAGGGCGTCAAGGCCAGTGTGATCTCCGACACCGGCGCCTTTGCCTCTCTGGGCGGTCCGGTCCTGGAGCGCGCCTGCACCCATGCCGCCGGCCCTTACGCCTACGAGAATTTTGAGATCGAGGGCACGGCCTACTACACCAACAACCCCCCCGCCGGCGCCTTCCGCGGCTTCGGCGTGACACAGACCTGCTTCTGCACCGAGACCCTGCTGAACATGATGGCCGACAAGGTGGGGATCTCCCCCTGGGAGATCCGCTACCGGAATGCCATCCGCCCCGGCGGCGTGCTGCCCAACGGGCAGATCGTGGGCCCGGAGACCGGCCTTGTGGAGACGCTGGAGGCGGTAAAGCCGATTTACGATGAGGCCGTCGCCAACGGCGATCCCGTGGGCCTGGCCTGCGCCATGAAGAACGCCGGCGTCGGCGTCGGCCTGCCGGACTGGGGCCGCTGCAAGCTGATCGTGGAGGGCGACGGCAAGCTCCACATCTATACCGGCGCCTCCTGCATCGGCCAGGGCCTGGGCACCGTCCTGGTGCAGACCGTCGTCACCTGTACGGGACTGCCCCGCGCCGACGTGATCTATGAGCGCAGCAACACCTGGATCGCGCCGGACTCCGGCGACACCTCAGGCTCCCGCCAGACGCTGGTCACCGGCGAGGCCTGCCGCCGCGCCTGCGAAAAGCTGAAGGCCGAGCTGGACACCGGACGCCCCCTGCGCCAGCTGGTGGGCATGGAGTTCTACGGCGAATACCTGGCCAAGACTCACCCGCTGGGCGCCCGTGTCCCCAACCCGGTGAGCCACGTGGCCTACGGCTACGCCACCCAGATGTGCATCCTGGACAGGGAAACCGGCCGGGTGAAAAAGCTGGTGGGCGCCCACGACGTGGGCAAGGCCGTCAACCCCCTCAGCTGCGAGGGGCAGATCGAGGGCGGCATGGTCATGTCCATGGGCTATGCCCTCACCGAGGACTACCCCATCGACGAGAATTGCCGTCCCACCGGCAAGTTCGGCACGCTGGGCCTGCTGCGGGCCAACCAGGTGCCGGAGATCCAGGCCATCGTGGTGGAAAAGCCGGGACTGGAGCTGGCCGGCGGCGCCATCGGCATCGGTGAGATCACGGCGATCCCCACAGCTCCCGCCATCGCCGACGCCTACTACCGCCTGGACGGGGAGCGTCGATTCTCCCTTCCCCTGGCCAACACCCCCTACGAGCGCAAGAAAAAATAGCGCGATCTCCCGCGCTATTCCTCCATATCTGCGGGCGTATCCACGTCCCGCAATTCCCGCTCCTCCATCTCCCGGAGCAGCAGGCGATCGGCGTGCCGCCGGATCACGGCGCTGCCGCCCACGTCGCCCGTCAAGCTGCAGAGCTCCGGGAAGTATTCCCCGGGAAATAGACAGGGATTCCCCCGCTTTCCGCCGTGGGCGGCGCTGACGATCCGGTCCGGGTGGACCTGCCAGGTCTCCAGCAGGGCGGCAACGCTCTCCCGCCGCAGATACGGCTGGTCGGCCACCATGTAGAGGATGGCCCGGCACTTGTCCTGCAGCGCCTCGGTCCCCAGCCTGACGGTATGGCTTTGTCCCATCTCCGGGTGTGGATTGCGGACACACATAAAGCCGTATTCCCGGGCCAGCTTCTCCACCCGGTCGTACTGGGTGACCACGCATACCGCGGCCAGCAGATCCGCCGGCACGGCGTCCAGCGCCCGCCGGATCATGGTCTTCCCGTCGATCACCGTATCCAGTTTGTTTTGCCCGAACCGCCGGGCGTTTCCGGCGGCCATCAGGACGCAGCCTACGGGCTGCTGCACAGTGTTCTGCATATCATCACCTGCCCAGATTTTACAGAGTTCCATGGGGCAAGTCAATCCTTAATTGCAAAGGAGGAAACCTCTATGAACAAGGTCGGCAGAAGCGAGATCCGCGTAGACGCCTTTGACAAGGCCTGCGGGCGGACTCAATACTATGAGGACCGCATACCCGCCAACGCCCTCTACGTCCGCATCAAGCACGCGGAGATCGCCCACGCCCTGGTGAGATCCGTCGATACCTCCGCGGCAGAGGCCGTCCCCGGCGTTGTGAAGGTCCTCACCTGCTTTGACGTGCCGGATATCCCCTTCCCCACGGCCGGTCACCCCTGGTCCATGGACCCGGCACATCAGGACGTGGCTGACAGGCTGCTGCTCAACCGCCATGTTCGCTACTGGGGCGACGAGGTGGCCGTTGTCATTGCGGAAAACGAGGTGGCCGCCAATCGGGGCGTCCGGGCCCTGCAGGTGGAATATGAGCCCCTCCCCTTCGTGCTGGACGTGCAGAAGGCCATGGAAGACGGCGCGCCCCAGCTCCACGAGCGCTTCCCCAACAACATCCTGAAGCACACCAGTTCCCGTCTCGGCGACTATGCCGCGGCCATCCGGGAGCCAGGTCTCATCAAGGTGGAGGGCTGGTACGATACCCCCACCGTCCAGCACTGCCACATTGAGAATCACGGCTGTTTCGCCTGGCAGGAGGGCGACCGGCTGGTGGTGGTCAGCTCCACCCAGATCCCCCACATCGTCCGCCGGGTGGTGGCTCAGGCCCTGGGCAGGCCCTGGGGCGACGTGGAGATCATCAAGCCCTATATCGGCGGCGGCTTCGGCAACAAGCAAGATGCTCTCTATGAGCCCCTGTGCGCCTGGTGCTCCACCCAGGTGGGCGGGCGCTGTGTGCGGCTGGACTGCTCCCGGGAGGAGACCTTCGTCAGCAACCGCGTCCGCCACGCCATCCGCTTCCATATCGTCACCTGGCTGCGGCCGGACGGCACCATTGCCGCCAGAAAGACGGAGAGTTATTCCGACCAGGGCGCCTACGCCTCCCACGGCCACAGCATCGCCGCCAAGGGCATGGGCTCCTTCCCCCAGCACTATCCCTGTCCCAACATGGAGTGCGACGCCTGGACGGTCTTCACCAACAAGCCCACCGCCGGCGCCATGCGGGGCTACGGCATGCCGCAGGCCAGCTTTGCCGACGAGTGCAACATCGAGGACTGCGCCTGGGCCGCAGGCATGGATCCCTATGAGTTCCGCAAAAAGAACATTATGCCTCAGGGCTTCCACGACAATTTCTCCGGCAACACCAACTATTACGACAGCTTCCGCCAGTGTATGGCAAAGGGCGCGGCCTATATCGACTATGAGCGCAAGCGGAAGGAGTATGCCGCCGATACCGGCAACATCCGCCGGGGCGTCGGCATGGCCACCTTCTGGTACAACACGGCGGTCTACCCCATCTCTCTGGAGACCTCCTCCAACCGGATGTCGCTGAATCTGGACGGCACGGTGACCTTCCAGTGCGGCGAGACGGAGATCGGTCAGGGCGCCGACACCGCCTTTTCCCAGATGGTGGCCGAGGCGGTGGGTCTCAAATCCTATCGGGACGTCCATGTGAAGTCCTGCCAGGATACGGACATCACCCCCACCGGACTGGGGGCTTATGCCTCCCGCCAGACCTACGTGGCCGGCTTCTCCATCTGGCAGACGGCAGATCTCCTGCGGGAGAAGATCCTGCAATACGCCAATGAGATCACCCGCCAGGCGGTGGCCTGCATGGACATCGTGGACGGCAATATCATCCGCAAGGAGGACGGCGCCGTGCTCATGAGCCTCGGCGAGCTGGCCATGGCCGCCCAGTACAATCCCGTTCACAGCGAGCATCTCACCGCAGAGAGCACCTACACCATCCGCAACAACGCCTATTCCTTCGGCTGCACCTTTGCCGAGGTGGAGGTGGATATCGCCATGTGCAAGGTGACGCTGAAGAACATCGTGAACGTCCACGACTGCGGACGGCTCATCAATCCTGCCCTGGCCGCGGCCCAGGTCCACGGCGGCATGTCCATGGCCATCGGCTACGGCCTGTCCGAGCAGCTGCTTTTCGACCCGAAAACCGGCAAGCCGCTCAACGGCAATCTGCTGGATTACAAGCTCTCCACCTTCATGGACCACCCCCATCTGGAGGCGGAGTTCGTGGAGAACGCCGAGCCCACCTCCCCCTTCGGCACCAAAGCTCTGGGCGAGCCGCCCGCCTGCTCCGGCGCTCCGGCCATCCGCAACGCCATCCTGCAGGCTACGGGCGTCGCAATCGACCGCAATCCCATCACCCCCCACGTCCTGTTCGCGGAGTTCACCAAGGCAGGACTGATCCACGACGACTGGCGAGAGGAGGCTTGACGCGCCATGTATGATATGAAAGCGCTCTACGAGGCGGAAAGCGTAGCCGACGCCATCCGCCTGCGGCTGGAGCACCCGGAAGCGCAGATCATTGCCGGCGGCTCGGACGTGCTGGTGCAGATGCGGGAGGGAAAGCGCGCCGGCAGGGAGCTGATCTCCATCTACGGCATCGACGCCATGCGGGGCGTCAGCCTGGACGAGGAGGAAAATCTCCGCATCGGCTCTCTGACCAGCTTTTCCCACATCACCCGGGATCCGCTGATCCGCCGGTACTGCAACGTGCTGGGCGAGGCGGTGGACCAGGTGGGTTCCCCCCAGATCCGCAACATCGGCACCATCGGCGGCAACACCTGCAACGGCGTCACCTCCGCCGACTCCGCCTCCACGCTCCACGCCTACGAGGCCATCGTGGAGCTGACGGGCAGCCGGGGCGTGCGCCGCGTGCCCATCCACGATTTCTACATCAAGGCCGGCGTGGTGGATATCCGCCCCGATGAGATCCAGACGGCGATCCTGATCCCCAAGGCCAGCTACGAGAACACCTTCGGCCACTACATCAAGTACGGCATGCGCAACGCCATGGAGATCGCCACCCTGGGCTGCAGCGTCAACGTGCGGCTCTCGGCGGACCGGCAGATCATCGAGCGCTGCCGCATCGCCTACGGCGTGGCGGGCCCGGTGCCCATGCGCTGTCCCGGCGCGGAGGCTGCGGCAAACGGCCAACGTCCCACGCAGGAGCTGGCGGAGCGGTTTGCCCGCGCCATCATCGACGATATCAACCCCCGCGACTCCTGGCGCGCCAGCAAGGCCTTCCGCCAGCACATTGCGGTGGAAATGGCCCGGCGCGCCCTGACGCGGGCGGTGGAGCTTGCAGGAGGTGAGCTGGCATGAGTGCGCAGTACAAGCTGGTGCGCTGCAGCATCAACGGCAGGGACGTGGAGAAAATGGTGGACGTCCGCGCTTCGCTGACGGACATGCTGCGCAACGACTACCGCATGACCTCCGTGAAAAAGGGCTGCGAGGTGGGCGAGTGCGGCGCCTGCACCGTACTGATCGACGGGGAGACCTTCAACTCCTGCATCTACTTGGCTGTGTGGGCCGACGGCAAAGAGATCCGCACCCTGGAGGGGCTGATGAGCCCGGACGGGGAGCTCTCCGATATCCAGCAGGCCTTTGTGGAGGAGGCGGCTATCCAGTGCGGCTTCTGCACGCCGGGCTTCCTGATGACGGCCACGGAGATCCTGGAGGCCAATACCCTGTTCACCGACGAGGAGCTGCGCAAGCTGCTCTCCGGCCACCTGTGCCGCTGCACGGGGTATGAAAATATCTTCCGCGCGGTGAAGAAGACCATGTACCGCCGCCAGGGAAAGGAGATCGACTTCTGATCCCCCTCCCCTGCCACCGCAGCATTCATAAGCATAACGAAGTACCGGGAGAGACAATGGTCTCTCCCGGTACTTTTTGATTGGGGCGGCGGGACGCGCGGGTCCCGGACCGGTCGGGCGGTGCATGCGGGGCGTCGGGGCGTCCCCCCTCCCCTGTCATCTTGAGCGGAGTGAACGGAGGTGAACGCAGTCGAAAGATCCTGCGTTATTGCACGTCGGTAAGGGGTGGTGAGGATCCTTCGACTCGCTGCGCTCGCTCAGGATGACAGGGAAAAAACAGCTCAGGATGACAAAGAGAAACGGGGCGCGGGGACGCGGGGCGTCGGGGACGCCGCCCCCTACGGTGTCCTTATCTCGAATTGATAGGACAAGTTTTGATTGAACTTGGTGAAAACGTTACATATGTGGATT
>JAFRSI010000018.1 GCA_017427645.1 Oscillospiraceae bacterium | reverse complement strand
TGGGCGAGTACGCCTGCGTCAAGGCCATGATCGCCGCGGAGCCCACCGCCCACCGGATCTCCGGCGGCCGCATGCTGGTGAAGGTCCGGGCCGTGGACGAGAGCGGCGTGCTGGATATCACCTTTTTCAACCAGGACTACCGCCGCTCCCAGCTCCACACCGGCGAGACCTATATCTTCTACGGCAAGGTGGAGGGCAACCTCATCCGCCGCCAGATGACCAACCCCATCCTGGAGCGGGAGGGCCAGCAGCAGCTCACCGGGCGCATCATGCCCATCTACCCCCTCACCGCCGGCGTCAGCCAGCTGATCCTCAGCCGCGCCGTGCGCCAGGGGCTGGACGCCTGCCGGGAGCTGCTGCCCGACGTGCTGCCGGACGACGTGCGCCGGGAACATAATTTGTCTTATGTAAACTATGCGTATGAGAACATCCACTTCCCCGACGGACCGGAGGCCCTGGAGGTGGCCCGGCGGCGGCTGGTATTTGAAGAGCTGTTCCTGCTGAGCTGCGGCCTGACCCGCCTGCGCCACCGCCGCAGGGACGTGGCCGGTCCCGCCTGCAGGGCGGTGGAGCTGGCCCCCTTCTGCGCCCAGCTCCCCTTCACGCTGACGAACGCCCAGCGCCGGGCGCTGGAGGACGCCGCCGCCGACATGGCCGGGGATCGGCCCATGAACCGGCTGTGCCAGGGCGACGTGGGCAGCGGCAAGACCATGGTGGCCGCCGGGTGCATCTGGTTTGCCGCCCAGAGCAGCTGGCAGAGCGCCCTGATGGCGCCCACGGAGATCCTGGCCCGCCAGCACTACGAGGGGCTATCCCCCCTCTTTGCCAAATTCGGCCTCACCTGCGCTCTGCTCACCGGCTCCACGAAAGCAAAGGAGCGGCGGGAGATCCTGGCCGGGCTGCAGAGCGGCGCCATCGACGTGTGCATCGGCACCCACGCCCTGCTGACGGAGGACGTGATCTACGCCCGGCTGGGGCTGGTGGTCACCGACGAGCAGCACCGCTTCGGCGTCAACCAGCGGTCCGCCCTGGGGCAGAAGGCGGAGCACCCCCACATGCTGGTGCTGTCCGCCACCCCTATCCCCCGGACGCTGGCGCTGGTGATCTACGGCGATCTGGACGTGTCGATCATCAACGAGCTGCCCCCCGGACGGCAGAAGGTGGACACCTACGCCGTGGGCGAGAGCTACCGGCCCCGGATCAACGCCTTCCTGCGCAAGCAGGTGCAGGAAGGACATCAGGTGTTCATCGTCTGCCCCCTGGTGGGGGACGCCGACACCATCCCCGACGAGCGCAAGGCCGTGACGGCCTACGCCGAAAAGCTGAAAGCGGAGGTCTTCCCCGATCTGCGCATCGCCGTCCTCCACGGCAAGATGAGGCCGAAGGAAAAGGAGAGTGTTATGTCAACCTTTGCCGCCGGGGAGAGCGATATCCTGGTGTCCACCACGGTGGTGGAGGTGGGCGTGGACGTGCCCAACGCCAACACCATGGTGGTGGAAAACGCCGAGCGGTTCGGCCTGAGCCAGCTCCACCAGCTCCGGGGCCGGGTGGGCCGGGGCAGCGCCAAGTCCTACTGCATCCTGCTCAGCGACAGCGACAGTGAGGAGACGAAACGCCGGCTGAAGGTGATGACCCAGACCAACGACGGCTTCAAGATCTCCGAGGAGGACTTGAAGCTCCGCGGTCCCGGCGACTTCTTCGGGGCGCGGCAGCACGGCCTGCCCAGCCTGAAGGTGGCGGACCTGAGCTGCGACATGCGATTGCTGGACGAGGCCCAGAGCGCCGCCAAGGCGCTGATGGCCGCCGATCCCGACCTCTCCGCCCCGGAGCACCGGGCGCTGCGGGAGCGCATCGACGAGCTGTTTACCCTTCACGCCGAGAGCCTCAACTGATGAATGGATACGAAGCGCCCCGCCGGGAAATCCCGGCGGGGCGCTCAGCTTGTCAAAAAAGCGGCTTTGCCGCTTTTTTGACAAGCTGAGCTGTTTTCCGAACTTTTAAAAAAGTTCGGAAAACAGGGATTATAAAGCTGAAAGACACCCCTGATGGGTTTCTTTCAGACTATTTTCCTTTCCGTCGTCCTACGCTTTCGGACCTTTTTTGACAGTCTGAGCGCCCCGCCGGGAAATCCCGGCGGGGCGCTTTCTGCTGTTCGTATTACGGCTGTTCCGGATCCTCCGGCTCCACGTTGTCCGCAGGCGGATCGTCCTGGCCGGGGCCCGGATCAGGTTCCTCGCCGCCCGGCGGCTCCGGTGCGGGCGGCTCCGGCTCCGCCGGCCCCTCGCTGACGGTGAACACGATGGTCGTGCCGATTTCCACCTCGTCTCCCGGCGCGATGCTCTGGGCGATCACCGTACCCTTCGGCTGGTCGCTGGAGGCGGAAACCGTCTCGGGCAGCAGGCCGTCTGCTTTGGCCAGCTCACAGGCCGCGTCCGCGGGCTTGCCCACGTAGTTCCCCACGATCAGCGTGGTGGGTTGGTTGTGCCAGGGGTTATTCCCGTCCGGGTCCGTGGGATCCCAGCCGCGGCACTGCTCGTTTCCGCTGATGAGGGGGGCATAGGGCTTCCCCAGGGGACCGGGATCGGCGGCGCTGTAAAACTGCACGGCCTGGATGGCGTACAGATTGTCATAGATCCATTTGGCGTCTATCACCTGCAGGCGGATGCAGCCCATGGAGGCGCTGGTGCCCAGCTTGTCAAACTCCCAGTATTCCAGAGATCCCTTGTCCCCCTTTTTCGTATAGGGGACCGAGTGGAACAGAATATTGCCGGTGATATGGGTGGCGTACTGGCCGTACACGTCTCCGAACAGACCCTTCCACTCCCAGTGGTTGCCGGGCAGCGAATAGGTGCCGGATTTGGGCGTGGCGGTGCCCGTGGAGCAGATCATGGCCCGCGCCGGCACGGTGTAGTATCCGTCCGCATCCGGCTTGTAGATCGTCACCGTGTTGGCCTGGACGTTGACCTTGATATAGTAGCTGTAATTGCCCTTTTTCTTGGGCGCGTCGGGTTTGGGATCCCCGGCGGGCGGCTCCGGCTGAGGGGCGGGCGGCGCGGGGTCTTCCTGTTTCGGCTCCGGTTTCGGTTCAGGTTCAGGTTCCGGCTCCGGTTCTTCCGGTTCCTCAGGCTCTTCCGGTTCCTCCGGCTCTTCCGGTTCCTCCGGTGTCTCCGTATTCTCCGGCGGCCTCTTGATCTCGTCAATGGGAGAGTCTGCCGGCTCCCTGGCCGGCGGCTCCGCCTTGCCCATGTACGTGACGCGGCCGCCGCCGCAGGCGCTCAGCAGCGTCGCCGTCAGCAGCAGACAGGCCAGGAGGCGCAGTTTCTTTTTCATAGGTTACTCCTTTCCCAGTCGGAACCGCTCCACCATCTCCGACGTCAGGCTCACGTCCTGACCCCGGGGGGTGATCTCCTCTCTTTTCTGCCAGAAGCCCTCCCGCAGCTCGCTGGTGTCCAGCGTGATGGCGCTGTCGCCGTCCAGTTCACAGTAGTATCCCATCAGCAGGGAGTCGGTAAAGGCCCAGGGCTGGCTCTTGTAGTAGCGCAGGTTCTTCACCCGCAGGCCCACCTCCTCCATGACCTCCCGGCGCACGGTGTCCTCCACCGTCTCGCCGATCTCCACGAAGCCGGCGATTAGGGCGTCGCCCCGGTAGGGTCGGCCGGCGTAGCGGGTCAGCAGCAGACGGTCGCCGTCCGTCACCGCCACGATCACCGCCGGGCAGAGCTTGGGGTACTCCGTCAGGCCGCAGCGGGGGCAGACCATGGCCCGCTCCGTCCTGCTGTGCTCCATGGGGCTGCCGCAGCGGCCGCAGTAGGCTCTGTCGCGGTACCAGCGCCACAGCTGCACGCCCACCACGGCGGCAAAGGCCACCTCCATGGGCCGCACCTGGCGCACCTGCTGGAGCGTCAGATACGCGCAGTCCGCCGGGGCCTCCGCGGGAGCGGCGGCCAGATAGCAGCCTACGCCGTCCAGTGAGAAGACGTGGCGGCCCGCAGGCGTCAGGCCTGCGTCCGCAAAGCGGGGCAGGGCAAAACCCTCTCCCTCCCGGCGCAGCAGGATCCTGTCGTCCCGGCAGCACAGGGCGATATCCGCGGCTGCCGCCTCCTCCCGGGAAAAGGTCCGGTCAAAGCGGTGGGGGCTGATGTCCTGGATCAATGCGATCACGCTCCGTCTCTTTCATACTGGGTAATTATTATACAGACTCCCGGAAGAAAAAGCAAGCTTGCAGGCGGAATTGTCCCATGCTATACTGAACGGGAAACAACGGGAAGGGAGGGACCGCCGTGACACTGGACGAGCTGCGGCAGAAGGCCAACGATCTGCCCCTGGCGCCGGGCGTCTACCTGATGATGGACAAAACCGGTAAGGTCATCTACGTGGGCAAGGCCAAGAAGCTGAAAAACCGGGTCAGCCAGTATTTTCAGGAGAACGCCGGCCACAATGAGAAGACCCGGGCCATGGTGTCCCAGGTGGACCACTTTGACACCATCTTCGTCAGCTCCGAGTTCGAGGCGCTGATCCTGGAAAACTCCCTCATCAAGCACCATCAGCCCCGCTACAACATCCTGCTGAAGGACGACAAGGGCTACCCCTTCGTCCGCCTGGCCAAAGACGAGGCCTACCCCCGCTTTACGCTGACCAACAAAGCCGCGGAGGACGGCGCCCGGTACTTCGGCCCCTTCGGCGGCCGCCGGGAGACCCGCCTGGCCATCGACGCGGTGTGCAGCGCCCTTTGCCTGCCCACCTGCCGCCACCAGTTCCCCCGGGATATCGGCAAGGAGCGCCCCTGCCTCAACCACCACATCGGCAAGTGCGACGGCTTCTGCCTGCCGGACGGCCCCGGCGAGGCCGTCTATCGGGAGCGGATCGAGCAGGCCTGCCGCCTCTTCGGCGGCAAGCTGCGCCAGCTCACGGAGGAGCTGACCGCCCGGATGGAAAGTGCCGCCGAGGACCTCCGGTTTGAGGAGGCCGCCCAGCTGCGGGACCGGGTCCGTGCCCTGAGCGTGCTGACCAAGCAGCAGCAGGTCATCGCCGGCGTCTGCGCCGATACGGACGTCTGGGGCCTCTACGCCGGCCAGGTGCGCTGCGGCTGCGCCGTACTGCACATCGAGAACGGAGATCTCCTGGGCCGGGAGGTAAAGGTTTTTTCCGCCGCTGCCGATCAGGAGCCCGCCGAGATCCTGGCCGCCGTGCTGAGTCAGTACTATCTGAACCGCTCGGTGCTGCCCCACGAGATCCTGCTCCCCCTGACCTGGGACGGAGCCGACACCTTTGCCGCCCTGCTGACCGGTCGGGCCGGGCACCGGGTGGGTCTGCGGGTGCCCCAGCGGGGCGAGCGGGTGGATCTGGTGGCCATGGCGGCGCGCAACGCCCGGGAGGAGGTGGAGCGCATCACCTCCGACAGCGAGCGCACCTCCCATACCCTGGAGCAGCTGGGCGCCCTGGCCGGTCTGGCCGCCGCGCCCCGCCGCATCGAATCCTACGACATCTCCAACCTGCGCGGCGACGACATGGTGGCCTCCATGGTGGTCTTCCAGGACGGTAAGCCCCTGAAGCGGGCCTATCGCCGCTTTCAGATCAAAACCCTGGACGCCCCGGACGATTACGCCGCCATGCGGGAGGTGCTGACGCGGCGCTTCCGCCGCTATCTGGACGGGGATGAGAAATTCGCCCCTCTGCCCGATCTGCTGCTGATCGACGGCGGCGAGATGCACGCCCGCTCGGCCCTGGAGGCCGCCGCGGAGGCGGGGCTGGATATCCCCATCCTGGGCATGGTAAAGGACGACCGGCACCGCACCCGCGCTCTGGTCACCGTCACGGGCCAGGAGCTGGGGATCCAGAACAATCCCCCCCTGTTTGCCCTGGTGGGGCGGGTGCAGGAGGAGGTCCACCGCTTCGCCATCACCTACCACCGCCAGAAGCACGGCAAGAGCGCCTACCGCAGCAGGCTGGACGGCATCCCCGGCCTGGGGGAGAAACGGCAGGCCGCCCTGCGCAAGGCCTTCGGCACCGTGCGCGCCATCTCCCTGGCGGAGGAGGATGCCCTGGCCGCCGTGGTGCCCCGGGACGTGGCCCGGGCTGTCTACGCGCGGTTCCACGGAGAAAAATAAAAGCGGCGGAGGAGCAATGCTCCTCCGCCGTCCTCTTTGCAGTTTTACTCGCCGAAGTTGTTCTCGATCAGATCGGCCAGGGCCTTCACGGCCTCCTCCTGGTCGCTGCCGTCGGCAATCAGGGTGATGGTGGTGCCCTGAACGATGCCCAGAGACAGGACGCCCAGAAGGCTCTTGGCGTTGACGCGGCGCTCTTCCTTCTCCACCCAGATGCCGCTCTTGAACTCGTTGGCCTTCTGAATGAAATAAGTAGCGGGTCTGGCGTGCAGGCCGACCTCATTGTTCACGGTGATTTCCTGCGTATACATCAATCAGCTCTCCTTTTATTTTCAGGATAATTGTCAAATCATCACTGCTTACCGAAGCTATTATACTGAAATACCGGGGATAATGCAATGACCTTTCGTACAAAATTTTCGCGGAATGACCACAAAATGCGGGAGTCATTCGGCAAAATGTACAACAAACGTCGCCTTTATCGCCCGTTTTTCGGCACTACTTGAGCTCGACCACCGTGACGCCGGCCTCTCCCTCGCCGTAGCGGCCCAGGCGGAAGCTCTTGACGGCGCGGTTGCGCTTGAGCATTTCGTGGACCGCCTTGCGCAGCGCGCCGGTGCCCTTGCCGTGGATGATGGTCACCGTGCCCAGCTTGGAGCGGACGGCGGCGTCGATATAGTTCTCCACCACGCTCTCGGCCTCCAGCGTCTCCAGGCCCCGAATATCCAGCTCGGAGGCGGCACGGCTCTGCGCGCGGAAGCTGGCGCTGCCCGCGGGCTGGATCGGCTTCTTCTTTTCCTGTCCCTCCAGGAGCCGCACCTGGGCGGCCTTGGTGGTCATCTTCATCTTGCCGGCCTGGAGCAGCAGCGTGCCGTCCCCGTTGACCGACAGCACCGTGGCCGCCGCCTTGACGCCGGGGAGCTCCACCAGATCGCCCACGGCGATGGGGCGGCTGGGGGTGTAGGCGGGCTCCGGGAGCTCATCCCTCTCCCGCAGCTGTTCCTCGGCCTCCTTCAGACTGTGCCGCAGGGCGGCGCGGGCCTCGTTGAACTGCTGATAGTCAATCTGCTCCTGCTGGCGGCGCTGCAGCTCCTCCAGCCGGGCCAGGATCTCGTCGGCCTTCTCCTGGGTCTGGCGCACGATGCGGCGGGCCTCCGCCTCGCCCTTGCTGCGGGCGTTGTCCTTGGCCTTCTCCATCTGCTCCCGGAAGGTCCGGGCCTTGCGGGCGTCCTCCTCCCGCTGGCGCCACAGCCGGTCGGCCTCCGTCTCCGCCTTCTCCAGGCTCTGGCGCTTCTCCTCCAGCTGGGTCAGCACATCCTCAAAGCGGACGGATTCGCTGTCCATCTGCAGCCTGGCAGCCTCGATGATCTCCTCCCGCAGGCCCAGTCGCCGGGAGATGGCAAAGGCGTTGGATTTGCCGGGGATGCCGATCAGCAGGCGATAGGTGGGCCGCAGGGTCTGCACGTCAAATTCACAGGAGGCGTTTTCCACGCCGGCGGTGGTCATGGCAAAGGTCTTCAGTTCGGCGTAGTGGGTGGTAGCCGCCGTCAGCGCCTTGCACCCCCGGGCGTACTGGATGATGGCGATGGCCAGGGCCGCGCCCTCCACCGGGTCGGTGCCGGCGCCCAGCTCGTCGAAGAGCAGCAGGCTGTCGCCGTCCGCCTGGTCCAGTATGTCCACAATATTGGACATATGGGCCGAGAAAGTGGACAGGCTCTGCTCGATGCTCTGCTCGTCGCCCACGTCCGCCAGGATCCGGTCGAAGACCCGGACGGCGCTGCCGTCGTCGGCGGGGACGTGGAGGCCGCACTGGGCCATCAGGCACAGCAGGCCCAGGGTTTTCAGCGTCACCGTCTTGCCGCCGGTATTGGGACCGGTGATCACCAGGGTGTCGAACTGCTCCCCCAGACCCACGGTGATAGGCACCGCCTTGGCCTGGTCCAGCAGCGGGTGGCGGGCCTTGCGCAGGGAGATGCCGCCCCGCTTGCGGATCTCCGGCCGGGAGGCGTTCATGGCGTAGCTCAGCTGGGCCCGGGCAAAGATCACGTCCAGGTGGACCAGGCAGTCGTAGTCGGAGAGGATGTTCTCCCGCTGGTCGCCGCAGGCGGCGCTGAGGGTCATCAGGATCCGCTCGATCTCCTTTTCCTCCCGGGCCTGGAGCTCCTTGAGCTCGTTGTTGGCCTGCACCACGCCCATGGGCTCGATAAACAGCGTGGCGCCGGAGGAGGAGATATCGTGGACCAGGCCCGGCAGGGAGCTCTTGTGCTCGGCCTTCACCGGCACTACAAAGCGGCCGTCCCGCTGGGTGATCAGCGCTTCCTGCAGCACCTTGGCATAGGAGGGGGAGGCGATGATCTTCTGCAGGATCTGGCGGCCCTTGCTGGCCGCGATGCGCATCTTCCGGCGGATATCCGCCAGCTCGGCGCTGGCCGTGTCGGCAATGGTCTCCTCGTCCAGGATGGCGCCGCGGATCTTATCCTCCAGATGGCGGTTGCTGTGGAGAGCGGAAAACAGATGGTCGATGACCGTGGGCTCCCCCTGGCGCTGGGCGTCGTACTCCGCCACCCGGCGGCTGGCCATCAGCAGCGAGGCGATGTCCAGCAGCTCCCGGGTGTTCAGCATACCGCCCTGGTCCGCCCGATGGAGAGAGGCGGCCACGTCCTTCACCCCGGAAAACGGGGGACTGCCGTGGAGCCCCAGCCGCGCCCTGGCAGCGTCGGTCTCGTCCTGCAGGCGCAGCACGTCCTGCCACTCCACAGCCGGACGGATGCGGCGGCAGCGCTCCTTGGCCGCCTCGCTGACGGCCCGCTGGGCCAGCATCTCCAGCACCTGGGGCAGTTCCAGCGTGCGGATGGATTTTTCAAACATGTCGCTCATATGTATCTTCCTCTATTGCTCGGTTCGTATGGTTTTGTAGTAGTCCAAGGTGCGGAAGGACCGCTCCAGCTGCGCCGCCACGAAGCTCTCGGCGGCATGCTGGAGCTGCTGCAGCGTCTGCCGGTCCGCGGAAAAGCTGTAGAGCTTCTTCCCGTCGGCGTACAGCGCGCGGCGCAGGGCCGCCAGGCTGCTGTCCGTCAACGGCAGGGACAGACCGCCCGGCTGTTTGCAGCCGGCGCAGTGGACCACGCCCTGCACCACGTCCAGCATGGGCTGCTCCGGCTCGCTCCTGCCGCAGACGGCACAGGCGTCGGCCAGGGGCTCGAAGCCGCTGAGAGCCATGAGCCGCAGCTCAAATACCGGCTTCACCAGGGCCGGGTCCTTTTTCAGCGTGCTCAGGGCGTACAGGGCGTTGAGCAGCAGGCGCAGCACCTCGGCTGCGCTCTGCTCCTCCCCCACCACGCTCTCGGTGAGCTCGGCGAAGTAGGACGCCAGGCTCAGCAGCTCAAAATCCTGCCGAACGCCGTCAAAGAGCTCGATGGTGGAGCCCTCCGACAGATAGCGCCAGTTCCCCCGCCGGTAGATGGTCAGCTCCGAATAGGTCAGCAGCTGGCAGCTGGCGGCCAGGGGGCTGTTGCGCCGCCGGGCGCCCCGGGCGATCAGCGGGATCTTGCCCAGATCCGGCGTCAGCACCGTCAGTATTTTATCGGTCTCCTTGGTCTCCGTCTCCCGCAGCACCAGGCCGGTGGTCACGGTCTTTCCGCTCTGCATGGATCTCCTCCTGCGGCGTGCCAGCGCAGTTCTCCCCCCGGTGAAGGAGATACCACTCCGGCGCGCCGGTCTCCCGAAACAGTTTCCAGTAGTCCATCTCTCGCCGCCTCCCTACACAGTTTATTCTGCGTCGGGCCGCGGCGATTATCTCTACCAATTATATACTGATTATCGACCGGGATACAACAATCTTTGCGGTCCGGGCCCCGCTGTATCCCAGCGCATTACTCCTCATTATACCCCTGGGAGCGGATGAAGTTCACGTTGTCGCGCCAGTTCTCCTTCACCTTCACCCAGGTCTCCAGGTACACCCTGGTGCCCATGAACTTCTCGATGTCCCGCCGGGCCAGGGTGCTGATCCGCTTCATCATGTCGCCGTGCTTGCCGATGAGGATCCCCTTGTGGCTGGCCTTCTCACAGTAAATAGTCACGTCCAGGTCGATGATGCCGTTGTCCCGCTCGGTGAAGCGGGTCACCTCCACCGCCGTGCCGTGGGGGATCTCCTTCTCCAGACACTGGAGCATCTTCTCCCGGATGATCTCGGCGCAGACCTGCTGATCCGGCTGGTCGGTGGTCATGCCGTCGGGGAACAGCTGGGGCCCCTCCTGGGCGAACTTGCCCAGCTCCTCCATCAGCTCCTCCAGCCCCTCGCCGGTCTTGGCGGAGATGGGGACAATGGCCTTGAAATCGGGGTAGACCTGGCTGTAGGCGGCGATCACCGCCAGCAGCTCGGCCTTGTCGGCCACGGTGTCGATCTTGTTGATGCACAGCACCGCCGGCAATTCCTCCTCGGTGATGCGCTCCAGCAGGGCCCGCTCCGGGGCTCCCACGTTGGCGATGGGCTCCACCAGCAGCACCGCGCACTCCACGGCGCTCAGGCTCTCCCGCACCACCTTCACCATGTAGTCGCCCAGGCGGGAGCGGGGCCTGTGGAGGCCCGGCGTATCCAGCAGGACGAACTGGGTGTCCCCCCGGTTCACCACGCCGTAGATGCGGTTGCGGGTGGTCTGGGGCTTGGCGGAGACGATGGCGATCTTCTCCCCCACCAGGGCGTTGGTCAGACTGGACTTGCCCACGTTGGGCCGCCCGCACACGGTGATCATCGCCGTCTTCTTAATGGTAGACATAATTCAGGTGATCCTCAACTTTCTTGTGAATTTGAGCAATTATTCTATGTTGGTTATTTACATAACGTTGACCCGCTTCCGTCCTCACGCGTCCAGCTTCTTCCCGCAGCGGGGACAGTAGTCGCCCCAGCTCCGGCCCAGGTGCCTCCCGCAGTGGGGGCAGCGATACCAGAGGAAATGGAAGATCACATCCAGCAGCATGACCCCCATGCCGGCAATCATCACCGCCGTGCTGCTGAGCACCGCGCCCAGCAGCGCCGCCAGAGCGGCCCCGACCAGCACGCAGATATAGACGATCCGGACGGTCTTCGGGGGAATATAGGGCATATCTCGTTCTCCTTATCTCGTCAGATCCGCTTCCCACCAGAGGTTTTCCTCCCGGCGCAGGAAGCGGAAGCCGCACCGCTTCAGCACGTTCTGCGACTTCACGTTGTCCGGCTTCGTGTCCGCCAGAACGGTTTTGATCCCTTGGGATCTGCCGAAGCGCAGAAACGCCGTCAAGGCCTCGGTCATATAGCCGTGGCCCTCGTAGGCCGGGTTCATGCCGTAGCCCACCTCCGTCACGCCGTCCCTGGGCACGTATTTATAGTCGATCGAGCCGACGACGCGGCTGTTCTCCTTCAGAACGATGAGAAACTCCGTGAAGAAGAGGTAGTGCTCCTCGTCCTCCGCGATCTCCTTCTCCAGCTTTTCCAGGAAGCCCTTCAGCAGGTAATCCAGCTCCTCGCCGCGATACGCCACGCCGAAGGCCGCCTCAAAGCCCGGCAGGTCCCGGTTGAACAGGGCCAGGTTGTCCCGGGTGTAGGGAAACAGCACCAACCGCTCCGTCTCGATGCGGTCCGTCATTTTATCTATGTTCATTGCTTCTCCTCCGCAGGTGCGGCAAGCTCTCTCACCGCGTCAGCGCCAGCTCGGCCATGATGGCCTCCTCACGAGCGCGCATCTGCCGCTTCTGCTCCCCCTCGTCCAGGTGGTCGTAGCCCAGCAGGTGGAGCACGGAGTGGACCGTCAGATAGGCCAGCTCCCGGCTGCGGGAGTGGCCGTATTCCGCGGCCTGGACCTTCACCCGCTCCAGTGAAATCGCCATGTCCCCCAGGGGCGTCAGGCCCGTCATGGGGTCGGCGTCGGAGTCGTCCGCGGGCGGCTGGCCGGGCACGTAGGAAAAGGCCGGAAAGCTCAGCACGTCGGTGGGGGCGTCCACCCCCCGCATGTCCCGGTTGATCTCCCGGATGCCGGCGTCGTCGGTCAGCAGCACGTCCACCTCGCAGGCAACGGCAACGCCCTCGCATTGCAGGGCCGTGCGGATGGCCCGGCGGATCAGAGCCGCGCTGCGGTCACTGACGGCGACCTCCGCCGCGGCGGTCACCGGGATTCGGTGATTTTTCGCCATAGCGTCCTCTCTCCTTTCCGAATCGGTTCTCCTCGTACTTGGCGTAAGCCTCGATGATGCGCTGCACCATCACGTGGCGCACCACGTCCTGCTGGGTCAGCTCGCAGATGCCCACGCCCTCCACGTCCTTCAGGACCTTCATGGCCTCCTTGAGGCCGCTGGTCTTGTCCTCCGGCAGGTCGATCTGGGTCACGTCGCCGGTGATGACCACCTTGGAGCCGAAGCCCATGCGGGTCAAAAACATCTTCATCTGCTCCCGGCTGGTGTTCTGGGCCTCGTCCAGGATGATGAAGCTGTCGTCCAGAGTGCGGCCGCGCATATAGGCCAGGGGCGCCACCTCGATGCTGCCCCGCTCCAGATATTTCTGGTACGTCTCGGCGCCCAGCATATCAAAGAGGGCGTCGTACAGGGGCCGCAGATAGGGATCCACCTTGCTCTGCAGGTCGCCGGGCAGGAAGCCCAGCCGTTCGCCCGCCTCCACCGCCGGACGGGTCAGGATGATGCGGTTCACCTGCTTGTCCCGGAAGGCGGCCACGGCGGCGGCCACGGCCAGGTACGTCTTGCCCGTACCCGCCGGGCCCACGCCGATGGTGACGCTCTTTTTCATGATCTCGTCCACGTACTGCTTCTGGCCGATGGTCTTGGGCTTCACGGGGCGGCCCTTGGAGGAGACGCAGATCACGTCCTGGGTCAGCTCGTTGATCCGCTCCGCCTGGCCGGACCGCACCAGTCCAATGACGTAGCGCACGTGCTGGGGGGAGATGGTCTCCCCCTTCCCCGTCAGTGTCAGCAGGGCCTCCACGGCCTTGTGGGCCAGCAGCGCGTCCTCCGGCAGACCGGAGATGACGATCTCCCCGCTGCGGTTGACGATGCCTACGTGAAATTCCGCCTCCAGCAGGCGGATATTCTCATCGAAGGAGCCAAAGAGATCTATGGCCTCCTCCATCCGTTCGATTCCGATGCGCTGTTCCATCCAAGCGCCTCCTTTTATCTCTATGGTGCAATCAACGGGACGCTGACGCCGATCTGCTCCAGGCACTCCGCCTTCAGCGTCACCAGCAGCCAGTCACCCTGCCGGGCCGCGGCAAAGCGGGTCTCGGTGACGGAGGCGTCCTCCCCCAGCTGCGAGCGCAGCTGGCGCAGCAGGAGCTCTTCCCCCTCCTGCCGGGCCTCCTCCGGGGACCGCTCCGCCTCCTCCGGCCGGCAGCGGCAGTACCGCTCCTCCGCCACCGTTACCGGCAGGCGCAGCCCGCCGGGCAATGTCCACGCATTGTATCGAGTTATTTTATCACAATCCGACGTCGTTACGCTACCCTTTCCGCAGATTTTTATGCGGTGCTTTCCAAAAATCAGCGCGTATTCCGTGCGGCTGGCCGCCTCCGCCCCCTGCTGCCGCGTCCGCAGCGGGATCTGCGCGGACAACTCATACCAGGTCCTGGCCCACACGCTGCCCATGCCGTGGGTCAGCATCAGGCCGTAGCTGCCCGCCTCCGTCACGCCGGAGATCAGCAGCTGGCCGCGGGTCACCGTGGTGCCGGGCAGCACCTCGGCCTGGCCGTCCAGGGCTTCCACCCTGGTCACCAGGCCGTCCCGGGCCGCCACCACGTTGGTCTTGTCCCGATCCCGGATCAGGGGCGGCGGACGGTGCCGCTCCACCACCTGCACGTGGGCCACGCAGCCCTTCACGTTTACCGCCAGCCAGGAGACGTCGCGCAGCTCCAGCAGCACGTGGTTGCGCAGCTGCTCCTGGTTCACCGACAGGCCCGGGCAGCCCACGGTGACCCCCTGGCGCTCCAGGGCCCGGAGGATCGTCTCCGCCGGGACGGTCTCGTTGCCGGTGACCTCAAAATCCCAGATGAAGAAATTGCTGGCCGTCAGCAGGAGCAGCAGCACGGCGGCGCCGCCCAGCAGGGCGTAGCGGCGGCGGAGCCGCAGCAGCAGGGCCGGCGCGCCGCTCTGACGCAGGACGGCGACCTGCGCGCCGATGGGCTCCGCCACGGTCCGCAGCCGCCTGGCGCCGTCACGGGTGGTGCGCAGCGTAAAGCGGATGGCATTTTCCCACCGGATGTCCCAAAAGGGAACGCCGTGGGCGGAGCACAGGTTTACCACCCGCTCGGGCCAGGCGCATTCCACCCGTACCAACACGCTGCCCCGGAGAAAGTTGGCCGCCCGCTTATACATGGCTGTCCACCAGCTCCGCCAGCTCCACCCGGTCGATCCGCCCGCCCAGGCGCAGGTCCTCCTCCGTCATGGCCAGCAGCTGCAGATCTGCGCCGGTGACACGCACCAGCAGCACGCCGCCGTGGATCTCCACCGCCTCGGTGCTGTAGGACAGCACGCCCCGGTGGTGCTCCATGTAGAGCTCCCGGTTGGCCGTCAGCTCCAGCACCGGCGCGCCGGTGATCCCCGCCGGCAGGTCCAGCCGCTCCATGGCGTCCCACGACGCCGTTTTCCACCTGTTGCGCCCCTCCAATTTGCCGCACCCCCTTCTCCCCTACTCTATGCGCCCGGCGGAAAAACTTGCCTGGCAGGCATGGAGCGGACGGGACGGACATACAGTTGTCCGGGAGGTGATGAACATGCGGCGCCTGATCCCGGCTATCGGTCTGCTGGGTCTGATGGGCAGCTTTCTGTGGAACGCCCCGGCCGCCGCCCAGGCGGCGCGGGACGCCCTGGCCCTGTGCGCCCGGTCGGTGATCCCGGCCCTGTTCCCGTTTTTTGTGGCGATGAGCTGCTTCACCTCCCTGGGACTGGCCCGGGAGACGGGCCGCCTGCTGGCGCCGCTGGCCGCTCCTCTGCTGGGCTGCTCCGGCACCGGCGCCGCGGCCTTCCTCCTGGGGCTGCTGGGGGGCTATCCCGTGGGGGGCCGCACCGCGGCGGAGCTGTACCGCAGCGGCGCCGTGGACCGGGCAGAGGCCATGCATCTGCTGTCCTTCTGCAACAACTGCGGACCCGCTTTCGTCGTCGGCGTTGCGGGGATCGGCTGCTTCGGCAGCCGCCGGGCGGGGCTGTGGCTCTATGCCATCCACGTCCTGTCCGCCCTGCTGGCG